>JBAUJO010000190.1:0-12496 GCA_049683875.1 Ornithinimicrobium sp.
GACCTGGGCTTCCAGGGTGGAGACCTGCTCTCGCAGCGCCTCGACCTGCGCCGCTGCCTCGTCCCCGCGCGCGCCGGCGGCCTCGACGCGTTCGGCCAGCTCGCTGCGCTCGGCGGCGCCCTGCGGGTCCGGGGCACGCAACGACAGGGCCGCGACGCTCATCAGAAAGCCGAGCAGTACCACCGTGGCGATGAGCAACAGGCTGCGTGGCCCGGTCTGAGGGGGCAGACCGGCCTCGTGGCGCTGCTGAGCGGCCGTCCAGTACCCCGGATCGACAGGGCGCTCGAGCACCTCGACCAGCAACGCCATCGAGGCGGCAGGGTCCTGCTCGCGCTGTGCGGCGCCGCGCCGGGGCCACCTCACGAGGCGACTGCCCGCCACTGTCGGCGGCGTTGCCGCACCATGTCCGTGACCTGCACCGCGTAGATGACGACCGCGATCCAGTACAGCCCGGTACCCCACCAGATGAAGGCCCAGCCGATGGGCAGAGCGATGGCCTGGACCAGGCCTCCCTGCTCGGCCAGCAACAGGATGGGGAAGGCGTACAGGAGGTTGAACGTGGCCGCCTTGCCTACGAAATGCACCGGCGGCGGTGGCAGCCGGTAGCTGCGAGCCACGGGGTACATCCCGACGGCGAAGGCGTCCCGAGCGACGAGGATCAGCACGAACCACCACGGGATGATCTCCCGCAGTCCGAAACCCAGCACGGTCGAGGCGATGTAGAGCCGGTCGGCGATCGCGTCGAGGTAGCCACCGGCCTTGGAGGTCAGGTTGTACTTTCGCGCGATCTTGCCGTCGAAGTAGTCGCTCAGCCCCGAGATCATGAGCACGAGCACCGCCCAGAGGTCGGCTTCGATGAGCAGCAGCCAGAAGAACACCGGCACCCCGACCAGCCGGATGGCCGAGATCAGGTTGGGAACGGTGACCCAGTCCAGGCGCTCCGATCCAGGCTGGACGCCCTCCTGCGACGAGGGATGCGGGCCCCCCGTCGGCGCCTGCTCGCCCTCGTCCTCCCCGTCCACAGGGTCAGGATAAGCACCACCGTGTGCAGCGGCTCTCCACGCGGCGCGCTGGACTTCGCGATGGCGCCCGCCGAGTCGCCTTGCGACGGCAGAGCCCAGGCGAGAGGTCGCCTCTCACCTGGGCTCGAACGTCGGGATGACAGGATTTGAACCTGCGACCCCCTGACCCCCAGTCAGGTGCGCTACCAAGCTGCGCCACATCCCGAGGCTTCTGAACGGAAGCGAAGAGCACGGTATCCCATCACGGGATCGCGCTCCGAATCCTCCGCCGGCCTCGACCGGTCCGCCTCAGCGCCGACGCTTCTCGCGCACTCGCACGGAGATCTCGATGGGTGTCCCCACGAACCCGTACTCCTCCCGCAGCCGACGCTCCAGGAACCGGCGGTAGCCCGCTTCGATGAAGCCGCTCGCGAACAGCACGAACCGTGGCGGCCGGGTATCGGCCTGCGTGGCGAACAGGATGCGGGGCTGCTTGCCCGACCGGACCGGATGGGGCTGGCCGGCCACGACCTCGCCGAGGAAGGCGTTGAGCCGCCCGGTGGGGATGCGGTCATCCCAGGAGTCCAGTGCCAGCTGCAGGGCGGCTTCAAGCCGGCTGACGTGTCTTCCGGTGGTGGCCGAGATGTTCACGCGTGGCGCCCAGGTCACCTGGACCAGCTCCCGCTCGATCTCCCGCTCCAGGTAGTAGTGGCGCTCCTCGTCCATGGTGTCCCACTTGTTGTAGGCGACGACGAGAGCGCGGCCGGCGTCGATGACCTGCTGGATGACGCGGATGTCCTGCTCCGCGATGGGCTCGGAGACGTCGATCAGCACCACGGCCACCTCGGCCTTGTCCAAGGCGGACTGGGTCCTCAGCGAGGAGTAGAAGTCGGCCCCTCGGGTCTGGTGAACGCGTCGACGGATCCCCGCGGTGTCGACGAAGCGCCAGCTCCTCTCGCCCAGCTCGACGATCTCGTCGACGGGGTCACGGGTCGTCCCGGCCACCTCGTCGACCACGACCCGCTCGGACCCGGCGAGACGGTTGAGCAGGCTGGACTTGCCGACGTTGGGCCGGCCCACCAGCGCCACCCTTCGGGGGCCTCCCTCGGGCTCCGCCGCCACCTGTGACACCTCGGGCAGCGCGTCCAGCAGCGCGTCGAGGACATCCCCGCTGCCGCGCCCGTGCAGGGCGGAGACCGGCCACGGCTGGCCCAGCCCCAGCGACCAGAGCATCGCCGCGTCGGCCTCGCTGCGCGCGTCGTCCACCTTGTTGGCCACCAGCACGACCGGTTTGCCCGAGCGGCGCAGCAGCCGCACGACCGCCTCATCGGTGTCGGTGGCGCCGACCTTGGCGTCCACGATGAACAGCACCGCATCGGCGAGCTGCACCGCGACCTCGGCCTGCTCAGCCACCCGCAGGTGGATGCCGCTGGCGTCGACCTCCCAGCCGCCGGTGTCCACCAAGGTGAAGTCTCGCCCGGACCATTCCGCGGCGTACGACACCCGGTCGCGGGTGACGCCCGGAACGTCTTCGACGACCGCCTCTCGCCGCCCTAGCACACGGTTCACCAAGGTGGACTTGCCGACGTTGGGTCGGCCCACCACGGCCACGACCGGCAGGGCTGCCACCTGCGGGTCGTGCTCTCCGGCTTCCGGTGCACCGTCGACCAGCGCCACGTCGGCGTCGGTCAGCTCGAAGTCCGCGAGCCCGGCCCGGAGCACCTCGTCGACCCGCGGGTCGGGCTCGGTGCTCACGGTGAGCCTCCCGTCGTCGGCAGACCTTCGGCCCTGACGTGGCGCTTGATGCGCGAAAGCATCGCGACCATCCCGCGCATGCGCAATGGCGAGACCGCGGTGGCCAGCCCGAAACGGTAGGGCGCGTCGTCAGGCACGGCGAGCACCTCACCGGCACTGAGCCCGTCCAGCGACTCGTGCAGGATCCCGGCGAACCCGCGTGTCGTCGGGGCCTCGGGCGGTGCGTCGAAGAAGAGACGAACGACCGGCTCCTCCCGGCTCGTGCGCTCCACCTCGACGGCCAGGAACAGCGGTGACTGGCACTCGTGCACCCGCTCCATCTCGGCGGTGCGCTCGGCATACCGTGGCGGCAGGTCCGGCAGCTCCTTGCTCAGCTCGAGCAACAGCTGAAGCCGGTCGGCCTCGCTGACCGCGGTGAAGTCCTCCACCAGCTCGGCCATCGTGGGGGGCAGGTCAGCGGACCCCGACGCGCTGGGCGACGTCATCAGCGTTCCACCGGCACGCGCACCGCGTTGCCCCATTCGGTCCACGATCCGTCGTAGTTGCGCACGGACTCGAACCCCAGCAGATGGGTCAGCACGAACCACGTATGCGAGCTCCGCTCACCGATGCGGCAGTAGGCCACGACGTTGTCGTCGGGCTTCAGGCCCTGTTCCTGCTGGTAGATGGACTCCAGCTCGGCACGGCTGCGGAAGGTGCCGTCCTCGGCTGCGGCACGCGCCCACGGCACGGACGCCGCGCCGGGGATGTGCCCGCCGCGCATGGCCCCCTCCTGTGGGTAGTCGGGCATGTGCAAGAGCTCACCGGAGAACTCGCCAGGCGACCGGACGTCGACCAGGGGTTCACCCAGGTGCTCCAGCACGTCCTCCTTGAAGGCGCGGACGGCGGCATCGTCGCGCTCGACCACCGGGTAGGTCGTCGAGTCCACCGTCGGCACCTCGGTGGTCATCTCGCCGCCTGCGGCCAGCCAGGCCGCACGTCCCCCGTCGAGCAGCCGCACGTCGGGGTGGCCGAAGAGGGTCATCACCCACAGCGCGTAGGCGGCCCACCAGTTGCTCTTGTCGCCGTAGATGACCACCGTCGTCTCACGGGCCACGCCGCGGGCACCCATCACCTCGGCGAACCGCTGCCCGTCGACGTAGTCGCGGGTCACGGGGTCGTTCAGGTCCAGGTGCCAGTCCAGCTTCTGCGCACCGGGGATGTGACCCGTCTCGTACAGCAGCACGTCCTCATCGGACTCCAGGACCACCAGGTCCGGGTGTCCGAGGTGCTCGGTCAGCCAGGGCACCGTGACCAGCCGCTCCGGATGCGCGTACTCGGCGATCTTGTCTGCTGGGTCGTGGGTCAGGGTCATCGGGATCCTCCGTTTGCGGTCGGGTTCTCGGCGGGCACGCCGGGCGTCTCGACGACGGCGATCACCGCAGCCACCGACTCCTCGAACGTCAACGAGGAGGTGTCAATTCCGTGCACACCTGGTGCAGGGCTGTGGAAGGCCGACACGGTGGAGTCGTCTCGGTCGCGGCGAAGCACCTGGTCGCGAAGGTCCTCGGCCTGCTGGGACTGCCCTCGCTGCTTCAGCTCGGATGCACGGCGGTGCAGCCGAGCATCCGCACTGGCACTGAGCAGCACTCGATGTTCGGCCTCCGGCGCGATGACCGTGGTGATGTCCCGACCTTCGACCACGATCCCGGCATCCGTGCGTGCGTGGGCGATGATGGCCCGCTGCTGCGCGGCCAGAGTGCGCCGCACAGCGGGGTTCGTGGCGACCTTCGACACGAGGGCGCTGATCCGGGCCGTTCGCAGGGGCTCGTCCACACGCTGCCCATCGACCTCGACCGCAGGGTCTACCGGGTCGGTGCCCATGCGCAGCGGCATCTCGGCGGCCGCCTCGGCGACCAGATCCACATCGTCGAGGTCCAAGCCGGATTCGACACACCACCAGGTGAGCGCTCGGAACATGGCCCCTGTGTCGAGGTACCGCAGCCCCAGCCGGCTCGCGACGGCACGGGAGACGCTGGACTTGCCCGAGCCACTCGGTCCGTCGATGGCGATGGTCACCGGGGCAGAATGCAACACCACAGCAGGGTATCGGCCCGTTACAGCCCCGCGGCGCGGTGCAGCCCCGCGACCTCCTCACGCGTCAGAGCCCGCGAGCGCCCGGGCTTGATCTCCCCCAGACGTACCGGGCCGACCTGCACGCGAGCGAGCGCCAGCACGGGGTGGCCGACCTGCTCCAGCAGACGACGGACCACATGCTTCTTGCCCTCGTGCAACACCACCTCCACGATCGCCTTTCCAGGCAGGGAGTCGACGATCCGGAAGCTGTCCACGCTGACCGGGCCCTCTTCGAGCTCGACGCCAGACCTCAGCCGCCGGCCGACATCCTTGGCCACCGGGCCCGGCACCTGTGCCACGTACGTCTTGGGCACCTCGTAGGCCGGATGCTGAAGCCGGTGGGCGAGGTCGCCGTCGTTGGTGAGCAGCAGCAGACCCTCGGTGTCGGCGTCGAGGCGGCCCACGTGGAAGAGCCGCTCGCTGCGCCCACCGACGTAGTCGGCCAGGCAGGGCCGTCCCCGCTCGTCGCTCATGGTCGAGACCACTCCGCGGGGCTTGTTGAACGCGAGGTAGACCAGGGTGTCGTCGAGGACCACGCGGGTACCGTCGACGTGGACGACACGGGTGGCCGGGTCGATCCGCACCCCCAGCTCGCTGACCACGGTGCCGTCGACCTGTACCCGGCCTGCGGTGATCAGGCTCTCGCAGGCCCGACGGCTGCCCCAGCCCGCTCCGGCCAGCACCTTCTGCAGTCGCACGCCCTCGGGGTCGTGGCGGTCCGGGCCGGTGGCCACGCGCTTCATGCAAGTCCTTCCGCGGCCAGGTCGTCCAGCACGTCGTCGGTGGGTAGGTAGGGGGCCAGCGCCGGGAGCTCGTCCAGGTCGCTCACGCCCATGCGCTGCAAGAACAGGTCGGTAGTGCCGAACAGCATGGCCGCGGAGGGGTTCTCCGGCGCGATCTCCCCGATGAGCCCTCGAGCCAGCAGTGTACGCACGACCCCGTCCACGTTGACCCCGCGCACCGCGCTGATCCGGGACCGTGAGATCGGCTGACGGTAGGCCACCACGGCCAGCGTCTCCAGTGCGGCCTGGGACAGCCGCGCCTGCGCCCCTCCGAGCAGGAAGCGCTCGACCGCGGGAGCGCACTCGGGTCGAGAGTAGATGCGCCACCCTCCGGCGTAGCGGCGAAGCATGAACCCGCGCTCCTGATCCTCGTACTCCTGGGCGAGCTGGCGCACCACCTCGCTCACCTCCGGGATGGGCACCTCCAGCGCGGCGGCCAGCACGGCCTCGCCGACCGGCTCGTCGATGACCATGAGCACTGCTTCCACCGCCGCTCTCAGGCCGCCGGGGAGCAGGTGCACAGCGAGCTCTGGAGAGTCCGGAGGGTCGGGGGCGGGGTGCGCCTCCTCCACCGTCGACCGTGCCTGCTCGGGCTCACTCATACCGGACCTTCCTCGTCGAACTCGCTGTTCGCCTCGACCGTGGGTCTGGCGGGATCGTCGTGAAGCTCGACAGCTCGCAGCTCCAACGGTGCAAGGGGGCCGCTCTGCTCGAAGGCGATCCGGGCGTCCCGGAACAGCTCCAGCAGCGCCAGGAACCGGGCGACGACCACCGCGCGCGAGGACGCGTCCCGCACGATGTCCTCGAACGACAGCGAAGCGCCGCCTGCGCCGCGCACCCGTTGCAGCACGAGCTCGGCCTGTTCGCGCACCGATACCGACGGGGTGTGCAGGTGGTGCATCGGGATGGCCGGTTCCGGAGCAGGCGTGAGAGCACGTGCTGCCAGCCGGGCCAGCTGCTCTGGCGAGACGGTCATCACCAGCTCAGGCAGGAGGGAGGCGAAGCGCTGCTCCACGCCGACGTCACGATGCCAGACCCGCCCGGCCGAGGCCATCTGAGTCTCGAAGTCACTCGCCACCTGTTTGAACGCCCGGTACTGCAGCAGGCGCGCGAACAAGAGGTCGCGCGCCTCGATCACGTCCCTGTCCTCCTCGGCATCCGGGTCGGGGTGCGGCAGCAGACGGCTCGCCTTGAGGTCCAGCAGGGTGGCGGCGACGAGGACGAACTCCGAGGCTTGAGAAAGGTCCCAGTCGCTCACCGCATGCAGGTGGCTCACGAACTCGTCGGTGACCTCGGCCAGCGCGATCTCGGTGATGTCCAGCCGGTGCTTGGCGATCAGACCGAGCAGCAGGTCGAACGGCCCGGTGAAGGCGTCCAGATGCACCTCGAACGGTGCTCCGCGCCGGGCTAGCACGCCGCCGGGTACCACCGCCCCTGGGTCAGGGTGCGCTGCCACGCGAGATCAGCTCCCGGGCCAGCTGGCGGTACGCCTCGGCGCCGCTGTGCGTGCTGGCGTAGGAGGTGATCGGCTCGGCCGCCAGGGTGGCGTCAGGGAACTTCACGGTGCGCGAGATCACGGTGTGGAACACGTCGTCGCCGAAGTGGTCCACGACGCTGCGCACCACCTCACGTGAGTGCAGGGTGCGACCATCGAACATCGTGGCCAGGATGCCGTCGAGCTGGAGCGCTGGGTTGAGACGATCGGTGATCTTCTCGATCGTCTCGATCAGCAAGGCGACCCCGCGCATGGCGAAGAACTCGCACTCCAGCGGAATCATCACGCCGTGTGCGGCCGTCAGCGCGTTCACCGTGAGCAGTCCCAGGGAGGGCTGACAGTCGATCAGCACGACGTCGTAGTCATCCACCACCGGTCGTAGCACACGAGCCAGCACCTGCTCTCGGGCCACCTCGCCCACCAGCTGCACCTCGGCTGCGGAGAGGTCGATGTTGGCGGGTACGACGTCGAGGCCCGCCACCCTGGTGGGCTGGATGACATCTCCGATGGCGTGTCCCCGCTCGACAAGGAGGTTGTAGACCGTGACGTCGAGCTCGTGTGTCCTCACCCCCAGGCCGACGGACAGGGCGCCCTGGGGGTCGAAGTCGACCAGCAGCACGCGCCGACCGCACTCGGCCAGTGCGGCACCGAGGTTGATGGTGGTGGTGGTCTTGCCGACCCCACCCTTCTGGTTGCACATGGCGATGATGCGCGCCGGCCCGTGTGTGGCCAGCGGCTCAGGGACGGCGAAGTGGGGCACCGGCCGGCCCGTCGGGCCGAGCTGACCCGATCCTGCCGCCTCGGTGCCGGGCAGCCGGTCGTGTTCGGCCCCGCTCCGAGCCCCCACCTGCGCACTGTTCGCCTCGGATGTCACGTCTGTCTCAGCCCTTGTCTGAAGTCGATGAGGTCGGCCTCTCGCCGATCGACCCGACCCTAGCCGCCGTGGTGGTGCCGGGCTACCTCGCCCGGGGGTGAGCCTGCGCATACACCTCCCGCAGATGCTCCAGCGACACATGGGTATAGATCTGGGTCGTGGTGATGGACGCGTGGCCGAGCAGCTCCTGGACGACTCGGATGTCGGCTCCACCATCGAGCAGGTGGGTGGCGAAGGAATGCCGCAACGTGTGCGGGCTGACCTGCTGGGTCACCCCGGCCCGACCTGCTGCCGCGCGCAGGATCGTCCACGCACTCTGCCGGGACAGTCGGCCGCCTCGCTGGTTGACGAAGAGGGCGGGGGTCCCCGCTCCCCGGGACAGCAGCGCGGGTCGCCCTCGCACGAGCCAGGCTTCCAGCGCCTCGGTCGCGTGGGTGCCGAGCGGCACCGTCCGCTCCCTGCCGCCCTTCCCCCACACACGAACCTCCGGGTCCTCGACCTGCAGTGGCACGTCGTCAACGTCGAGTGCCACGGCCTCACTGACGCGACAGCCACTGCCGTACAGCAGCTCCAGCAAGGCGCGGTCGCGAAGCGCTGCGGGTGTGCCGCCGGTCGACGCACCCTCCAGCACCGCCTCCACCTGGTCGATCCGGAGGGCACCGGGGAGCGGGCGCGAGGGTGGCGGTGGCCGGACGTCTCGGGCCGGGTCTGCGGGCGAGACCGCCTCCTCCAGGAGGAAGCGGTGCAGACCCCGGACGGCGACCAGGGCACGGCCCGCGGACGAGGCGGCCAACGGGCGCTGCTGCGGGCCACCGTGACGGAGGTGGTGCAGGAAGTCAGCGACGTGCTGCGGCTCGACCCCCGCCGGGTCGTGCACCCCGGCGCTCTCGAGGAAGCTCAGGTATCGGTCCGTGTCGCGCCGGTAGGCAGCAAGGGTGTGGCTCGAGACCGCCCGCTCGACGGCCAGATGGCTCAGCCAGCCGTCCCGGGCCGACCGCAGCCGCGACAAGACCGGCGGTGACGGCTCGCAGGACTCACGCACGAGCCCATTGTCGCCTGAGGCACAGATCACCGCCGGAATGTCGTCTGTGTCGCACCGGTTCGCCGTCATGATGAGGCCATGCTCTGGTACGCCGAAACGCCCTCCCGCCGCGCCCGCCAGTTGATCGGGGACCTGCTCGCGGTGGGCTGGCTGCTGTTGTGCCTTCTCCTCGGTCGCACCGTCGCCGCGTTGATCACCACCCTCGCGGCCCCGGCCGACCCGTTGCGCGGTGCGGGCTCGGGACTGCAGCGACGGATGAGCGACGTTGCCGACACGATCACTGCGGTTCCGCTGGTCGGCACCGACCTGAGCGGCCCGTTCCTCGGAGCGGCCGGTGTCGGCGGCCGGCTGACCCAGGCGGGGGATGACCTGGAGTCCGCCGTGGCTCACCTCGCCCTCGTCGGCGGCATCGTCACGGCGCTGGTGCCGCTGGTCCTGGTGCTGGGGGTCTACCTCATCCTGCGCGTGCGGTACGCGAGTCGTGCCGGGCAGCTGGCTCGGGCCCGACGGCATCCGCAGCTGCGCGAGCTGCTGGCCTTGCGGGCGCTGGTCAACCAGCCCGCACGACGGCTGACGGACCTGACGCCCGACCCCCTGGGTCAGTGGCGCGCCGGCGATGCCGAGCTCATCGACGCGTTGATGGCGCTGGAGCTGCAGCGTGCCGGTCTACGACTCGGCCCGCGGAGCACCGAGGGCTGAGCGTCTACTCGGGGGGCCGGGCCGGCGCCAGATGCCGACGCGGCGCCCCGGCGGCGTGAACCACGGCAGGAACACCACCAGGGTGAACGACCGATAGCGGTGTCAGGAGGTGAGACGACGGGTCTGCTCAGGCCCGGTGACGGGAGCGAAGCACCTGGTCCACCTCCGACAGCCCCAGGCCCCTACTGTGCAGCAGCACGAGCAGGTGGAAGAGAAGGTCGGCGGACTCACCCAGCAGGGCGTCGTCGTTCTCGACGACAGCGGCCAACGCGGTCTCCACGCCCTCCTCACCCACCTTCTGCGCCATCCGCCGTACCCCGGCGTCCAGCAGGGACGTGGTGTAGGAGCCCGACGGCCGCTCCGCAGCCCGCTCGCGCACCAGCTCGTCGAGCTCGGGCAGGAACCGCCCAACCGCCCCGTCGGCCCCCGAGAAGCAGCTCACCTCGCCGGTGTGACAGGTCGGTCCGGCCGGAAGGCACCGCAGCAGCAGCGTGTCGGCGTCACAGTCGACCGCGGCCTGCACCACGGTGAGGGTGTTGCCACTGCTCTCGCCCTTGACCCACTGCCGCCCACGGCCACGGCTGTAGAAGGTCGCCAACCCGGTGAGCAGGGTCGAGCGCACGGCAGCCTCGTCGCAGAAGCCCACCATGAGCACCACCCCGGTCTCGGCGTGCTGCACCACGGCCGGGACGAGTCCGCCACCCTTGTCGAACGCCAGGTCCTCCACCCCGTGTCCGCCCACGAGGGTCAGGGGCAGCGTGCCGCTCATGCCGCTTCCCCCGGGCCGAGCCGCATGACCTCGCCGCCGTCGGCCAGCGCCTGCTTCAGGGCTGGGATCGGCACGGCCCCGGAGTGGAACACGCTCGCCGCCAACGCCCCGTCCACGTCCGCCTGCGCGAAGACCTCCGCGAAGTGCCCGGCGTGCCCGGCTCCCCCCGAGGCGATCAACGGAACCTGACACACCCGGCGCACGGCGGCCAGCTGCTCGATGTCGTAGCCGGCTCGCACGCCATCGCTGCCCATACAGTTCAGGACGACTTCCCCTGCCCCGAGCTGCTGCACCTGCACCACCCACTCCAGGGTGGTGGTCTGCAGAGCGGTGGTCGCGTCGGGGTTTCCGGTGAGCTGCCTGATCCGCCACTGTCCGTCGTCGTCGCGCAGGCTGTCGACGCCGACCACGACGCACTGGACCCCGAACGCGGTCGCCAGCTCGGCGATGAGGCCCGGACGTTGGGTGGCCGGGGTGTTGACCGAGATCTTGTCCGCCCCGGCGTGCAGCACCGCGCGAGCGTCCGCGACCGAGCGGATACCGCCCGCGACACAGAAGGGGATGTCGATCTGGCGTGCGACCCGGCTGACCCACTCGACGTCCACCCGCCGCCGTTCGGGGCTGGCGGTGATGTCGTAGAACACCAGCTCGTCCGCACCTTCGCTGCGGTAGCGCTGGGCCAGCTCGACGATGTCGCCCATATCGACGTGGTCGCGGAACCTGGTGCCCTTGACCACCCGGCCCTCGCGTACGTCCAGGCAGGGGATGACCCGCCGCGCCAGGCTCATGGGTGTTCCTCCGCCACGGCGTCCCCCACGCTCATCCGCCCCTCGAGCAACGCCCGGCCCAGGATTGCGCCGGCGCAGCCGGTCTTCTGGGCACTGCGCACATCGGCGACGTCCCGCATCCCGCCCGAAGCCTGGACGGCCAACCCCGGGCTGGAACGGGTCATGAAGGTGTAGAGGTGCAGGTTGGGGCCCCCGAGCGTGCCGTCACGGCTGATGTCGGTGCACAGGACGTGCTTCAGCCCCGACGCGGCGTACTGGTGCAGCATCGTGGGCAGGTCGGTCTCGGCCACCGACGTCCACCCCGAGACCGGCAGCTGCCAGACTCCGTCCTCGGAGGTCCGGGTGTCCAGCGCGACGGTGATCTGCTCCGGTCCGAACCGGTCCAGCCAGGCCAGGACCGTGTCCGGCTCACGCACCGCCATCGACCCGATGACCACGCGCGCGGCGCCCGCGTCGACCAGACGCTGCACGTCGTCCGCGGACCGCACCCCACCACCGGTCTGCACCTGCAGGCCAGTGCTGGTGACGATCTCCTCCAGCACCGAGACCAGGGTGTACCCCCCGGCACGGGCGGCGTCGAGGTCAACGAGGTGCAGCCAACGCGCCCCGGCCCGGGCGTAGTCCTGAGCCATGGCAACGGGGTCGCCGGCATACCGGGTCTCGCGGTCGTAGTCGCCCTTGTGCAGCCGCACCACCCCACCGGCGCGGATGTCGAGGGCCGGGTAGACGCTGAACTCACTCATCGTCGGGCCCCGATACGAAGTTGGCCAGGACCTTCGCGCCCACCTCGGCGGACCGCTCGGGGTGGAACTGGCACCCCCACCGGTTGCCGAAGCGGACCACCGCCGCGTAGTCCCGGCCGTGGCGGGTGCTGGCCAGCGTGTGGACGCCGACCGGTGCTGCGTAGCTGTGCACGAAATACGCTCGATCCCCGTCGCCGAGGCCACGGATGATGGGGTCTGGGCAGATCAGGCTCAGAGTATTCCAGCCCATGTGCGGCACGCGCACCTCGTCGGAGGCCGTGATGGCCTCCACGCGCCCCGGGAGCAACCCCAGGCAGGAGACCCCGCCGTCCTCGTCGCTGCCTTCGAAGAGCAGCTGCATCCCCAGGCACACGCCGAGGAGCGGCTGTGGCAGGTCGCGCAGTACCGAGACCAGGTCGGCCTCATGCAGCTG
>JBAUJO010000191.1:0-12850 GCA_049683875.1 Ornithinimicrobium sp.
GTGCGTGGTGGACGACCCGCGCGCGGCCTCCGGGCGCGTGACCACGTGGGGGACCTGGAGCGACCCGCAGGACCTGATGGAGCCGGGTCGGCTTCTCGGTCGGCAGGCCGCGGCGGAGCGCGCGGCCACCAATGCGGCTCCCGACCCTGCCCCCGATGCCGGCGCCGACGAGGCGAGAGGCACTGACCCCGAGCTGCTCCTCGTCTGTGCCCATGGCCGACACGATGTCTGTTGTGCGACTCGCGGTCGCCCAGTGGCGGCGGCGCTGCAGGAACGGTGGCCGCAGGCGACGTGGGAGTGCTCACACACCGGCGGTGACCGGTTCGCGGCCAACCTGATCGTGCTGCCGGACGGCGCGTGCTACGGCGGCCTGGACCCGAGCACGGCGTGCGAGGTCGTGCAACGCCATCACGACGGTGCACCCGACACGGCATACCTGCGCGGGCACACCGGCTGGTCGCGCCCGGCCCAGGCGGCGTTGCTCGCCGCACACCGTGAGATGCCCACAGTGGCCTGGGGTGCGTTCGTGCTGGAGGGGGTGCAGTCCACGGGGACACAGCACCTGGTGGACCTGTCCTCGGGCGCGACGCGGCTGACGGTGCCGGTGACCGAGCATGTTCGCACCGCCGAGCGCATCACCTGCGCGACGACCGCGCTCGGTCGGGTGATGGTGCCGGTGCCCGGCCAGGTACGGGTTCGTTCATGACGGCACCATCCGCGCCGGTGGCTACGATCGGCGGGTGAGGTTCGGAGCAGGGTCGCCGTTGTTCGGCCGCGACCTGGCCATCGACCTCGGTACCGCCTCGACCCTGGTGCACCAGCAGGGGCGGGGGATCGTGCTGGACGAGCCCACGGTCGTCGCCGTGGAGGCCCAGAGCGGCAGCCTGGTCGCGGCCGGAGCGCCGGCTCTGGAGATGGTGGGCCGCACACCCTCGTCCGTGCGGACGCGACAGCCTCTCAGTGACGGCGTGATCACCGACGCCGACATCACCGAGGCGATGTTGCGGACCTTCGTGGAGCGGGTCAGCCCCTCGCGGCTGCTGCGCCCCCGCATGCTGGTCTGCGTGCCCAGCGCCGTCACCGCCGTTGAGCGCACGACGGTGGAGAACGCAGCGATCCACTGCGGCGCTCGTCAGGTGTTCGTGTTGGAGGAGGCGGTGGCTGCGGCCATCGGCGCCGGCCTGCCGGTGCACGATGCGTCGGCATCCATGGTCATCGACATCGGCGGCGGCACCACCGACATCGCCATCATCAGCCTCGGGGGCGTCGTCAACGCGCGCAGCGTGCGCACCGCCGGCACCGAGATCGACGAAGCCATCGTGGCCGGGGTGCGCCAACGGCACGACCTGCTGCTGGGTGAGCGCAGCGCGTTGGCCATCAAGCATGCGGTGGGTGCGGCCGTGCCGCTGGAGATGCCCCTGTCCACCCGGGTCCGGGGTCGCGACCTCAGCACCGGGTTGCCACGCACGATCACGCTGTCCTCCGAGGAGGTCAGCGAGATCATCGAGCCTGTGGTCGCGGACATCACCAGTGCGGTGCTCGCCGTGCTGGATGTCTGCCCTCCGGAGCTGTCAGGGGACCTGCTGGACGGGGGAGCTGTGCTGACCGGAGGCGGTGCCCTGCTGCAGGGGCTCGACCGCAGGCTCCAGCGCGACCTCGGCCTGGAGGTGCGGGTCGTGCCGGAGCCTCGGCAGGCGGTGATCCGCGGCGCCGGGGCGTGCATCGACGACTTCTCGGCCCTGCAGCGCGTGCTGGTCACCGCCCCGACGTGGTGAGGGCGGGGCCGTGAAGAAGCTCGTGGTGCTGATCGCTGTGACGGCCGTCATCCTCGTGCTCGACCTCGCGCGGCCCTCGTGGACCGAGCCGGTCCGCTCCGCCGCGGCGGCGGTGTTCACCCCGGTGCAGGAAGGTGTCCGCGGGTGGGGTGCAGACGACCTGGACCGTGCCGAGTCCGAGCGGGACCGCCTGGCGGTGGAGGTGGACCGTCTACGGGAGCAGCAGGAGGCGACCGCCGCCGCTGATGAGCTGGTCCCGCCCGGGGCTGCTCACATACGGGCCGTCGCGGCCCGGGTGATCGCCGCTGCGCCACAGACCTCCCCGGCCGGCGCGCGAGTGGTCACCATCGACGTGGGTCGGCGCGATGGCGTGCGTCCCGACGGCACCGTCCTCAACGCCGACGGGCTGGTCGGGCGGGTGCTGCGCGCGGACGAGTCGAGTGCCCAGGTGCTGGTGCTGGGCGACCCGGACGTGGTGGTGGGCGTCCGCTTCGGGGGGCGCGACGACGACAGCGCACTGGGCACCCTCTCGGCAACGCCACCGGCTGCTGTCCCGCGCCGCGGCGCGGACGAGCTCACGCTGACGGCTATCGGAGACTCGCCGATCAGGGTGGGCGACATCGTCACCACGCTGGGCAGCCCCGGCGACTCGCCATACACCGCCGGCATCGAGGTCGGCACCGTGACCGCGGTGGACCCCGACCGTGGCCAGCTGGCCGATACCGCCGTCGTGGAAGCGTCGGTGGACACCGACCGGCTCGACGCGGTTGTGGTGCTGACCCCTGGACAAGGGTCGTGACGCCTCTGCCGGGCCTCGCCGTGCGGACGGTGATGCTCGTCCTGGCCGCGCTGGCGATGTCACTCGCGCCCGGCGCGCTGCCCGGTCCGCCGGACCTCGTGTTGATCGTGGTGAGCGGGGCCGCGCTGCTGAGGGGGCCATGGGTCGGGGCCGGTATGGGACTGGGCGGAGGGTGGTTGCTGGACGTCGTTCCTCCGGGGGCAGAGCCGCTCGGTGCCACCGCGCTGGTGTACGCCGGGGTCGGCGCCCTGGTGGGGATGAGCCGCCAGTACGTCGCTGCCTCCCCGGTGGCGCTTCCGGTGGCCCCGTTGGCAGCGGTCGCGCTCGCCTGCCTGAGCGTGGTGACGGTGCGCGGGGTCGGTGCCGCAGCCGGGTTCGGCGACGCCGACCTCGCAGACCTCTGGTGGACGTGGCTGACGACCCTGCTCGTCGCGGTGTTCCTGCTTCCTCCGGTCACCGCCGTGGAGCGGTGGCTGGCGGTGCACCGGTGGGCATGAGCCGAGCGCCCCACCGGGGGCGACGCAACGTCAGCATCGGCCCCACCTGGGCGCTGATAGCGGTGGTGGTGGCCCTGGGCGGCATCCTCATCGCCCGGTTGGTGCAGTGGCAGGTGGTCGAACAGGCGGACCTGACCCGTCAGGCCGGCGAGGCGAACACGCGTGAGGTCCTCGAACCCGCCCTGCGCGGGCGTATCCTGGACGCCGCCGGTGACCCGCTCGCGGCGAACGCCGCCAGCACGGTGGTCACGGTCGACCCCACCGTGCTCGCAGAGGCCACCGACGAGGGTCGAGGGCTGTTGGCCGGGGTGGCACGGAACCTCGGGCTCGACCCGGAGGTCGTCTGGGGCCGGACGCGGGTCTGTGGCACCGAGGGTGCACCGGCCGCACCCGGCTGCTTCAGCGGCTCGCCGTTCCAGCCGGTCGTGATCGCCCGCGACGTAGCCCCGGTGGACGCGCTGTCATTGGTGGAACGACCGGAGGACTACCCGGGGGTGGCCGTCCAGTCGTGGCCCGTACGCGACTATCCCGCCGAGGACGTCAACGCCGCTCACCTCCTCGGCTACCTCGGACGTCCCAGCCAGGATGAGGTGGACGGCGCCGACCCGCCGTTGGCGCCTGAGGACCTCGTCGGGCGAGCGGGCCTGGAAGCCACCTACGACACCGACCTGCGCGGGCAGCCGCAGCGCACCCTGCTGTCGGTCGACCCCCGGGGCATCGTCACGGGTCAGATCAGCCAGCAGCCGGCGGTGCCGGGTCGGGATCTGCGCACCCATATCGACGCGGAGGTCCAAGCGCGCACCGAGTCCGTGCTGCGATCAGCCGTGCGCCAGGCCAGGGCTGCGGGCCGCCCGGCTCGAGCCGCCGCCGGGCTGGTGATGCGGGTCGACAGCGGGGCGGTGGTCGCCGCCGCCAGCTGGCCGACCTACGATCCCGCGATCTGGACCGCCGGTATCGCCCAGAGCGACTACGACGACCTCGTCGACCCCAGCGGAGGCGAGCCGCTGGTCAACCGGCTCCTCGGCGAGACCTATCCGCCCGCCTCGACCTTCAAGGCGTTCTCGCTGCAGGCCGCGCTGGCCTCCGGGGTCGACCCTTCGCGAGAGTACGCCTGCCCCGGAGCCGTCAGTATCGCCGGCACGCGCTTCACCAACTTCGAGTCTCGTGCCTACGGCCGGCTCGACCTGCAGCGCATCCTCGAGGTCTCCTGCGACACCGTGTTCTACCGCTGGGCCTTCGACACCTGGAAGGACCTGGGGGGACTGTCGGCCCAGCGTGACCTGCGCGACCCCTACATCCTGCTGGCCGAGGACGCCGGGTTCGGGCGCCGCACGGACATCGACCTGCCCGGCGAGGTGGCCGGCACCGTTCCCGGGCGCCAGACCAAGCGAGAGCAGTGGCGCGCCACCCGCGACCAGATCTGTGCCCGGGCCGAGAGTGGCTACCCCGAGGTGAAGGACCCCTCTCGACGGGCCTTCTTGCGACGGTCGGCGAGGGAGAACTGCGCCGACGGATGGCAGTACCGCGCGGGCGACGCGGTGAACTTCGCGATCGGCCAAGGCGATCTCGCCGTCACCCCGTTGCAGCTGGGCACCGCCTACGCCGCCGTCGCCAACGGCGGCACCCTGTGGACGCCGCAGCTGGCCGCCGGCACCCAGCGCACCGACGGCACCGCCGTGCAGGAGTTCGCCGCCGAACCCCGTGGCACTGTCTTCTGGGACGAGCGGGCTCTGCAGGTCGTACGCAGAGGACTACTCGGGGTCAACGCCAACGGCACGGGAGCCTCGGCCTTCGCCGGCTTCGACCTGGATAGCTACCCGGTCGCGGGAAAGACCGGATCGGCCGAGGCGCTCGGCGCCCGCTCGACGGCCTGGTACGTCTCCTACGGGCCCGCGCCGAAGCCCGAGTACGTCGTGGTCGTCCTGGTCGAGGAGGGAGGCATCGGCGGCGAGGTCGCCGCCCCCGCCGCACGCGAGATCTGGGAGACGCTGCGCGACCTTCCACCCGGCGAGCAACGACAGTGAAACATCAGTCTGGATAGTCTCCTCCCGTGAGTCATGACCCCATCAGCCCTGAGCTGCGTGCCGACGTTCGCCGCGTGTCCACCCTGCTCGGCCAGTCCCTGGTGCGACATCACGGCCAGGAGCTGCTGGACCAGGTCGAGCACGTGCGCGTGCAGACCAAGGAGAGCAAGTCAGGCGACCGGGATGCGGCCGCGCGGGTGCGCGAGGTGCTGGCCGAGCTGCCACTGTCGACGGCGACCGACCTCGTCCGCGCCTTCGCCGCATACTTCCATCTGGCCAACGCGGCCGAGCAGGTCCACCGGGTGCGCTCGCTGTCCGAGCGTGCGGAGTCCAGCGGCTGGCTGGCCAGCACGGTCAACGACATCGTGGAGACCAGCGGGACGGAGCGGCTGGCCGAGGTCGTCGGCGAGCTCGACGTCCGCCCGGTCTTCACCGCCCACCCCACCGAGGCCAGCCGCCGGTCCATCCTGACCAAGATCCGTCACCTGTGCGACGAGCTGGCCCGCTCGACCGAGCCGGACACGATCGCCCGCCGCCGCC
This sequence comes from Ornithinimicrobium sp., assembly GCA_049683875.1. Classification (GTDB taxonomy): domain Bacteria; phylum Actinomycetota; class Actinomycetes; order Actinomycetales; family Dermatophilaceae; genus Ornithinicoccus. The sequence continues at coordinate 5,636 of JBAUJO010000191.1, forward strand.
AGGACCGGGCCCTCGCCGAGTACGTGGACCTCATCTGGCAGACCGACGAGCTGCGTGCCAACCGGCCCACGCCGATGGACGAGGCGCGCAACGCCATGTACTACCTCGACGAGGTGCTCACCACCACCATGCCCGAGCTGCTCGGTCGGCTCGCCGACCTGCTGGCCGAGCACGGCGTGACGATGGACCCGGCCTCGCCCCCGGTGCGCTTCGGCTCCTGGATCGGCGGGGACCGCGACGGCAACCCCTTCGTCACCCCCGAGGTCACCGCGGAGATTCTGCGGCTGCACCAGGATCACGCCACCCGCGTCGCCCTCTCCCTGGTCGACGTCCTGATCTCGCAGATCTCCAGCTCGACCGTCATCGTCGAGGTCTCCTCCGAGCTGCGCACGTCGTTGGAGAACGACCTGGACAACCTGCCCGGGCTGGACCCGCGGGTGAAGGAGCTGAACGCCGCGGAGCCCTACCGGCTCAAGCTGACCTGCGTGAAGGCCAAGCTGCTCAACACCCGCCGCCGGGTCAAGGCCGGCTCGGCGCACGAGCCGGGTCGGGACTACGCCCGCACCCAGGAGTTGCTGGGGGACCTGAGGCTGGTCGGGGACTCGCTGCGTGACCACGGTGGTGAGCTCGTCGCCGACGGCAAGCTGGCCCGCGCGATGCAGACCCTGGCGGGGGTCGGGCTGCACCTGGCGACGCTCGACGTGCGCGAGCACGCTGAGAAGCACCACGAGTTCCTTGCCGAGGCGATGGATGCCGCGGGTCACCTCGACACGCCCTACGGCGAGCTCGACAAGACCGCTCGCACCACTGTGCTGGCGGCAGAGCTCGCCTCTCGGCGCCCCTTGTTGACCCCTGCGGCCGCCCGGCCCAAGACGCTGGCCGTCTTCGACGAGATCCGGCATGCGCTGGACACCTACGGCCCCGAGGTCATCGAGACCTACATCGTCTCGATGACCCAGGGCCCGGACGACATCCTCGCCGCGGCGGTGCTGGCCCGGGAGGCCGGCTTGGTCGCGCTGCATCCCGGGCCCGACGGCCACGGCGCGTTCGCGCGGATCGGCTTCGCTCCGCTGCTGGAGACCATCGACGAGCTGCGGGGCTCAGCTCAGCTGGTCGACCGCTTGCTCAGCGACCCGGCATACCGCGACCTGGTGCGCCTGCGCGGTGATGTGCAGGAGGTGATGTTGGGGTACTCCGACTCGAACAAACAGGCCGGGGTGCTCACCAGCCAGTGGGGCATCCACCAGGCCCAGCGCGCGTTGCGCGACGTCGCGGCCCGGCACGGCGTGCGGCTGCGACTGTTCCACGGCCGCGGCGGGTCGGTGGGGCGCGGAGGCGGACCGACCTACGAGGCCATCATGGCCCAGCCGCCCGGGGTGCTCGAGGGTGAGATCAAGTTCACCGAGCAGGGTGAGGTCATCTCCGACAAGTACTCCCTGCCGGCCCTGGCCCGGGAGAACCTCGAGCTGTCGATGGCGGCGGTGCTGCGCGGTAGCGCGCTGCACCAGCAGGCCTGGTCCAGCGCCGAGCAGATCGCACGCTGGGATGAGGTCATGGACCTGGTCAGCGACTCGGCATACGAGCGGTACCGCGAGCTCATCGACACCGAGGACCTGCCCGCCTACTTCGTAGCGGCGACCCCGGTCGACCAGCTCGGCGCGCTGAACATCGGGTCCCGACCGAGCAAGCGGCCCGACACCGGCCAGGGACTCGAAGGGTTGCGGGCCATCCCGTGGGTCTTCGGGTGGACTCAGACGCGGCAGATTGTCCCCGGCTGGTTCGGGGTCGGCTCGGGGCTGAAGGCGGCACGCGAGGCCGGCCACGCCGACCTGCTGAAGGGCATGCTGGAGCACTGGCCCTTCTTCGGTGCCGTGATCTCCAACGTAGAGATGACGGTCGCCAAGACCGACCTCGACATCGCGGCACACTACGTGCGCACCCTGGTTCCGACCGAGCTGCAGCACATCTTCGACACGATCCGTGAGGAGTTCGACCTGACGGTCAGCGAGCTTCAGCTGCTCACCGGTCAGGAGAGCGTGTTGGCCGACCAGCCGACGCTGGAGCGGTCGCTGGCCGTGCGCGACCAGTACCTCGACCCGATCTCCTACCTGCAGGTCGAGCTGCTGCGCCGGTTGCGGGCGCAGGACGAGGACTCTGGCGAGAATGGTCCCTCCGACGGTGAGGAGTCGGGTCTTCGCCCGAATGGCCGCTCCGAGGCCACCGAGCGTGACCAGCTGCAGCGGGCGCTGCTCATCACGGTGAACGGGGTCTCAGCCGGGCTGCGCAACACCGGCTAGGCCCGACGTCCGGGCAGGCGGGCAGGCGGTCGGGCTTGGCGGTCGCGCGTCGGGCCGGGGCGAGGCCAGGCAGGATGGGCGCATGCCCGAAGGCCACACCATCCACAAGCTGGCCCGCGACCTCGGTCACGCTTTCGTCAGCACCAGGCCGATGGCCAGCAGCCCCCAGCTCCGCTTCGCCGACGGCGCCGCGCTGCTGGACGGGCAGCACGTCGAGAAGGCCGACGCCTGGGGCAAGCACCTGTTCGTCGACTTCGCCGGCGACCGGCGTCTACACGTGCACTTGGGGCTGATCGGCAAGTTCACCGTCGCGGCGCTCGAGCCCGGCTCCCCGGTGCCGCCGGTGCGCGGTCAGGTGCGGCTCCGGCTGGAGACCCAGGCGCATGTCGCCGACCTGCGAGGCCCGATCATCTGCGCCGTGGTCACCCCCGAGGACGTGGCGACCGTCATCGCCCGCCAAGGCCCGGACCCGCTGCGACCGGCCGAGGCCGACCCGGACCGGGCGTGGGCGATGCTCCACCGGTCGCGGCGCAGCATCGCCGAGCTGCTGATGGACCAGAAGGTGCTGGCCGGGGTGGGCAACGTCTACCGCAGCGAGGTGCTCTTCCGTCATCGCGTGGGCCCGATGTTCGCTGGCTCGCGCATCAAGCGACGTACCTGGGTGGCGATCTGGGACGACCTGGTCACCTTGATGCCACTGGGGGTCGCGAGTGGGCGCATCGTCACCGACCAGGCGCAGGTCGATGCCGTCCTGGAGCAACAGGCCCGCGGTGTGCCCGTGCGCCCGGGGCGACGCCGCTACGCGGTCTACAAGCGGCAGGGCCAACCGTGCCCTCGCTGCGGGTCGGTCGTGCGCACCGCGGTGGTGGCCGGGCGCAACCTGTTCTGGTGCGCGAACTGTCAGCGGCGGACCTGATCGCGCTCCCCGCTGCGCCTCAGCGCTGGAAGACCTCGAGCGCCAGTGTGTAGTCACCCAGATCGTCGTGGACCCGCGATCCCAGGATGTTCTGCAGCAGCTCGCGCGGGGTGGGATAGCTCGACCCTAGGCCCTGCAGATACTGCTCGTGCGCCTCGAGTGAGGCCACCGCGTCGTCGAAGGTGTCGCTCACGTCGACCGTATGCGTGGGCTCGGCGGACCCGGCGAAGCAGACCTGCGTGACTCCGGACCACGGCTGCAGCCCCTGGCCCTCGAGCTCGGGGTAGATCCAGCGGTTGCCGGCGTCGGCCGAGGCATCCAGGGTGGCCAGGCCAAGGTGGCGGTGGTCGGCCTGGTTGGTGCCACCGCCGGCGAAGCGCTCCCGATGAGTCAGCGAGAAGACCACGTCCGGTTGGCGCAGACGGATCTGGGAGGCGATGGCCCGGCGCAGTGCGGGGCCGTACTCGAGGCCGCCGTCCGGCATACCGAGGAAGTCGACGACCTCCACCCCGACCCGGGCGGCGCCATCTCGCTCCTCCTGCTCTCGCAGGGGCCCGGCCTCCACCGGCGGGATCGCGTCGATACCCGCCTCGCCGCTGGTAGCCAGCAGGTAGGTCACGCTCTTGCCCTGCGCTGTCCACCGTGCGACTCCGGCGGCGAGGCCGTATTCCAGGTCATCCGGGTGGGCGGCGACGCACAAGGCGCTGCCCCAGTCTTCGTTGAAGTTCTCCATGGTGGCCATGATCCTGCACCCCCAGCCCCGAACTCGACCTCGAGCCCCGAGCTCGAGGCCTGAGGTGGCGGTACGGGGCTGGGGGTGGCGAAAGTGGGGGGCGGGGATTAGGGGGCAGGAGAGTGCGCTGATAGATTGGGGCTGCCGTATAACGGCCGCGGATTCGATAGAGCCCTGGTGGAACTGCCCAGGTGCACCGCGCAACGAGATCAAGGGAGCTGCCCGTGGGGCTGGATGTTGCTGTGAAAAAGCAGATCATGGATGAGTACGGCACGACCGAGGGCGACACCGGCTCTCCCGAGGTGCAGGTGGCGCTGTTGACCCAGCGTATCCGCGACCTCACCGAGCACTCCCGGCAGCACAAGCACGACCACCACAGCCGTCGTGGTCTGCTGCTGCTGGTCGGCAAGCGCAAGCGACTGCTGCGCTACCTGGCCGACACCGACATCGAGCGTTACCGGTCGCTGATCAAGCGACTTGGCCTACGCCGCTGAGAACCACACCGACGAGCGACTCCCGATGATGGCCATCATCACGGGGGTCGCTTCGACGTGCCTGTCGACCGACGCCACTGGCGTCCACATCGACGTGTGAGAACAGCCGGGCACAACGACGATGCCCCGCGCTGAGCACAACAGATAGGAGGACCCGATGGAGGGTCCAGAGATCACCGCCGCCGAAGCCGTTATCGACAACGGCTCCTTCGGCACCCGCACCGTCCGCTTCGAGACCGGACGGCTGGCCGCACAGGCCGCCGGCTCCGTCACGGCCTACCTCGACGACGACACCATGCTGCTGTCCACCACCACGGCGGGCAAGCACCCCAAGGACCACTTCGACTTCTTCCCTCTGACGGTGGACGTCGAGGAGCGCATGTACGCCGTGGGCAAGATCCCCGGCAGCTTCTTCCGCCGCGAGGGACGGCCCTCCACCGAGGCCATCCTGACCTGTCGGCTCATCGACCGTCCGTTGCGCCCGAGCTTCGTCTCCGGCCTGCGAAACGAGGTGCAGGTCGTCATCTCGGTCCTGTCGCTGGACCCCGACCATCAGTACGACGTCGTGGCCATCAACGCCGCGTCCGCGTCGACCCAGATCTCCGGACTGCCGTTCAGTGGCCCCATCGGCGCCACCCGCATGTCGCTGATCGATGGCCAGTGGGTGGCCTTTCCGAACTTCAGTGACGCTGCGCGTTCCACCTTCGACATGGTCGTAGCCGGCCGCATGGTGGGGGAGCAAACGGATGGCAACGGCGATGTCGTCCCAGATGTCGCGATCATGATGGTCGAGGCCGAAGCCACCGAAGCGACCTGGGACCTCGTCAACACGATGGGTCAGCAGGCGCCGACCGAAGAGGTCGTCGCCGAGGGCCTGGAGGCCTCCAAGAAGTTCATCGCCGTGCTGTGCGCCGCGCAGGCCGAGCTGGCCGGCAGCGCCGCCAAGGAGACGAGAGACTTCCCTCGCTTCCTGGACTACCAGGACGACGCCGTGGCCGCGGTCGAGGGACAGGTCAGCGACTCGCTCACCTCCGCCCTGCAGACTGGTGGCAAGGCCGAGCGCGAGGACACGATCGACGAGATCAAGAAGTCGATGATGGAGTCGCTGGCCGGCTCCGAGGATGCAGCCGGCGAGTTCGCCGGACGCGAGAAGGAGCTCTCCGCGGCGTACCGCGCCGTGCAGAAGAAGCTCATCCGCCAGCGCATCCTGCGCGACAACGTGCGTATCGACGGCCGTGGCTTGGCCGACATCCGCGCCCTGTCCGCCGAGGTCGAGGTCATCCCGCGTGCTCACGGCTCGGCGATCTTCGAGCGCGGTGAGACCCAGATCATGGGTGTCACCACGCTGAACATGCTGCGCATGGAGCAGATGCTGGACACCCTCTCTCCGGTGTCGCGCAAGCGCTACATGCACAACTACAACTTCCCGCCCTACAGCACCGGTGAGACTGGCCGCGTCGGTTCGCCGAAGCGCCGCGAGATCGGTCACGGTGCTCTCGCAGAGCGCGCACTGATGCCCGTGCTGCCGACGCGCGAAGAGTTCCCCTACGCGATCCGTCAGGTCTCTGAGGCACTCAGCTCCAACGGGTCGACCTCGATGGGCTCGGTCTGTGCGTCCACGATGTCGCTGTGGAACGCTGGGGTGCCGCTACGCGCTCCGGTCGCGGGAATCGCCATGGGTCTGGTCTCCGCGGAGATCGAGAACGACTCCGGTGAGACCGAAACCGCCTACGCGGCCCTGACCGACATCCTCGGCGCCGAGGACGCCTTCGGCGACATGGACTTCAAGGTCGCCGGCACCAAGGAGTTCGTCACGGCCATCCAGCTCGACACCAAGCTCGACGGCATCCCCGCTTCGGTGCTCGGTGGCGCGCTCACGCAGGCCCGCGACGCTCGCCTGCACATCCTTGACGTCATGCTCGAGGCCATCGACGCTCCGGACGAGATGAGCCCCTACGCTCCTCGCGTCATCAGCGTCAAGGTGCCCGTCGACAAGATCGGCGAGGTCATCGGCCCGAAGGGCAAGATGATCAAGCAGATCCAGGAGGACACCGGAGCCGACATCGCGATCGAGGACGACGGGACCGTGTACATCGGTGCCGTCGACGGGCCCTCGGCGGAGGCGGCGCGCAACGCCGTCAACGCCATCGCCAACCCGACGATGCCGGAGGTCGGCGAGCGCTTCCTGGGCACTGTGGTCAAGACCACGACGTTCGGTGCGTTCGTGTCGCTGACCCCGGGCAAGGACGGCCTGCTGCACATCTCCGAGATCCGCAAGCTCGTCGGCGGCAAGCGCATCGACGCTGTCGAGGACGTGCTCTCGGTCGGGCAGAAAGTGCAGGTCGAGCTCAAAGAAGTCGACCCGCGAGGCAAGCTGTCGCTGGGCGCGGTCGTGGCCGAGGACAACGGCGGCGCGCCGTCGGCTCCTGCGCCGCAGGCCAGCGCGCCATCGGCTCCCGAGCCGGTGACCACACAGACCGATGAGCCGGCCGACGAGCCGGTCCAGGTCATCGTGCCCGGCGACGCTGCCGAGGCCGCGGAGGCGATGAGTGGTACCGACAACCCCGAAGGCGACGGAGACGGAAGCGACTCGACGCAGAGCCGCCCGCGCCGCAACCGCCGACGCCGTGGTGGTCGCAACCGCGGCGGCTCGAACGGCTCGGCAGACGCGGACGCCAACGCAGGTGAGAGCCAGCAGGTCTGAAACTGGGCGCCGCGCCGACGGCGCGGACTCGTGCATCACAGACGGGGGCGGGCCTGAAGACTCTTCAGGCC
>JBAUJO010000192.1:0-6455 GCA_049683875.1 Ornithinimicrobium sp.
CAAATGGGCCGTACGGTGGAAACCAGCACTGAACGCGTTCGCCATCACCTTCGCCGACCGCATGCCAGCGGCAGAGAACCACTGAAAATGAAACCGCCTCTTACACCGTTGCCGCGACAGTCCCCCGTCATCGGCCCGTGGGGCACCCTTCTAGAAGTACATGTCGACATTGTGACGCTGTCGGCCGCTGCAGCAGACGGCGGTGGGTGCTTGGCGGGTTCAGATGCGGCCGGTCTCGTAGGCCCACATGGCGACCTCGACGCGGTTTCGCGCGCCGAGTTTTCGCATGAGGCTGGCCAGGTGGGCTTTGACGGTGCTGGCGCTGATGTAAAGGTCGGCGGCGACCTCGCTGTTGGTCCTACCGTGAGCTACCAGGAGGAGCACTTGTTCTTCGCGGGCGGTGAGAGGTTCTATCGGCTGCCCCGGTGGTGAGGTCTTTGCGTGGGCGAACGTTGCGAGCAGGCGGACGGTGATGCTGGGGGCGATCAGTGCGTCTCCCTCGGCGGCGGCGTGGATGGCTTGGGTCAGCAGGGCGGGTCCAGCGTCCTTGAGCAGGAAGCCGCGGGCACCGGCCTTGAGCGCTCCGTGGACGTATTCGTCGAGGTCGAAGGTGGTAATGACCACGATCGGCAGGGGGTGGGCGACGTCGGGACCGGCGAGTCGTCGGGTTGCTTCTATGCCGTCCAGTAGCGGCATTCGGATGTCGAACAGTCCCACATCGGGACGCAGCTGGAGTGCTAGGGCGACTGCCTCGCGCCCGTCGGCGGCCGCGCCGACCACGTCGATGTCGGGCTGGGCGTCGAGCAGCATCGTCAGACCGCTGCGCACGATCGGTTGGTCGTCGGCGATGAGGACCCTGATGCTCATCGTGACACCCCGGTTCGGGGCAGGTCGGCTTCGACCCGCCAGCCCCGATCCGCAGTGGGGCCTGCGTGGAACGTGCCGCCGAGAAGCGTGACGCGCTCGCGCATGCCTACCAGGCCATAGCCCGCTGGGGCGCGGCCACCAGCGGGCGAGGAACCGTCGTCGTCGATGGTCAGCCGGACCCGGTCGGCGTCACCCGTGACGGCCACGGTGATGCACGTCGCGTGGCGGGCGTGCCGCCTGGCGTTGGTGATGGACTCCTGAGCGAGGCGGTAGATCGCGGCCCCGACTGCCGGGCTGAGGTCGTTGAACTCGTCGACGAGCACCACCGTAACTCGGGGACGCGTCGGGCCATCGGTGGCGAGCTGCTCGACCTCGGCCACGCCGGACTGCGGTGCGAGGTCGGTGTCCTGGGAGCCGCGGAGCACGCCGACGATGGCGCGCAGCTCGGTCAGCGTTTGGGTCGCTGCTCCTTCGATGGTGGCCAGGGCCTCGGTAGCACGCTGCGGGTCGGTGGCCGCGATGGCGCGTCCTGCTTGGGCCTGGATGGCGATGCCCGACACGTGGTGGGCGACGGTGTCGTGGAGCTCACGAGCGAGTTGCTCACGTTCGCGGGCCTTGGCTTGATCGATGTCGCGGACGCGGATCTTGGCCCGGTAGCGGATCGCGGCGCCGAGTGCGGCGGTGAACAAGAAGACCGCGTACCCTGCGACCTTCTCCGCAAAGCTGGTGTGGTCGGCGACGAGGGTGACGGGCAGCCAGATCAGGATGACGCCGAGGCCGGTCGCGGCTTCCCTGCCCGAGCCCCACCGGAACAGGGCGTAGGTAAGGATCAGTACTGCGGAGGTGCTTGCCAATAGGGCCCCTTGTGCCCCGGTGAGGGTTCTGACGGTGTCGATGATCGTCAAGGTGCCGAAGGAGACCGCGACCGCGACGAGCGGACGCTCGCGTCGCCACAGCAGGGGGCCCAGGACCGCGAGCACGGCGAGCAGCTGCAGAGGGCGTGGCGCCAGGTCCTGCCCAAGCACCGCTTCCACCACGGACCAACAGGCCAGTGCTGCGACCAAGGCCCAGTCCCCCGCGCCCCGGTCCGGGGCATTCGTAGGTCGAGGTTCGGACCACAGTGAGCGGAGAGCGTCGGTGGCCATGCGGTCAGCCTAGGCAGCCCACGAGCTCGATGTATCAGCCGAAAGCACAAGGGCACGACTGTGCCAACGGCCAAGACAGATCAGGCTTCCAGGTTGATGTGCCCGCCGCCGGCACCCGTGAAGGTGGAAGGACCCACCCAACCAAGGCAAGGAGCACGCTGATGAGAACACCTCAATCCCACACAGCACTAGCAGATTCGCAACCCCATCGCGCGTTTGAAGATGCACGCATGCCCGTGCCGGCCAAGTTGACCGCAGCCTGGACCAGCTTGATGTTCTTCGTCATCTATATCGACTACTACCACCTCTACCAGCCCGGCGCCATCGACCAAATCCGAGGCGGTCGCATCTTTGAGTTCGACATCACCCCGAACTTGATGACCATCTTCGTCGTCATCATAGGGATCCCGGCCCTGATGGTGGTGCTCTCCATGGCGCTACCCGCCCGGATGAACCGCGCCATCAACCTAGTGGTGGCGTCGCTCAGCATCCCCCTCATGATGTTCAACGCGGCAGGGACGACCTCAGACTGGGCCCTCTACTACGGCCTCACCATCGGAGTCGAGGTCCTGATCCTGGCCTTCATCCTGCGCTCCGCCTGGACCTGGCCGCGCCATATCGTTGCCGGTCGGGGTTGACCCATGATCGTTGTGGAGTCACTGACCCGAAGGTACGCCGGCTTCACCGCCGTCGAGAACGTCTCCTTCACCGCCCATCCCGGCCGCGTGACCGGCTTCCTCGGCCCAAACGGCGCACCCGCTTGAGGTTGCGCTCTGCTCGCCGAGCGTCCCGATCGAAGTGCGTGGCGCACCCATGACGGATCGCCCCGCGTAGGGCGAGCGCCCCGGCGCCAGCTCGCGCTGATCCCTCAGTCAGTCGTGGACGTCGCTGACGAAGTAGCGCAGCTGTCGTCCTACGTGAACCGCGCACGGTCCCTTGCCGGACAGCCGCCGGTCGTACAACGTCCTGACCGGCACGTTGAGGTACTCCGAGAGCTCCTCCACGCTCAACAGCGGCTCCAAGCCGCTCAGCGTGGTGGTGTTGGTCTCCATCCCCTGGAGGTGAGCAGGTGTTCCCGGGCGAGTCTGCACCACACCGGGCGGGTCCGCACCCGACCCGCCGACCGGCCGCCCGGAGGGTTCTTGGACCACGTACTCGGTCAGTAAGTGGACACTTCATCAAGTCTCTACATGCTTTCAGGCTCGGAATCCGTAGATTCCGAGCCTGAAATTGGTAGCGGGGGCGGGATTTGAACCCGCGACCTCCGGGTTATGAGCCCGGCGAGCTACCGAACTGCTCCACCCCGCGTTGGTGTGTCCATTCTAGGGCCGCTCCGGTGGCACACCAAATTGGCGCAGGTGTACCACCGGGCTTCCCGTGCAGCACGATCAGGGCTGCTCGGTGCTCTGCGCGTTATCGCCACCCACCGAGGCGGAACCGCCTTCGGGTGAGGCGTTGACCGCGCGCTGGATCGCCTCGTCGAGCCGGTTCTGAGCCTCCGCGTAGGCCGTGAGGTCGTTGTTGCTCAACGCCTCCTGACCGTCGGCGTACGCCTTCTCGATGTCGGCCAGAGCCGCGTCGAGGTCACCGGCGTTGCCGCCGCCACCGCCACCACTGCCTTGGTCCTGCGACGGAGCCGCGGTCTGGTTGTCGGTGTCCCCACCATTGCCACCGCCGTTGCCTCCACCGTCACCGCCTCCGTCGATCGGCGCGTCGGACCCACTGCCCTCGTCGGCCGCCGTGGCTCCGGAGTCACCCCCGAAGAGCTCGTCGAGGGCACCGTCCAGCGTGTCCGACCAGGCGAGGTCGTCACCGAAGGCGACCACGACCAGACGCTGCAGCGGATAGGAGGACCCGCCGCTGGCCTGCACGTACACGGGTTCGACATAGAGCAACCCGCCGCCGACCGGCAAGGTCAACAGGTTGCCGATCTCGACATCCGAACCCTGCTGACGGTTCAGGTTCAAGAACTGCGACAGCGTCTGGGTGAAGGCATCAGAGGTCTCGTTGGAGCTGGAGATCTCGTTCTGGAACTGCCCCGGACCGTTGACCGTGCTGTCACGCGGGAGCTCGAGGACTCGCAGCTGGCCGTAGCCCTTGCGCCGGGCACCATCCTTGTCCCCGGCGTCGGCATCGACAGCCATATAGCCGACCAGGTTCTGCCGCTCCGTTCCTTCGGGGATGAAGTTCGTCGTCAACGAGAAGGTCGCTTCGTCCTGCCCAGGCATCGCGATGCTGAGGTAGTAGGGCGGCTGGTCGACCTCCTGGTCCTCGATGCTGGGGTCCTCGGAGACCCGCCAGAAGTCCTGACCACCGAAGAACGCCCCGCCATCCTGCACGTGGTACTGGGTCATCACGTCGCGCTGCACCTTGAACAGGTCCTCGGGGTAGCGCAGGTGAGACATCAGCTCGCCGTCGATGTCGGCCATCGGAGACACCGTGTTGTCGAACGCCTGCGACCACGCCTTCAGCAGCGGGTCGTCCTTCTCCCAGGCATACAGCTCCACGTCGCCGTTGTAGGCGTCCACGGTGGCCTTGACCGAGTTGCGGATGTAGTTGATCTCACCGCCACCGATCGACTGCACGTTGCCGGCCTGGGTCACCAGGGAGTCGGCGGTGGCGCTCTCCAGGCCCTTGAGCTCGGAGTAGGGGTAGCGGTCGGAGGTGGTGTAGCCATCGACGATCCACTTGATCCGCCCGCCCACGACGGCCGGGTAGGGGTTGCCGTCCAGGCGCAGCCACGGCGCGACCCGCTCCACCCGCTCACGCGGCTCGCGGTAGTGCATGATCCGCGACTCGCTGTTGACGTTCTCCGAGAGCAGGATCTCGGCCTGGCGGTACTTGATGGCGTACGCCAGCTGCTTGGGGAAGGACCCGATGGCGACCCCGCCGTTGCCCTGGTAGGTGTTTCGGATCTCACCGGAGTCGCTGTCGCTGTCCGGGCGGTCGAGCTCCTGGGGAGCGCTCTGCTCCGGTGCACCGACGATCGAGTAGTTCGGCGAGTACTCACCGAAGTAGATGCGCGGCTCGTACTCCCCCAGGTCGCCGACCGGCGGGATGTTGCGCTCGTAGAAGATCGGCTCGCCGGTCTCGGTGCGCTGGTTGCCGAAGGCGGCCACCGCGCCGAAGCCATGGGTGTAGACCGTGTGGTCGTTGACCCAGTTGCGCTGGGCGTCGTCCACGCCCTCAAGCCGCATCTCGCGCAGGGCGATGACGGTGTCGACCCGCTCACCGTCGACCTGGTAGCGATCCACGTCCAGGGCCTCGGGGAACTGGTAGTAGCTGCGCACACCCTGCAGCTGACGGAAGGTGGGCGAGACGACCGAGGGATCCACGATACGGATGCCGGGGATGGTGTCGGCGTCGCTGCGCAGCTGCCCCTGGGTGGCCTCGGTCTCGGCGTTGTAGGCCGTGAACTCCGCCTGCTCCAGCCCGTAGGCCTGCAACGTCGCGTCGATGTTCTTCTGGATGTAGGGCTCTTCGAGCTGGGCCTCCGAGGGTCGCACCCGCAACGACTGGATCAGGGCCGGGTACGCCCCACCGACCAGCAGCGCCACCACGACGAGTCCTACCAGACCGATGATCGGGATGCGCCAGGTACGCGTCCAGATCGTGCTGATGAACAGCGCAGCACACAACGCCGCAGCAATGGCTAGAACCCCACGCGTGGGCAGCACCGCGTTGACGTCGGTATAGGTCAGCCCGGTGATCCGCTGGTGGTCAGCGGTGGTGAGCTGGTAGCGCTCGAGCCAGTAGGCGATGCCCCGCACTGCGATCACGGCGGCGAACAGGATCGCCAGGTGCACGCGGGCCGCAGGAGTGGTCCTATCCCCAGGGGACTGCAGCTGGATTCCCCCGTAGACGTAGTGCGTCATCAGGGCACCCAGCAGGGCCAAGCCCAGGACCAGGGTCGCGAAGCTCACCAGAGCATCCAAGAACGGCAACGTGAACACGTAGAAGCCGACGTCCATGTTGAACTGGGCGTCCTTCACACCGAAGGACTGTCGGTTCAGCCACAGCAACACGGTCTCCCACTGAGCCATCGCCGCCGCGCCGGTAAAGGCGCCCAGGCCGATCGGCACACCGAGGAAGACCCACTTGCGCACCGGTTCCAGCGCGGCACGGTACCGGTCGAGGTTGGCCTGCTCCGGGCTGCTCGGCGCATAGATCGGGCGCTGCCGGTAGGCGATGACCAGAGAGGACCACAGGGCCAGACCGGTGATGGCACCTGCCCCGAGGAAGAGGACGACCTGCATCCCGAGCCGAGTGGTGAGCACCGAGCGGTAGCCCACCGAGTCGAACCACAAGAACTCTGTCCACAGCTGGGCCAGCCACGTGATGACCGCGAGCACGACGACGACCACCGCGATGGTCGGACCGATGCGGCCACCACCGGGGCGGCCCGCTGGACGTCGTGGGCCACCGGGGGGCGGGCCTCCGGCC
>JBAUJO010000193.1:0-16244 GCA_049683875.1 Ornithinimicrobium sp.
GCCACACCCCATCCCCGGGCGGCGGCGGACCACGCGGCCTGCTGGCCACGCGAGGCCGACTCGGCGCGTAGCCGCCGCACCAGGTCCCCGGTGTTGATCTGCACCGGGCAGGCCGTGACACACATCCCGTCCACGGCGCACGTCTGCTTGCCGGCGTACTCGTAGTCCCGCTCGAGCTCGGCGGCCAAGGCCTCATCGCCCCGGTCCAACGCGGCACCGAGCTCGCGACGGATCACGATGCGCTGGCGGGGGGTCATGGTCAGATCCCGCGACGGGCACACCGGCTCGCAGTAGCCGCACTCCACACAGTCATCGACCTCCGCCTCGACCTCGCGGTGGGGTTTGAGGTCACGAAGGTAGGAGCGCGGGTCATCCGAGAGCACGGTGCCCGGGTTGAGCAGACCACGCGGGTCGACCAGCCGTTTGACCTCCTGCATGACCGCGTAGAGCTCGTCGCCGTACTGCCGCCGCACGAACGGAGCCATGATGCGGCCCGTGCCGTGCTCGGCTTTCAGCGACCCGCCCTGGTCGAGCACCAGGTCGACCATGTCCTCGGTGAAGGCCTCGTAGCGACGCAACGACGTCTGGTCGTCGAAACGTTCGTTGAGCAGGAAGTGCACGTTGCCGTCGCGAGCGTGACCGAAGATCACACTGTCTGAGTAGTCGTGCCGGTCGAACAGCTCGGTGAGCCCGACGCATGTCGCCCCCAGGTGCTCGGGATGCACACTCACGTCCTCCAGCAGCGCGTTCGTGCCCGCGGGTCGAGCCCGGGCCACGGCGCTGTACAGGCCCTTGCGGACCCGCCACAGCGACGCCTGCTCGGTGCTGTCCCCGGTCAGCTCGAACGGCTGCACCCGTAGCGCCGCCAGCGCCGAGGATGCCGTATGGGTGAGGTCGTCGAGCGCGGCGGTGGACCCGGCGTGGTACTCCACCAGGATCGCGGCGTGCTCCTCGACGTCGAGGTCGGCGATCTGGCGGGGGCACCCGGGGTCGCGCTGGCTGATCCGCAAGGAGGCCGCGTCGAGCAGCTCGGCGGTCGCCGTGCCGCTGTCGATGAGCTCGGGAACCGCCTCCGTCGCCGTACGCACGTCAGGGAACACCAGCAGGCCCGTACTCACCTGCTGCGGCACCGGAACGGTCCGCAGGACCACGTCGGCGACGAAGCCGAGCGTGCCCTCGCTTCCCACCATGAGGTGGATGAGGATGTCCACGGGGTCGTCGTAGTCGACCAGGGCGTTGATGCCGTAGCCCATGGTGTTCTTCATCGAGAACTGCTGCTCGATGCGCGACAGCGAATCGGAGTCGGCTCGCACCCGGTCGCGCAGGCGACCCAGCCCGTGCCACAGCTCAGGCCGGGTGGCCCGCAGCGACGCCGAGGCGTTCGGGTCGAAGGAGTCGACAGTCGTGCCGTCAGCCAGCACCACCGTCATCGCCTCGAGGGTGGCGTAGGTGTTGAAGCGAGTGCCGCACTGCATCCCGCTGGAGTTGTTGGCCACGACGCCGCCGAGGGTGCAGGCACTCTCGCTGGCCGGGTCGGGGCCGATCTTGGTCCCGAACGGTTTCAGCCGCGCGTTGACGGCCCGCACCGTCGACCCAGGTCGCACTCGCACCCGCGCCCCGTCGTCGAGCACCTCCACCCCTTCGAAGTGGCGCCGGGTGTCGACCAGCACCGCGTCGGTGACCGACTGCCCGGACAGGCTCGTGCCGCCCGAACGGAAGGTGACCGGCGCCTCGAGTCGGTCGCACGCGGTCAAGACCGCGGCCACCTGTGCGGCGGAGGTCGGTCTGACCACCATCTCGGGGATGAGCAGGTAGTGCGAGGCGTCGTGCGCCATCGCGTAGCGGTCCAGGGCACGGGTGCTCACGGCATCCGGGCCGAGCCGACCCTGGATCTGCTGGGCCAGCACCGCCCACCGCTGCGGGCTCGGTGCTGACGTCGGCGTCATGCCACGAGTCTACGAACGCCTGGGCGAACGTGCGCGGGCGCACGCTGGGGCGCCTCAGGCGTTCTTCACCGCCGAGATCTCGATCTCCAGCACGATGGCGTCGGAGACCAGCACACCGCCGGTCTCCAGGGCCGCGTTGAAGGTCATGCCGAAGTCGGAGCGACGGACCGTGGTGGTGCCCTCGAAGCCGATCCGCTGGTTGCCGAACGGGTCGGTCGCCGACCCCGCGTAGGCGAAGTCGATGGCGACCCGTTCGCTCACGCCCTTGATGGTCAGGTCCCCGGTGATCCGCAGGGTCTGCTCGTCGAGCGGCTCGACCCGGGTGGAGGCGAAGTGCATCGTCGGATAGGTGGCGACGTCGAAGAAGTCGCCCGTGGTCAGGTGGCCGTCACGGTCCGGGTTGCGGGTGTCGAGGCTCGCGGTCTGGATCGTGACAGAGATCGAGGCGTCGCTGATGCTCTCGCCACCGGTCACGGAGCCCTCGAACTCGTTGAACGTGCCACGCACTTTGGTCACCATCGCGTGACGAGCGACGAAGCCCATCTGGGAGTGCGTGGAGTCGATGGTGTAGTCACCGGTCAGGCCGGTCAGCGGGGTGGTCTGGGTGGTCTGGGTCATGGTCTCTCCTGGAGTGGGCGGGTCGGTTCGCCGGAATCTTGTTGACGTGTCACCAAAGTATCACCTTTAGGTGACGTGTCAACAAAGTGCGTATACTCGACCCATGGACCACCCCGAGCCCCCCTGGCTGAGCGAGGCCCAGCAGCGCGTGTGGCGTCAGTGGATGGCCGCCAACGCCGAGCTGGGCACCGCCATCGGGCGTCAGCTCAACCTCGACAGCGGGCTCTCCTCGGCCGACTTCCACGTGCTGGTCAGGCTGAGCGAAGAGCCCTCACGCCGCATCCGCATCGTGGAGCTGGCCCGATGTATGCAGTGGGAGCGCAGCCGCCTTTCCCACCAGCTCACCCGGATGGAGAAGCGCGGTCTGATCGTGCGTCGCGACTGTCAGCAGGACCGACGCGGGCAGTACGCCGAGCTCACCGACGAGGGTCAGGACACGGTCGAGCAGGCAGCGCCCGGTCATGCCGAGCTGGTCCGCAGTGCGCTCTTCGACCACCTCGACGATGACGACCTGCGGGTGCTGGAGCGGGTCACCGCCACTGTGGTCGACCGCGTGCGGCTGACGGTTGTGGGCGACGACCACGGGGCGGAGTCGACGTCATGAGCGAGCTGCAGCGCGTCCCCATCCGCGACGACGTCATCCGGCTCGGTCAGCTGCTCAAGCTCTCCGGTGTGGTGCCCGACGGGGCGATGGCCCGGATGGTCATCGAGAACGGTGAGGTCACGGTCGACGGGAACCAGGTGTTCCGGAGGGGGGCCCAGATCCGTCCCGGCATGGTGGTGGGCTTCTCGGGGGCTCGCCTCACTCCGGTGCGCGGCTGACCGACCTAGGGGGCGCCCACCGGGCCGGAAGGACGGCCGTCTACGGTGTAAGCCTGGCCTTATTCACCTCCGGTGAGACTTTCGGGCCCTCCCCTACCGCTAAGGAACACCATGTCGGAACGCAACACGCTCGCACGCACCGCTCACGACCTCGGAGCCGCCGCCTGGTTCGGCGGAGCCCTGATGGGCGCGGTCGGCCTGAACGGCGCCACCGCCCAGGCCGCCGGGTCCTCGGAGGCCCTTCGGCTGTCCTCGCTCGGGTGGCAGCGTTGGGCGCCGGTGAACGCCGCCGCCATCGCGCTGCACACCGCGGGTGGGATCGGGCTCATCGCCGGTAACCGGCGGCGGCTGGAGAACCAGGACGAGGCGCAGAGCAACACGGCGGTCAAGTCCGTGCTCACCGTGGTGGCTCTGGGGCTCAGCGCCTACAGCGGCGCGTTGGGCAAGAAGATCTCCGAGAACCGCAACGACACTGTCGCCGGCGTCACCGAGCCGTCCGCCGTGACCGACTCCGACCTCGCCACGGCACAGAAGCAGCTGAAATGGTGCCAGTGGGCCATCCCGGCCGTGACCGGAGTGCTCATCGTCCTAGGCGCCCAGCAGGGCGAGCAGCAACGCCCCAGCCAGCAGGCTCGTGGCGCCCTGAAGAACCCCTTCAGCAGCTAGCAGCTCAGCGGCCGACAGTTCAGCGGCCGACAGTTCGACGACTGACTAGGAGCGCGTGAGCAGCGGCTCGTACTCGGGGTGCTGCTCGATGTATGACGCGACATAGGGGCAGGACGCGATGACGGTCATCTTCTCGTCCCAGATCGTGTCCAGCGCCCCCTTGACCAGCGCAGCACCCAGGCCTTCACCACGGGTCGACGGGTCGACCTCGGCGTGCACGAGGTCGACCGTCGACCCCTGGGTGCGATAGTCCAGATGCCCCATGACCTCGCCATCGCGCTCGACATCGAAGCGTGACGAAGCGGCGTTGTTCACGACGGTGATACGACTCATCACCCCAGTGTCCCAGACCGGGCCTCTGCTGACCCGTTCAGCATGCTCACCGCTCTGACCCCGCCGGTCACAACCAGTCCAGGCGCGCAGCGAGCATCTGGTATCCGACGAACGCCACGACATCCAGGAGCGCGTGCGCGATGACCAGCGGCATCACTCGACGCGTCCGGGCGTAGACGACTCCCAGGATCAGCCCCATCGCGACGTTGCCCACGAACCCCCCGAACCCCTGGTACAGGTGGTAGCTCCCGCGGATCAGCGCAGAGGTGATCACGACCGCAGCGATCGACCAGCCCGCCTGCGCCCAGCGCGTGAACAGGTAGCCGACCATCACCACCTCTTCCAGCACCGCGTTCTGTACGGCAGCGCAGACCAGGATCGGCACCGCCCACCAGACCTCGGCGAGGTTCGCGGTGCTGATCGTGGTGTTCAGACCGGCGGCCCGGGCCGCCACGTACAGGCCCAGCCCCGGTATGCCGATCACCGCCGCGAGCGCGGCGCCACGCAGGGCGTCGAAGCGCACCGCACGCAGGTCGAACCCGACGTAACCGGCTGCCTTCGCTGCCGATCCCACGTCCCTGCCCAGCAGGTGCAGTGCGAGCAACACCGGCACCAGGGCCAGCGTGATCCCCGTCAGCTGGTAGGCGAGATCGAGCCATGGCCGGTCCGGCGTGACCGTGGTGTTCATGGCGGTGGTCTGAGCCGAGAGGGACTGCTCGGCGGTGAGCTTGCGAACCAGCGACAGCGCCGACCACACCGCCGAGGCGCCCAGGCTGACACCCAGCACCAAGGCGGACTCGACCACGAGGGAGCGCGGCTCCAACGTCGTCTCCGGAGAGTCTGCGGCAGACCTCCACGGCCGGTTCACAACTGGTAGCCGGCCCCGACACAGAACAGGCCCAGAAGGCTCAGAGCGCCGGCGAGCAAAGCCGGCGCCCCCGGGTGCACGTGCGGGAGGAAGCCGCGGAAGGCTGCGCCCAGGGCCATGGGTAGCGCGAAGACGATCAGCACGCTGGTGAGGTTGAGGATGTTCCACGAAGCGGTCGAGAGCACGACCGCGGCCACGAGGTAGATCGCCAGCGGCGTGAACACGATCGCCCTGGTCCCGAAGTTCAACGGGCCCTTCGTCCAACCGGACTTGCGCCGCAGCACGACCTCGCTGGCCAGGTAGGCCACAGCCATGGCGAGCAGCAGGTATCCAGGCAGTAGTTGCACGGGGCCTACGGTAACGACATCGAGCATGCCTCCTGGACAGTCGGGTGCCGCCAGGTACGATCACGTCAAGTTTCATGTGGGTGTTGGAAGTCAGGGGCCAGCGTCTCCCACGCACAGCCGCTCCAGCACCCCCTCGATGGCCGTCGACGGATTGGACCCCGCGTGCCTCTTGCTCCCGGTCGGTATGCCGCACCGCTCACCGCCACGCTCGCCGGCACGGCGATGGTCGCCTCACTCGGCCTCGCCGTCCCGGCGACGGCTCAGCCGCGGCCGGAGGACAAGGGCATCACCACCTACATCGTGCAGCTGGAGGAACAGCCCCTGGCCACCTACGAGGGGGGCGTGCGCGGCCTGAAGCCGACCAAGCCGCGCTCCGGTCAGCGCGTCGACTCCGAGAACGCTGCGGCGCAGGAGTACACCGACTTCCTGCGTGGCGAACAGAACGACGCCGTCAGTGCCGCCGGGGCCCGCCGCGGTGACATCGTCCGACGCTACGACACGGCATTCAACGGCATGGCGGTCGAGCTGAGCGCTGCCGAGGCCGCGTCCATCAGGAAGGCACCCGGCGTCGTGAACGTCTGGGAGCGTGAGATCCTCGCCGCCGATACCGTCACCACGCCGGACTACCTGGGCCTTCGGGGCGTGGGCGGGGTCTGGGACGAGCAGTTCGGTGGGCCGGGCAACGCCGGTGACGGGGTCATCGTCGGGATCATCGACTCGGGCATCTGGCCGGAGAACCCCAGCTTCGCCGAGATGGACGGCGCGAGTGTGCCCGCCGACTGGAACGGCGCGTGCGAGGCCGGTGGGGACAACGATGTCGACAGCCGCGTGAGCTGCAACAACAAGCTCATCGGAGCGCGCTACTACAAGCCGGACGGCGACATCCCGGACTTCGAGTTCGACTCGCCCCGCGACTACGACGGGCACGGGTCGCACACCGCGGGGACCGCGGCGGGCAACGACGAGACGTCGATGGAGGTGAACGGCGTCGAGCTGGGCGTGGGCAGCGGGATGGCTCCTCGGGCCCAGATCGCGGCCTACAAGGCGCTCTGGGCCGACGGCGAGGGCGGGGCCACGGGCACCTCGGACGACCTCGTCGCGGCGATCGACGACGCGGTGGCCGACGGAGTCGACGTCATCAACTACTCGGTGTCCGGTTCGCGGGAGTACGTGGTGGACGCGGTCGAGATCGCCTTCCTCAACGCCACCTCCGCCGGGGTCTTCGTCGCTACCTCTGCCGGGAACTCCGGTGAGACCGACGGTCCGAGCAGCGTGGCCCACAACGCTCCGTGGACCACGACTGTGGCTGCCAGCACCCACAGCCGCAACGTGAACAAGGTGGCGCCGGAGATGGCTGGCTTCTCCTCCTACGGGCCTGCGCTGGCCGGAGGTGGTGACCTGCTCAAGCCCGACATCACCGCCCCCGGCGTCGACGTCATCGCGGCGGTGGCTCCCCCGGCCTACGAAGGGGAGGACTACGGCAGCCTGTCCGGGACGTCGATGTCAGCGCCGCACATCGCCGGCCTGGCGCTGTTGATGAAGCAGGCCGAGCCGGGTTGGAGCCCGGCGGCGGTGAAGTCGGCGATGATGACCACCGCACGCACGGTGAACTCCGCCGACGAGCCGATCCAGCGAGCCGGCGCTGACGCCACCCCGCTGGACTACGGCTCCGGCGAGGTCGTGCCGGCCCCCGCCTACGAGCCCGGGCTGGTCTACGACGCCGGCTTCGACGACTGGCTGACCTACATGTGCGCCATCGACCAGCTGCGCCTGGTCGCGAACCCAGCCATCTGCGATGGCGTGGACGCCGACCCTAGTGACCTGAACTACCCCACGATCGCGATCGGTGACCTCGCCGGCAGCCAGACCGTGACCCGCACCGTGACCAACGTCTCCGACCAGGACGCGGTCTACTCCTCGGCAAGCTCCCTGACCCCCGATGGTGTCGAGATGGAGGTGGACCCCGCGACTATCACCGTGCCGGCCGGAGGCGAAGCCACCTTCAGCGTGACGTTCCAGCAGAATGACGCCCCCCTGGACGAGTACACGTTCGGCCGCCTGGTCTGGGAGCCGACCGGCGGCGGCACCAGCGTCACCAGCCAGATCGCGCTGCAGCCGACGGCCGTCTCCGCGCCGGACGAGATCGTTGATACCGGCACCTCGGGCTCGCGCGACTACACCCTGACCCCCGGGTTCACCGGCACGCTCGACACCGACATCGATGGCATGCTCGCCCCCGACGTCACCGACCTGACGGTGAAGCGCGACCCGAACACACCGCTCGACGGCATCACCCGCGTCGAGGTGCCCAGCGGAACCAGCGTCGCCCGGTTCGCCACGTTCGCGGACGAGGTCGCCGCCGAGGATGTCGACCTGGCGATCTACGACCCGTCGGGCGAGCTGGTCGACTCCAGCGCCAACGAAGGCTCCGAAGAGCAGGTCACGGTCGTCGACCCCGAGCCCGGGAACTGGTACGTCACCGTGGACCTGTACTCCAAGGAGGCGCAGGCCGACGTCCCGATCAACAGCTTCCTGGTCGGTGACACGGACGAAGGGAACCTCGAGGTCGACCCGACCACGGCAGCGGTCGAGCCGTCGCAGGAGGTCGACATGACCACCGCCTGGTCGGGGTTGGCCGACGGGCGGTATCTGGGCAGCATCAACTACCGCAACGGCAGCGACACCGTCGGCCGGACGCTGGTGACCATCACCGTCGACGACGCCCCGACCGTGGGCCGCATCGCCGGCAGCAACCGGTTCGAGACTGCGGCTCTGGTCGCCGGGGAGTACCCGGAGGGCGTCGACACCGTCTACGTTGCCAACGGGTACTCCTTCGCCGACTCCCTTTCCGGGGCCCCGGCTGCCGCCTCGACGGTGGCACCGAGCACTCGGGAAGCGGCTGGCGCCGTGGGCGCTCCGATCCTGCTCACGCGTGCTGATCGTCTGCCCCCCTCCACCATCGCTGCCCTGGAGGCCCTGGACCCGAGCAATGTCGTTGTCCTCGGGGGCGAAGGGGTGGTCGAGCCGTCGGTCTCCGAAGACCTGGAGGCCTACGGAGACGTCGAACGCGTCGGTGGTGTCAATCGCTACGAGACGTCGAAGAAGATCGCCGAGCGGTCCGGACGCGACGTCGAGACGGTCTACATCGCCAGCGGCGACGAACGCTCCTTCCCGGATGCCCTCGGTGCCGGTGCTCTGGCCGGCACGCAAGGGGCCCCCGTGCTCCTGACCCGTCCGGGCCGTGTCGACGAGGCCACCCGGTCCGCCCTGAACTACCTCAACCCGGACGAGGTCGTGGTGATCGGTGGGCCGGGCGCCGTGTCGGGCACAGTCTTCACCTCCCTAGGCGCCGACCGCCGCTTGGCCGGGGACAACCGCTGGGAGACGGCCGTGGCCATCTCCCAGGAGTTCGAGGGTGACATCGACGGCACCTACGTCGCCTCTGGTGAGGCCTTCCCCGATGCCTTGGCTGGAGCCGCCCTGTCTGGCTACCTGGGTCAGCCGCTGACGCTCAGCGCCAAGAACTCCGTGCCCGCCGTCGTGATGACCGAGCTGGACCGGCTCTCCCCGGGCGAGGTCGCGATGGTTGGTGGGCCGGGGGCCCTGACCGGGAAGGTCGAGGAGCGGCTCAACGCGTCGTACCCCTCCTGGAGGAGGTAGCTCGCACAGACCCCCGCTCGGTGGGCTGGTCGGAATCGGGGCCGGTCAGCTCGCCGGGCGGGACTCCTCGACTCCGGTGTCGGGACACGACCCCCACCGCCAGCTCGTGCAGGCGGGTGTTGGTGTCGCGGGACTGACGGACCATCACCGCGAACGCGGCTTCGGCGGACAGGCCCTGTTGCGCCATGATGAGACCCTTGGCCTGGCCGATGACGTCGCGGCTCGTCAGGGCGGTGCGCAGCTGTTCTTCGCGCTCAGCGGCTCCGATGCCGGCGGAAGCATGCACCGCCAGGAACAGACCGATCGTCTCGCTATCGCGTCCGAACGCGTGCGGCGAGGGTGAGTAACAGTTGATGGCCCCGATCCGGTCCTCTTCAGTGTCTGCAGGCAGGCTCAGCTGCAGCGAGAGCATGCTGCCGACACCCACACCGCGAGCTCGAGCGGAGAAGTCCGGCCATCGACGGTCTGTCTGGGTGTCCGGCAGCCGCGCGAGCCGCTGATGCCAGGCGGCCTCGATGCACGGGCCCTGACCGGTGTCCACCTGGGCCGTGTCGGCCTGCCGCGGCATCTGGCCCCGGCTGGCGATCGTGTCGATACCTACCCCGCGGCGGGCTAGGGAGACGCTCACCTGCTCGGCACCGGGGATCAGCGCGCACGCAGAGTCCGCGACGATCTGCGCGGTGCTGAGGAGGTCGTCCGCGACCGTCATCGCCTCGACGACGTTGACCATCTCTTGGGCCAGCGGGAGCTCGGCCGGGTCGAACTCTCCCTCGGCGCGCCGGGCCGGCGCAACGCCCGCGGACTCGGCCATCATGAGCCCATACTGACACTGGTCGAGCCGACCTGCACGACCAGCGGTGGTGCTTCGGGGAACCACCGCGTCCGCTGGCGCGTCTGACCAGAGAGCAACCGAGGAGGCTGACATGGTGCGTCGACACGCCGCCGTGGTGTCGCTCACGGCCTCGTTGCTGGTGCTGGCCGCCTGCTCCGAGGACGGCTCGTCGTCCCAGGACTCCCCCACCGATGCTTCCCCATCCGACCCCGAGAGCAGCATGTCTGATGACCCCAGCCCCACCACCGATGCGCAGACCAACGGCGACCTGCCGGTCGGCGGCGCGACCGAGGAGGTGCGTGCCCGCGCCTCCGTCCAGGCGGCCATGCAGGATCTCGCGGACCGCACCGGGACCGACGTGGGTAACGTCACCGTGGTCGGGTACGCCGCGGTGACCTGGCCGGACGGCTCGTTGGGCTGTCCGCAGCCGGGGCGGATGTACAGCCAGGCCGTCGTGCCCGGTCACCAGCTCATCCTCACCGTGGGCGAAGGTGCCGAGGTGTCGGCGACCGGGCCCCAGGTTCCTCGGGGTCTCGTGTCCTACCACGCCGGCCGGAAGGGGACCTTCACGTGGTGCCCTCACCCCCGGCCTCCTCTGCCCCCGGAGGAGGGCTCGAGATGAGCCCTCCCAGCTCGGCCAGCCCATCGGGGTCGACGGCGAGGAGCACCTCGTCGCCCACGCGCGGTGGGTGACGACGGCGCGCGACCGCGGTGGCGAGCCCGACGCCCTCGATCGACACCTGCGCCGTCACGACGTCACTGAGCATGACCACGTCCCGCACGACCCCGCGTAGGTGGCGCGCCGTGCCCGACGTGTCGCCGGGCGGTGCCCCCTCGAGGATGCGCAGGGCTGATCTACGCAAGGCCAGGGCCTGCGCAGCAGGGCGCTCGGAGCCTCCTGCCGCGGCCGACACCCGGCTCGCCGCAGAGCCCTGGACCACGGTGGAGTAGCCCAAGAACCGAGCGACCTCGGCGCCGGCCGGTGTGCGCCAGACGTGGCCGGTCTCTCCGTGCTGCACCACCTGCCCGCGCATCATCACCGCGAGGTCGTCCGACATGGCACACGCTTCGTCGTGGTCGTGCGTGACCAGCAGCGCGGTCGTGCCCGTGTCGGTCAGGATGTTGCGGACATCGCCGGCCAGCCGCTCCCGCAGCTCCCGGTCGAGCGCTGACAACGGCTCGTCCAGCAACAGTAACCGTGGCTGCGCCGCCAACGCCCGGGCCAGGGCCACCCGCTGCTGTTCGCCGCCGGAGAGCTCAGAGGTGCGCTGCGCCCCCGACTGCGACAACCCGACCAGCTCCAACAGCTCCGCCGCGCGGCGCCGACGCTGCAGCCGCGGGACCGAACGCAGCCGCAGCGGGAACTCGACGTTGTCGGCCACGCTCTGGTGGGCGAACAGCTGGCCGTCCTGGAACATCAGGGCAAAGCCGCGACGGTGCGTTGGCACCGGATCCAGGTCCTGACCGGCAAAGCTCACCGACCCCGAGGCCAGGCTCTCCAGACCGGCGATCGCTCGCAGCAACGTCGACTTCCCACAGCCCGACGGGCCGAGCACCGCCAGCAGCCGCCCTTGGGGCAGGTCCAGGTCCACGTGGTCGACCGCCGTGAAGTCGCCGAACCGCACGGTGAGGTCGCGAAGGCTCAGCACGGCTCAGATCCCCCCGGCTTCCGGAGACCGCAAGCGCTCGACCGAGGTGATCACCGTGGTGGTCAGCAACGCCAGCACCACGCTCGCCGCCAGCGCCATCCCCGCGTTGTCTGCTCCCGGGGAGGAGATCAGGTCGTAGATGAGCACGGGGACGGTCGGTCTCTCGGGTCGAGCCAAGAAGCTCGTGGCCCCGAACTCCCCGAGCGACACGGCGAAGGCGAACCCCACCGCCGCCAGCAGCGGACGCACGATCACCGGAGCCTCGACGGTCCAGGCGGCACGCACCGGGCCGGCGCCCAGGGCCGCAGCCGCCTGCGTCAGTCTCACGTCGACCCCGGCGAACACCGGGGTCAGGGTGCGCACCACCAAGGGGAGCGCCACCGTGGCCTGAGCGATGGGAACCAGGATCGGTGAGCTACGCAGGTCCAGCGGCGGGGTGTCCAGGGTGATGAGGAAGCCGAACCCCACGGTGACTGCCGAGACGCCCAGCGGGAGCATGAACAGCGCGTCCATGCCGGCGAGCAGGTGGCGCTCGCGCGCTCGGCGTGGCCGGCGCGTGACGAGGATCGATACCGCGAGGCCGAGCACCACCGCCAGCACGGTCGCGTCAAGGGCGGTGCGCAGCGAGTTGACGACCGCGTCGGTGACGCTGACTCGCAGGGCCGGGCTGGCGTCGGGATCACCCAGGAGCCGGTAGTAGCGCAACGTGAACGACCCGCCGTCGTGCAGGCTGCGCCACACCAGCGACGCCAGGGGGAGCACGACACCCGCCACGGCGGCTGCCGCCACCAGCAGAACGGGGACGTCGGTGCGCCGGGGCGCTCGCTCGGAGCCAGCTGCCGAGCCCCTGGCCAACGACGACTGCGTGGCCGAGCGCGCCCGTGCAGCCCCGCCGAGCAGCACCAGGACGACGACGATCTGCAGCACCGACAGCACGGCGGCGGCCTGCAGGTCGAAGAACTGGGTGGTCAGGAAGTAGATCTCGGTCTCGATGGTCCCGTAGCGCAGGCCGCCGAGGGTCAGCACGACCCCGAAGGCGGTGGAGCAGAACAGGAAGACCAAGGTGGCCGCGGAGATGATGGCCGGGCCCAGCGCGGGCAGGGTCACCGTGGTGAAGACCTGCCACGGCGTTGCCCCGAGGGCCGAAGCGGCGTCTGCCGCTCGCCGGTCCATCCCGTGCCATGTCGTGCCCACCGTGCGCACCACGACCGCCAGGTTGAAGAAGACCAGGGCCAGCAGGATGGAGATCCAGTGCCCGTCCCAGCCGAGGAAGCCCGCGGGACCGCCGGGGGTGAGCAACGCGCGGAACATCACACCCACCACGACGGTCGGCAGGACGAAGGGCATCATCACCACCGCCCGGACCGCGGTGCGCCCCACGAACCGGAGCCGGTAGACCGCGAAGGCGACCGGGACGCCCAGCACCACCGAGCACACCGTGCCTGCGGTCGCCATCGCCAGGGTGAACCACAGCACGCCGAGCGTGCGTCCGCGCCCGAGCACCTCGGGCACCGCCGACACGTCGAGCCGATGGACCCCGGTCGCATCGGCAGGGAAGAAGCCTCGCGAGAGCATGCCCCCCAGCGGGAGCATGAAGAACACCGCGACGAAGAGCAGCGGCAGCACCGCCAGTGCGCCGAGGGCCACGGCGGGCACGGCTCGGTCGCGGGCTCGTGCCGGGACCGCGCCGACCTCCTCGGAATCCTGCGCCGGCCCGGCAGTGGTCGTCATCGGCTCATCCGGTCGCGATGTCGGCCCACTGGCTGACCCACTCCTTGCGGTTGGCCTCGATCTGCTCGGCAGGCAGCTCCAACGGGTCCTGCGCCACCTCGGCGTAGGTGTCCCACTCCGTGGGCAGCGTCGTGTCCTGCACGACCGGGAAGACGTACATCGACTCCGGCAGAGCCTCCTGAACGGCGTCGCTGAGCAGGTAGTCCACCGCGGCCTGAGCGCCCTTCTCGTTGGCGGCGCCCTCGAGCACCCCGGCGTACTCGACCTGCCCGAAACAGGTGTCCATCAGGGCTTTCGTGGTCGGCACCCCGTCGTCACCGATCGTGAACGGCGGGGACGAGGCGTAGGAGACCACGATCGGCCGGTCGCCGTCACCGCCGCCGGCGGTGAAGTCCACCGTGTAGGCGTCCTCCCAGCCGCCCACCACGCGTACGTCGTTGTCGACCAGGTCCGACCAGTACTGCTGCCATCCCTGCTCGCCGAACTCGGCGATGGTGGCCAGCATGAAAGCCATCCCGGGGCTGGACGTGCTGGCCCCGGGCGTGACGAACAGTCCCTTGTACTCCGGGTCGGTGAGATCGGCGAGGCTCGAGGGCTCCGCGACGCCCTCGCGCTCGAACCAGGTGCGGTCGATGTTGACGCAGACGTCGCCGAAGTCGACCGGCGTCAGGTAGTCCGCCAGCTCGCCGGGCAGCGCACGGTCCTGCACACCCTTCGGTGGGTCCGAGGGGGTGTAGGGAACCAACACCCCCTCGTCCACAGCCCGCGAGGCGAAGGTGTTGTCGATGCCGAACACGGCGTCGCCCAGTGGGCTGCCCTGGGTCAGCGCCACCGTGTTCGTCATCTCCCCGGCATCCCCCGAGGGCAGCACGGTGAGCTCGTAGCCGGTCTCCTCGGTGAAACCACTGAGCACCTCCTCGGGCAGGTTGAACGAGTCGTGGGTGACGAGCACGACCTCCCCGCCATCAGAGCTCGAGGCTTCCGCGGCGTTCTCGCCACCGGACGACTCCTCCTGCCCCCCGGCGAGGGAGCAGCCGGTCAGAGTGAGCGCGGTCAGGGCGGCCAGGCTCACGGCATACCCCCGGGAGCGGGTCGCGAGCGACGTGGTGCGCCCCGCACCGGTGGTGTGAGCCTGGGTGTTGGGTGTGCGGGTCATGACGTCCTCCTGAACTTCGGAGGGGTTCTGGCACGAGGCCAGTGAGACTCGACTTCCTCCACCGGTGCTAACCGGATCAGGTTCGAGGGTCTGCGGCTCGGTGCCGCACTCTCAGCGCGTTCGCGCTCCCCTGTCGTATGCGTCCCAGCCTAAGCCACACCGTGCTCGTGACCGACCAGTCACCGTGCGTCCCGGCCGTGTGGCAGGCTAGCCGCATGGGAAACGCGATGTGGAAGGTCATGGCGATGGGCTCGGCCATCGGGGCAAGTATCGTCGCGCGCAAGCTGACCGACGGGAGCTGGAAGTTCATCCGCGGGACCGAACCACCCAAGAACCCCGAGGACCCCGAGATCGACTGGGTCGAGGCCATCGGTTTCGCGGTGCTCTCGGGTGCGATCGTCGGGCTCAGCCGCATGGTCGCCAGCCGCCAGGCGGCCGCGGTCTACAAGAGGTCGACCGGTCAGCTGCCCAAGCCCTTGCAGCCCAACGCCTAGGCCTGCGCGGAACCTGTTCGCATGAGCCCTCAGGGGCACCTGTCATGCTAGGGACATGACCTTCATTGCCTTCGTCGCGTTGGCCGTGGTCATGCTGCTCTTCCTCGGCCGCGTGGTGACACCGCGGAGCCAGAAGAAGCCGTGGCGCTCTTTCCAGCTGGACGACTACGGAGCGACCCTGCGACGAGGGGTGGTGGTGCTGCTCGACGCCGGTGCCCGCAACCGGTGGCGGATGGACGCCCTGCACCAGCAGTCGTCGTACTCCGAGAAGGGGCGGATGGACGGCGACCGGTTGCCGACCGACGAGACCGAGCACCCACCCGAGCAGATTCCGCCGGGAGCCATCCCTCCCCACCTGAGGGACCCCGGTGGGGGGCCTCAGTACCGGCCGGACAGCCTTCGCCCTCCGCCGACTGAGGCCAGGGAGGAGCCGTCGCCGGACGACGAGGACCCCTCGCAGCCGCGCCAGTAGCGCGACACCACCAGGGCGGCCAGGCGCTCGTGCACCCCGAGCGGCGCGCTGACCACGTCGGCCCCGAGCCGCTTGACCTTGCCGTGGAAGAAGCCCGGTGCGAGCAGGAACGAGATGGCCGCTACCCGCTGAGCCCCACTCTCGCGCATCTCACGCACGGCCTCGAGCGCCGAGGGTCCTGACCCGCTGAGGAAACCGGGCCGTACCGGCAGGTCCAGGTACGCCGACAGCACGGCGGCGCTGCACAGCACCTCCTGGCGAGCCGCCCGGTCCGAGGACCCGGCGCCCACCAGCACCGCGGCGTCCACGTGCGGGTGCGTGGTCGGCAGACTCTCACGATGCCGGGCCATGGCGACCTCGAGGACCTCCCCGGCCAGACCGAGCGCAGGGGTCTGTATGGCCTCGGGGGCGTGCTTCTCGATCGCCTGGGGGATGTCGTGTCGCACGTGGTAACCGCTGGTCAGAAGGTAGGGGACAACAACAGCATCGGGGCTCGGCGGGAGCACGACCTCGGGCCCGGGTGCGCAGACGTCCACGAAGCCGACCGAGACCTCGACCCCGGGCAGCCGCCGGGCGACCAGGCGGCTGACGGCATACACCGTCTCGCGCCCGGTCGGGTTCGCCGTGCCATGCGCGAGCATGACCAGCGG
>JBAUJO010000194.1:0-31575 GCA_049683875.1 Ornithinimicrobium sp.
GCCTCGGCCGACCCCACCATCAGTGACCCGACCGGGGCCCCGAGACCCTTGCTCAGGCACACGGCGACGGTCTGCGCGCAGGCGGCGTAGTCGGCCAGCGGGACCCCGGTGGCCACGTGGGCGTTCCACAGTCGTGCCCCGTCGAGATGGACCGCGGCGCCGCGGCGGGTCGCCACCTCGGCCACCTCCTGCATCGCCTGCAGTGGCTGGACCGTCCCGCCGCCGAAGTTGTGCGTGTTCTCGACGACCACGCACGCGGTGGCAACCAGGTAGGGGCTACGCGCGGGGGCGATCAGGTCCGCCACCGCGGCCGGGTCGAGCCGTCCGTGCCGGGCCGTCCAGCTGCGCGTCGTGATCCCCGACAGCGCCGCGGCCGCGCCCATCTCGGCCCGCAGCACGTGAGAGTCGGCATCGGCGATGAGCTCGGCTCCCGGTGCGACGTGCTCCCGGATTCCGAGCTGGCCGGCCATGGTGCCGGTCGGGGTGAACAGGGCGGCGGGCTTGCCGAGCAGCTCGGCGACATGACCCTCCAGCTCGGCGACCGTGGGGTCCTCGCCGTAGACGTCGTCCCCGACTGGAGCGGCGGCCATGGCCTCACGCATCGCCGGCGTCGGCGTGGTCAGGGTGTCGGAGCGCAGATCGGCGAGCAGGCTCACCTCTGGCCCTGCTCCAGCATCTCAGCCACCTGGAAGGCCAGCTCCAAGGACTGCTGGTGGTTCAGCCGGGGGTCGCACAACGTCTCGTAGCGCAGTCCCAGGTCCTCGACGTCGACCGCGTGCGATCCGCCGACGCACTCGGTGACGTCGTTTCCGGTCAGCTCGACATGGATGCCTCCAGGCCACGTGCCGACCTGCCGGTGGGCGGTGAAGAAGCCACGCACCTCCCCGACCACGTCCTCGACGTGCCTCGTCTTGTACCCCCCAGGGGAGGTGAAGGTATTGCCGTGCATGGGGTCGCACACCCATGTCACCCCGCCGGCCTCGGCTCGCACCGACTCCAACAGCGGAGGCAGCAGGTCGCCGATGCGCCCGGCGCCCATCCGGGTGATGAACGTGAGGCGACCGGGGGTGCGGTGAGGGTCCAGGGTCTCGATCAGGCGCAGCAGGTCATCGCGGGTCGCGGTCGGGCCCACCTTGACCCCGATGGGGTTGTGCACCCGCGAGACGAAGTCGATGTGGGCCTCGTCCAGGTCGCGGGTCCGTTCTCCGACCCACACGAAATGACCTGAGGTGGTGTACGGCCGGCCGGTGCGGGAGTCCCGTCGCACCATGGCCCGTTCGTAGTCCAGCACCAGGGCCTCATGGCTGGAGTACAGCTCGACCCGCCGCATCTGTTCGGCGTCGGCGACCCCGGAGGCCTCGAGGAAGCGCACGGCACGGTCGATCTCGCTTGCCATGGCCTCGTACTTGGCCTGCGCCGGGCCGGAGAGGAAGCCCCGGTTCCACATATGCACGCTGCGCAGATCGGCGAACCCTCCTTCGGTGAAGGCCCGCACGAGGTTGAGGGTGGCCGAGCTCGCATGGTAGGCCCGGAGCAAACGCTCGGGGTCATGTCGCCGCGCGGACTCGGTGAACTCGAAACCGTTGACCATGTCGCCCCGGTAGGCGGGAAGCGTGACCCCGTCACGCGTCTCATCCCCCGACGAGCGCGGCTTGGCGAACTGCCCAGCGATCCGGCCGATCTTGACGATCGGCATACCCGCGCCGTAGGTCAGCACCACCGCCATCTGCAGGATCGTCTTGATCCGGTCGCGGATGTTGGGCCCGGTCACCCCCGAGAGGGTTTCGGCGCAGTCGCCTCCCTGGAGCACGAACGCCTTGCCCTCGGCGGCCAGGGCCAGCCGGTCGCGCAGCATGTCGCACTCTCCCGCAAAGACCAGCGGAGGGTAGTTGGACAGGGTGGTCAGCACCTCGGCCAGGGCGGCGGGGTCGGACCACGTCGGCTGCTGCCGGGCAGGCTTGTCCGGCCAGTCGAGAACGTGACCCACTGGGACAGCGGTGACATCGGAGGACACCCCTCCATCGTAGGAGGGTCGCGGGGGTGCTGAGGTCATGCCTGGTCCGGATCCTCACGCCGGTCGCCGGTGTCGGTCCGCTCCGGTCCTTCGCTGTGCTGCGGCCAGCCGGCCGGCGAGGGCTGGGCCGGTCCCTGTGCTGCCGTGGCGGCCCCGTCACCGTCTCGACGGATCCGGTCGGACAGGCTGGTCGCGGCGTCGACCGTACGCTCGCGCATCTGGTCACCGGCCCGCCCCACGCTGGCCTTGGCGTCCTCCATCGCTGCCTTGGTGGCGGCGCTCTTGCGTGCCCGGCTCTCGGCGCTGAGCCGTTGTTTGACCACCGAGGCGTACTCGTCGACGTACTCCTGGCCGGACACTGAGGCCAGGGCGGCCATCACCTCGTCGGTGATCGTGCGCAGGACGGAACGGTCCTCCTCCTGCCCGGCGTAGCGGGAGAAGTCCAACGGAGCTCCGATACGCATACCCACCTGGTGCAGGTTGGGGATCTTCTGCCCGGTCGGCTGCGCCTTGTCGGTGTCGACCATGGCCACCGGGATGATCGGCACGCCGGCCTCGACCGCCAGCCGGGCCATACCGGTCTTTCCGCGGTACAGCCGGCCGTCCGGTGAACGGGTGCCCTCTGGGTAGATGCCGAACAGCTCGCCCCGGCGCAGGAACTTCAAACCCTGACGCATCGCGGCCATGCTGGCCTCGCCGCCGGCTCGGTCGATGGGTATCTGGCCCGTGGCGGTGAAGAAGGTCTTGATGGCCCAGCCCTTGAGGCCGGTCCCGGTGAAGTACTCCATCTTGGCCGGGAAGGTGATCCGTCGGTTGACCATGAGCGGGAGGAAGATGGAGTCGGAGAAGGACAGGTGGTTGCTCGCCAGGATGGCGCCGCCGCGCGAGGGGATGTGGTGCTCCCCCTCGATCCATGGCCGGAACAGCACCCGCAGAATCGGACCGACCACGATGGTCTTGAGCACCCAGTACACCACGTCGGCCTCCTCGCCTGCTGCTGGCGCAGCCTAGTGCACCCCAGCGCCGCCGAGAGGCGTCCGTGACAAGATCGTCCAATGCACACCGGACGAACCGTGATCGGACGGCCACGGCGATGAGCGAGCCGGTCGGCAGCGGCCCGGAGCGAGACCGGGACGACGGCCGCGAGGAGGTCGACCGCCGCTTCCAGGAGATCGTCTCGTCGTGGCGGGTCGACAGCCCCTCCGAGGCAGAGGCGGAGGAGCACTTCGTCCCCGGGCCCACCGAGCCGCTTCCGGCCGGCGACCTGCACTTCTGGGCCATCGTCATCGGGTTGACCACGGGGCCGGTGCTGCTGTTCCTCAGTGCCGGGTTGCCGATGGTCTCGACGACCCCGTGGGGCCTGCTCGGGGCGGCACTGACCGTGACCGGCTTCGTTCTCCTGGTGCTGCGCTCACCCCGGCGACGTCGTGAGGACGACGGGTCGGGAGCGCAGGTCTAGCCCTCCTGACCTGCGGAGCTCCGGCGTGCCAGGTCGGCCGCTCCGACCAGCCCGGCCCGGGGCCCCAGGTCCGCGGGCACGATTTCCGGACACGTGCGGAAGCCGCGACCGCTCAGGTGAGCCGCCAGCGCCGCCCGCGCCGGGTCCAGCAACAGGTCGCCGGCCCCGGCTCCACCACCGCCGATGACCACCTTCCCCGGGTCGACCGCAGCCACGAGGTCGGCGATCCCCCGGCCCAGCCAGGTCCCCACGGCGGCGACCACGTCCGCCGCCAGCGGATCACCGGTGTGCGCAAGCACGCTCACCCCTTCCCCCGTGATGGCCGATGGCCGGTCCATACCGGACTCGACCCACGCCCGGGGCAGCCGGTGCCGCCCCGACAGGCGCTCGAACGCCTCCCGGCGCAGGGCCGAGCCGCTGGCGTACTGCTCCCAGCACCCCCGGTTGCCGCACTCACAGGCTCGCCCACCCGGCACGACGCTCATGTGACCGAACTCCCCGGCCATGCCGTGGGCCCCGCGCTCGAGACGCCCGTCATGGACCATCGCCCCACCGATGCCGGTCCCGAGGGTGATCAGCATCAGGCGCCGCTCACTGCGGCCGGCGCCGAAGCGAAACTCGGCCCATGCCGCCGCGTTGGCGTCGTTCTCGACGACCACCGGCCTTCCCAGCCGGCCCTGCAGCCGGTCCGCCAAGGGCTCGTCGCGCCAGTTCACGTGCGGAGCGAAGCGGACGATGCGTCCATCTGCGTCGACGAAACCTGCGGCGCCGACACCCACCGGCAGGTCGTCCGGCTCTGAAAGCGCTGAGACCGCGTCGACGATGGCATCCTCGACCGCGCGGGCCTCGGCCTGCAGGGGTGGGGTGGCGCGGTACGCGACCTCGTGCACCACACCGGTTCCGTTGACACGCGCCGCCGCGATCTTGGTCCCGCCGATGTCCACACCCACCGCCTGCGCGACGTCGGTCAGGCTGTGTTCCTCACTGGGCCGCACGAGCCGCGGCCAGATCCGCGACGCCGATCATGCCGGCGTCGTTGCCCAGCTCGGCGAGCACCAGGGGCGGGGTCGGGCGGTGGCTGCGGGCGGTGAGGTTGCGCGCGAACGCCGACCGGGCCGGTTCGAGGACCAGGTCGCCCGCCGCGCCGACACCACCGCCGATGACGACCATCGCCGGATCCAGCACGGCAACCAACGACGCGATGCCCAGCCCCGTCCACCGGCCGATGTCCTCGAGCAGCTCGATCGCCGCGGCGTCCCCGTCGAATGCGGCCTCGGTCACCGTGGCTCCGTCCAGGGCGTCGGGGTCACCCCCACACCGCTGCCGCAGGTCCGCGGCGTAGCTGGTGTCCACGCGGACGATCTCTCGTGCGTCCCGTACCAATGCCGAGCCGCTGGCGTACTGCTCCCAGCAACCGCGGTTCCCGCACCCGCAGAGGTGCCCATCGGGAACGACACGCAGGTGACCGATCTCCGCGGCCATCCCCCCCGAGCCGCGCAGCAGCTGATGGCGGTCGATGATCCCACCGCCGACGCCGGTCCCGAGCGTCACCATGAACATGTGGTCGACGTCTCGAGCCGCACCGAACCGGAACTCGGCCCACGCCGCGGCGTTGGCGTCGTTCTCCAGGATCACCGGGATGTCGGTACGGTCCCGGATCTTGGCGGCCAACGGCTCGTTCCGCCAGGCGAGGTTCGGTGCGAAGACGACGTTCTCACCCTCGGCGTCGACGAACCCGGCGCAGGCCAGACCGACCGAGGCGACGTGATCGCCCTTCTTCTCGGCCCGATCCCAGAGCTCGCGGGCAATGTCGGCGATGGCGTCGGAGATCGCATCCACATCCTGGGCAGGCGTCTCACGCCTGGTCCGCCCTGCGATCTTCCCGGATTCGTCCACCGCGGCCGCGGCGATCTTGGTTCCCCCGACGTCCACTCCGATGTTTAAGGTCACGACGAATGCCTTCCTTGTCCGGCTGCGGTAGCGAACGTGAGGCACACTACCGGCCATCCGGGCGCGGCGGGCCCTTCCGACCGGTAGCCCCACCGCGCGCTAGCATGACGCATTCATGACCACGCCGAGTCAGCCGCAGGAGGCCTGATCGTGCAGGACATCGCCGTCCCCCCGTTGATCCCCCGCGCGACAGAAGGCAACCTGTCCGATGTTGCGGCCCACTGGGCGAAGCGGGATCCGAGCAAGGTCCTGATCCGGATTAAGGAGGGGCAGACCTGGCGGGACGTCTCCGCCGAGGAGTTCTGGGAGCAGGTCCGTGCCCTGGCCAAGGGGTTCATCGCGGCCGGGATCGACACGGGCTCGCGGGTGGCGATCATGAGCCGCACGCGGTACGAGTGGACCCTGGCCGACTGTGCCCTGTGGACGGCTGGCGCCGTGCCCGTGCCCGTCTACGAGACCTCTTCCGCTGAGCAGGTCCGGTGGATCTGCTCGGACTCCGGCGCGGTCGCCATCCTGGTGGAAAGCGCGGAGCATGCAGCCCTCGTGGCCGAGGTCCGCGAGGATGTTCCGGACCTCCACGATGTCTGGCAGATCGACACCGGGGCGGTCGATGAGCTGATGAGCGCCGGAACGGAGGTCGAGGACGAGGAGGTGGGGCGTCGTCGGGCCAGTGTCAACCGTGCCGATCTGGCCACCATCATCTACACCTCGGGCACCACCGGGCAGCCCAAGGGGTGTGAGCTGAGCCACGACAACTTCATGTCGCTGACCGAGAACACCGTGGAGCGGCTCAAGGAGGTCGTCGCCGACCCAGGCGCCAGCACGCTCGTCTTCCTGCCCCTGGCCCACGTCTTCGCTCGGTTCGTGGAGGTCCTGGCCCTGCAGGCCGGGTCCACGATGGGCCACACCTGCGACCCCAAGACGGTGCTGGAGGATCTGGCGACCTTCCAGCCCACCTACCTGCTGTCGGTGCCCCGGGTGTTCGAGAAGATCTACAACTCCTCGGAGCAGAAGGCAGAGGCGGGCGGCAAGGGCAAGATCTTCCGGTGGGCTGCCTCCGTTGCCCATCGCTGGAGTGTCGCGCAGGACACCGGCGGGCCGAACCCGGCGCTGAAGATGCAGCACGCCGTGGCCGACCGGCTCGTCTACTCCAAGCTGCGTCAAGCACTCGGGGGGCGGTGCAAGTACGCCGTCTCCGGTGGCGCCGCGCTGGGAGACCGTCTGGGTCACTTCTACCGTGGAGTGGGTCTGGTCGTGCTCGAGGGCTATGGCCTGACCGAGACGACCGCGCCGAGCAACGTCAACACCCCCGACCTGATCAAGATCGGGTCGGTGGGACGGCCCCTGCCCGGCGTCGCGGTCAAGATCGCCGAGGACTCCGAGATCCTCGTCAAGGGGAGCAACGTCTTCGGCGGCTACCACAACAACCCCGAGGCGTACGAAGAGGTCATGCGCGACGGCTGGTTCCATACCGGCGACCTGGGCGAGCTGGACGACGACGGGTTCCTGCGGGTGACAGGCCGCAAGAAGGAGATCCTGGTCACCGCGGCCGGCAAGAACGTGTCTCCGGCTGTGCTGGAGGACCGCCTGCGAGCCAACCCGCTCGTCTCACAGTGCATCGTGGTGGGCGACGGCAGGCCCTTCATCGCGGCGCTGGTGACGCTGGACGAGGAGATGC
Source organism: Ornithinimicrobium sp. (assembly GCA_049683875.1). Classification (GTDB taxonomy): domain Bacteria; phylum Actinomycetota; class Actinomycetes; order Actinomycetales; family Dermatophilaceae; genus Ornithinicoccus. The sequence goes on from JBAUJO010000194.1 coordinate 7,102, forward strand.
TGCCGATCTGGGCGGCCAACCACGACCTCGGCGAGATCACGCTGGAGCAGGCACGGAACCACGAGGCTGTCCGTGCCGAGGTGCAGCGGGCCGTGGACCATGCCAACCAGGCTGTGAGCCGCGCCGAGTCGATCCGTAAGTTCCACATCCTTGCTGGGGACTTTACCGAGGAGAACGGCTACCTGACGCCGTCCATCAAGCTGCGTCGCGGCCGTGTGCTGTCCGACATGGCGCACGACGTGGAGTCCCTCTACTCGGGATCGGCCAAGAGCTGAGCCGACGCTGCTGGCGATGGACGGCCAAGGCTGCCGAGCCAGTCGAGCCACTGCCGATGCAGCCGGGATGCGGAGCGGTCGAAGACGGCCGGGCAGACCTGGTCGAACGGCCTCCCGGCACGTGTGGCGGCATACAGGCCGAGCATGGCCTGGTCGCCCACCTCATCGGCCAGGAAGACGCAGGCCAGCCAGGCAGCGGCGTACCCCTGCCACGGGTCGCTGGCGGCCGCCGGCTGCGGCCATCCCTGGGGAGGGCGTGCGAGCAGACCAGTCAAGGCCGACCCGGCGATCTCGGACGGTGCGCCATCGAAGGCGCTGTGGGCGGTGTATTCGGCCAGCCCTTCCGTCAGCCACCAGGGGGCCGATCCCGACGGGCCCATCGCCAGGTGCGTCAGCTCGTGCGTCACCACGCTCGCCCTGCCCTCGGGGCGTAGGGCGTCCCAGGTGTCCGGATGGATGACCACCACCGGCTCCTGCCCCGGGCGTCGGACGGTGCTTGCCGCGAACTGCCCGGATGGGCCGAACTGGCCTAACTGGCCCGTGGACTGAGCCCACTGCGTGGCCGAGCGTGGCAGGTGCAACCGCACCGGCAGCGGCACGCTGCCTGGTCCCCACAGACCGTTCACCTGCGTCATCCCGGCATGGGCCAGGTCGCGGTATGCCGTCGCGATCACCGCATCGACCTGTCCTGTGACCATGACGTCCGGTCGGCGCGAACACCCGGTCACTGCCGCGGCTGCGACGCCGAAGGTCCCCGCTGCGAGCCAGCCCAGCGCGCTCCGGCGCGTCAGTGGCGGGTGCGGGCTGCGCGCGTGTGTCACCGGCGCTCCCCCCGGGGGTGGAGGCGCGGCGAACCTGGACACGTCCTCGAGGATAGGAGAACAGGCCTCATTTGATTGCTTGATGCAAGCAATCTATCCTGGTCAGGTGGCGGAACCGGATGTCTGCGACAAGCTGGCCACCGAGATGGTGCGCACCGTGAAGGTGCTGCGCGCCACGGCGGCCACTCTTCCGCGCCTGCACGAAGCCGTCGACCCTCTGTCCCATCCCATGCTCTTCGCGCTGTTGCCCGGCCCCCTCCGGGTCAGTGACCTGGCGGCGACTGTTCACAACGACCTCTCGACGGTCAGCCGCCAGGCCAGCACCCTCGTAGACCACGGTCTGGTGACCAAGCTCAGCGACCCGGCCGACGGCCGGGCACAGCTCCTCGAGCTCTCTCCTGCCGGGCACGACCTGGTCCGCCAGGCGCGTCGGGCTCGTGCCGAGGTGTTCGAGCAGCTGGTCGCGGGCTGGGAGGTCGAGGACGTGCGCCGATTCACCGGCTACCTCCAGACCTTCGCCGACAGTGTCGTGGCCCAGCATTTGGGCCGAGAATCGGCAGAGCTCGGCAACCCGCGCTGACGGGCGTTGATCTCACCCCACCTGACGCCACGACGTCGAGGCGACCTCGCTCGTAGCGACCAGGTCGAGCACGTCGAGGGCGTGGACCAGACCGGCACCGACGAACACGTCCACCGCGTCCCACTCGGCGTCGGTGAGTGACATCGTCGGCCCGGCTGCGGGCCGCTCACGCTCCGAAGCCTCCTCGTCCCCTAGCCACTGCCTGGCCACCACCGGCACGAAGCAGCTCGCGCAGTGCTGACCACGCACCGGACATGTCTGGCAGTCGATGATCGTCATCGCCTTCACCTCCGTCGAAGTCCATTCCTCACCACCGAAGCGCCGCTACCTGCCGGGTGCTGCTCGGTGACGCGTTCACGCTAGGCGCCGGCACCGACACACCTGCCGCCTGGCCCGCTCTGTCGGCTCCCCTGCCTAGCGTGGCGGTCATGCTTCAGCCCACCTTCGACGACCTGGGCACCTCGCTGGACGACGTGACCTTCGTGGTGGTGGACCTGGAGACCACCGGCGGATCGGCCACGGACTCCCAGATCACTGAGATCGGCGCGGTCAAGGTGCGCGGCGGAGCCGTCCTGGGCGAGTTCCAGACCCTGGTGCGCCCCAGTGTTCCCATCCCTGCGTTCATCACGGTCCTGACCGGGATCTCCTGCGCCATGGTCGCCTCCGCGCCGCCGATCGACAGTGCCCTACCAGCCTTCCTCGAGTTCGCCCGAGGCAGTGTCCTGGTAGCTCACAACGCCACCTTCGACGTGTCCTTCCTCAAGGTGGCCGCCTCCCGGACCGGAACTGCGTGGCCCGGTTTCGCGGTTGTCGACACCGTTCTTCTCGCCCGTCAGCTGGTCGACCGGGACGAGACCCCGAACCATCGGCTGGCCACCCTCGCCCGCCTCTTCGGTGCCACCACGACTCCGGACCATCGTGCCTTGCACGACGCACGGGCCACCGTCGACGTGCTGCACGGGCTCATCGCCCGGGTCGGCAACCAGGGCGTTCACAGCCTCGAGGAGCTGGTGAGCTACTCCGGTCGAGTCCCCTCCGCCACGCGGCGTAAACGGTTCCTCGCGGAGAACATGCCCGAGGAACCCGGGGTCTACGTCTTCAAGGACCACCGGGGACGACCGTTGTATGTCGGGACCTCGGTGAACATCCGCCGACGCACCAAGGGGTACTTCACGGCTTCCGAGACACGACGCCGGATGAGGGAGATGGTGCGGCTGGCGGAGTCGATCACACCCATCGTCTGCCAGACCCGGCTGGAGGCGCAGGTGCGCGAGCTGCGCCTCATCGCTGAGCACAAGCCCCCCTACAACCGGCGCTCGCGGCATCCCGAGCGCGCCGTCTGGGTCAAGCTGACGGCAGAGTCCTTCCCCCGGCTGTCCGTCGTGCGCGCCGCGAGGAGCGACGGGGCGGACTACGTAGGGCCGTTCTCGCGCCGGGCGGAGGCGCTCGACGCCATCGCGGCGGTGCACGAGGTGGTGCCGATCCGACAGTGCACGACCCGTCTGAGCACGAAGGGAACCGCTTCGGCATGCATCTTGGAACAGATGGGCCGGTGCGGCGCCCCCTGCGACGGTCGGCAGAGCGTCCAGGAGTACGCCACGGTCGCCAGCGAGGCCCGGGCGGCGCTGCTCGGCGACGGCGGCGAGGTACGCCGACGGCTGCGAGCGCGCGTGGATGACCTGGCTCGTGCGCAGCGGTACGAGGAGGCCGCGAGCGTGCGGGACCGCACGATGGCGCTCGTGGGGGCAGCGGCTCGCGCACAACGGCTGCAACCCGTGTGCGCCAGCGCGCAGATCGTGGCCGCGCGTCGCCACGACCGAGGGGGTTGGGAGGTGATCTGTGTTCGGTTCGGCCGGCTCGCGGGAACGTGTCGGACCGTTCCCGGCCACGACCCGCTCCCGGAGATCGACGCGATGCGCAGTAGCGCCGAGGTGGTGGCAGGCCCTGGCACCGTCGGCGGCTCCGCACTACCGCGGGAGAGCGAGCTCGTGTTGGACTGGCTGGAAGGCCCGGGAGTCCGGCTGGTGGACCTGGACGGTCAGTGGACCTGCCCGGTGGGCGGCGCTGGAGGCTACCGCGACAGCCCGCTGCGCGAGGCCGTGTCGGCGAAGGCCGATCAGCTCACGACCACGCCTGCGTAGCCTGCGCCCACGACTGCAACCTGGCTTGCGCCCTTCCGTCGTCGATCGAGGCCTGCGCCCGCTCGATGCCGCGCGCCCATTGCTCATGCACGTCGCCCTGTAGGGCACCTTCGGCGGCGCCGGCCTGCAGAGCCAGGGCGAGCCCTGCGTTGAGCACCACCGCATCGCGGACCGGGCCGGGGTCGCCGGCGCAGACCCCCCGGGCCACCGACGCGTTGGCGTCTGCGTCCGCGCCCCGCAGCGCCTGGACCGGGCTGAAGGGGAACCCGACCCGCCGGGGGTCCAGGCTCAGAGACACCACGCCGGAGGGAGTGACCCACCAGGTCGATGTCGTCGTCTGCGGTGTGACCTCGTCCAAACCGTCGTCGCCACGGAAGATGACCGCCTGGCGACCGCGCTCAGCGAAGACGCCCGCCATGATGGGGGCCATCGTCGATGACCCGACGCCCACCGCGGAGAACCGTGGCTGAGCCGGGTTGGTCAACGGGCCGAGGAAGTTGAAGGCGGTGCGGATGCCCATCGCTGCGCGCACGGGCCCGACATGGCGCATCGCAGGATGGAAGGTTCGGGCGAAGCAGAACGTGATGCCGCATTGACGGGCCACCTGGGCAATCTGCCCGGGGTCCAGGTCGACGGCGACGCCCAGGCTCTCGAGCACATCGGCGGACCCGGTCAGAGAGGATGCGGCTCGGTTGCCGTGCTTGAGGACCACGCTGCCGGCCCCCGCTGCGACGAGAGAGGCCATGGTCGAGATGTTGACCGTGCCGAACCCGTCCCCTCCGGTTCCCACGATGTCCAGCCCGTGGGCAGCGAGCTCCGGGGCCGCGAACGGTTCCGCGTGGGCGAGCATGCTCTCCGACATCGCGCGCATCTCGCTGATGCTCTCGCCTTTGGCGCGGAGCGCGACCAGGAACCCGGCGAACGCCGCGGGGGGAGCCTGTCCTTCCATGGCTTGGTCCATCACCCAGCAGACCTGACCTGGATCGACGTCCTGCCCGGCCAGCAAGTCCTCGATCACCTCGGCCCAGGTAAGCCGAGCCCCAGTCTCGGTCACCGCGGGGCGAGTCGAGCGACCGCTGCAGCCAGCGCCGCCGGATCCAGCGGATGCGGCACCGCCCCGTCGGCCTGGCTCCACGCTGCCAGCCATCCGTCGTTGGCGCGCCCGGTCAGCACCAGGACCGCCGGGCAGCGGTAGATCTCGTTCTTGAGCTGGCGACACAGACCCAGGCCTCCGTAGGGCTGGGCCTCTCCGTCCAGGATGAGCAGGTCATAGTCGTCCTCGGCAATCGCCAGCTCAACGCCGGGAGCCGTGGCGCACTCGTGCCATCGCTCCACCTCCACGTCGGGCGCTGGACGGTTGCCCACGCCGAGGCGGACCGCATCCCGCGTGGACCGGTCGTCACTGAACAGCAGAATCGCCATACGGCGCAGGCCAGGAGTCTGCTCGGTCTGGGTCGCGACGGTCATAGTGCCGATGCTACCCATCCACGGGCAGCCACGGGGCGCATGCCGAATGTTGGTGGGGTCTCTGCCCAAGAGGAAGCGCCATAGGTCATACTTGGAGAGTGTCGACGACAACGGTGGGTGCGCAGTCCGCACGCGGTATGCCTTCGGCGAGTGGCCCAGCCACCCGACCCGACATGGTGGCCGTCGGTACGATCGTATGGCTCTCTTCGGAGATCATGTTCTTCGCGGGGCTGTTCGCGATGTACTTCACCATCCGGTCGGTCGCCCCGGAGCTGTGGACCGAGAGCACAGAGATGCTCAACGTCCCCTACGCATTGGTCAACACCACCATCTTGGTGATCTCCTCGGTGTGGTGCCAGCTCGGGGTGTTCGCCGCCGAGCGGGGGCAGCCCAGCCGGACCGGTGGAATCATGGAGTTCGGCAAGTGGGGCATGCGGGAGTGGTACGTGCTGACCTACCTGTTCGGCGCCATCTTCGTCGCCGGTCAGGTGATCGAGTACGCCGAGCTAGTGCACGAGGGCCTGACGCTCGCCTCGGACCCTTACGGTTCGGTGTTCTACATGACCACCGGCTTCCATGGTCTGCACGTGACCGGCGGACTGATCGCCTTCCTGCTCATCATCGGCCGCAGCTTCACCGCCAAGCGATACACCCACGCCCAGGCCACGAGTGCCGTCGTGACCTCGTACTACTGGCACTTCGTCGACGTCGTGTGGGTCGCCCTCTTCCTGACGATCTACGTGCTCCAGTGATGGGACACCGGAGGCACCCCAGGCTTGCACCCTCACCCGCCACGAACACCAGGAGGCTCCTGTGAAGAGACTGCGCACCGGTCGCCGCAGCCCCCTTGCCGCCCTGATCGTGCTGATCCTGGGCCTGAGCGTGACGGGCAGCGCGTACGCCGCGCTGCAGCCTTCGGCCAAGCCGGGGACGGCCTCCACGACGGTGTCCACGCAGGACAAGGAGGAGGGTCGCAAGCTGTTCCTGGCCAACTGCGCCAGCTGCCACGGCACTGATGCTCAAGGCAACGACACGGCGGGCCCGTCTTTGGTGGGCGTGGGTGCTGCCGCGGTCGACTTCCAGGTCTCCACAGGCAGGATGCCGTTGGCGGCTCCGGGGGTGCAGGCTCCCGAGAACCGGGACGCGGTGAACCTGAGCACTGAGGAGATCTCCGCCCTGGCGGCGTACGTCGACTCCCTCGGGCCGGGTCCGGATGTGCCGAAGGCCGAGTACCTCGATGTCGAAGGCGCCAACATCGCCAACGGCGGCAAGATCTACCGGACGAACTGCGCTATGTGCCACAACTCCTCCGGGGCCGGCGGGGCGCTGACCCGTGGCAAGTACGCCCCGAGCCTGATGGGGGTCGAGCCGCAACACATCTACGAGGCCATGCTGACCGGGCCGCAGTCCATGCCCGTCTTCAACGACGACAACATCACCCCTGAGGAGAAGCGCGACGTGATCGCCTTCCTGCAGGACGTCGATGAGGGCGGCAACTCCTACGGTGGCCAGTCCCTGGGCTCGCTGGGGCCGGCCGGTGACGCCATGTTCGTGTGGACCTTCGGCGTCGGCCTGCTCATCGCTGTCGCGGTGTGGCTCGGACGAAAGGCGGCGTGAGCAGATGACTGACCACACTCCGGCAACAACCGGCAGCCACGAGGACAACAGCCCCGCGACGCACGGTGGGTCGCAGTTGCCCGAGCGGTTCGACAACCCTGGTCTGCCCCCGCACGTGCCCCGTCGTAGCGACGTGGACGAGAAGGCCGCCCGGCGGGCCGAGCGCCAGGTCGTCGCCCTGTTCTTCCTTTCGGCCGTCGGCACGGTCGGCTTCGTCGTCGCCTACCTGTTCATCCCTACCGACGCTCGCGGCTACGTCATCGGCATCGGGGAGATGGACCTGTACCACCTCGCCCTGGGCATCACGATGACGATCTCGCTCAGCGGCATCGGCTTCGGAGCTGTGCACTGGGCCAAGACGTTGATGCCCGATGAGGAGGTCGTCGAGGAGCGTCACCTGCAGGCCTCGGACCCGGAGGTCCGTGAAGGAGCCGCGAGCCACCTGCGGGCCGGATGGAAGGAGTCCCAGCTCGGTCGGCGTCCCCTGATCCTGCAAAGCGCTGCTGGTGCGTTGGGGCTGTTCGCGATCCCGCTCGTCCTGCAGCTCGCCGGAAGCCTGGGGCCGGCCCCCGGTCGCGCCCTCTACGACACCAACTGGAAGAAGGGTCTGCGGCTGATGATCGACCCCTCCGGGGTGCCGATCAGAGCTTCCGAGGTGACCCTCGGTTCGGTCTTCCACGTGATGCCAGAAGGCTGGGTGGGTGAAGAGGCCCACGAGAAGCACACCGAGCACGAGATCATGGAAGCCAAGGCTGAGGACCAGGTGATCCTGGTGAGGCTGGACCCCTCGGTCGTCGAGAGCCAGAAGTCCCTGGACTGGGGATATGAAGGCATCCTGGCCTACTCCAAGGTCTGCACCCACGTGGGGTGTCCGGTCGCCCTGTACGAACAGCAGACCCACCACCTGCTGTGCCCGTGTCACCAGTCCACCTTTGACATGACCCGCGACTGCAAGGTCATCTTCGGCCCCGCTGGCCGACCCTTGCCGCAGCTGAAGATCACCGTCGACGCCGAGGGGTATCTCGTTGCCGACGACTCCTTCGCCGAACCTGTAGGACCAAGTTTCTGGGAGCGTGGATGATGTCCACTACATCAAGAGTTCCGCAAGGGGCTGGCGGCGTGCGTGCCGACGAGGGAACGACCACCGCCCCGGGTCAGTCCCCCACCGAGAACCCGGCTCGACTGCCCGCGCCCCTCGTCTGGACTGACGAGCGGGTCGGGAGCGCCAAGGGAATGAAGTTCCTGCTCCGCAAGGTCTTCCCGGACCACTGGTCGTTCATGCTCGGCGAGGTCGCCATGTACTCCATGGTGATCTGCCTGATCACCGGGACCTTCCTGAGCTTCTGGTTCATCCCCAGCGTTGGTCCGGTGGAGTATGAGGGTTCCTTCGTGCCACTCAAGGGCGTCACGATGAGCGAGGCCTACGCCTCGACCCTGGACATCTCGTTCGACATCAAGGGTGGCCTGCTGATCCGACAGCTGCACCACTGGGCCGCGTTGCTGTTCGTCGTGGGCATTGCTCTGCACATGGCTCGCGTCTTCTTCACCGGCGCCTTTCGCAAGCCCAGGGAGATCAACTGGGTGATCGGCACCGTGCTCTCGTTGCTGGCCATCATCGAGGGCTTCGCCGGCTACTCACTGCCGGACGACCTGCTTTCCGGCACGGGCATCCGGGCGATGCAGGGCTTCATGCAGTCGGCGCCGGTCATCGGCAGCTATATGACCTTCGCCATCTTCGGTGGACCCTTCCCGGGCGAAGCGATCATCCCCCGCCTGTACATCGCGCACGTGCTGATCATCCCCGCCCTGCTCGTCGGGTTGTTCACCGCGCACATCCTGCTCGTCCTGGTGCACAAGCACACCCAGTACCCCGGGCCCGGCCGGACCAACACGAACGTGGTCGGCTTCCCGCTCATGCCGGTCTACATGGCCAAGGCAGGTGGCTTCTTCTTCATCGTCTTCGGTATCACGGCCCTGATCTCCTCGGTGGTCTCGATCAACCCCGTGTGGGTTTTCGGCCCCTACGACCCCACCCAGGTCACGGCCGGCTCGCAGCCTGACTTCTACATGTGGTTCTCCGACGGCGCGTTGAGGCTCCTGCCGGGGTGGATGGAGTTCGAGCTTTTCGGCTACTCCTTCATCTTCAACATCTTCCTCGGGTCGCTCGTGCTGCTCCCACTGGTGTGGGTCATCTGTGGGGTCTATCCGTTCGTGGAGTCGTGGGTGACCGGAGACAAGCGGGAGCACCACCTGCTGGACCGTCCTCGCAACGCCCCCGTCCGAACCGCGGTCGGCGGCGCTGGCATCTCGGCCTACCTGGTCTTGGCCATGGCGAGTGTGAACGACATCCTGGCCATCAAGCTGGGCCTGTCCATCAACGACCTCACCATGCTTTTCCGAGCGATGTTCTTCGTCCTGCCGTTCATCACCTTCTTCGTGGTCAAGCGCCTGTGCATCAGCCTGCAGAGGGCTGACCGTGATCTGGTGCTGCACGGAACAGAGAGTGGTCGAGTCGTGCGGACTCCTGAGGGTGAGTTCTACGAGGTTCACGAGCCCTTGGACCCTTACACCCGCTGGACCTTGGTGCAGCACGACCCGAGCTACCCCTTGGCGTTGGAGCAGTCCGACGACATCGACGAGCGCGGGGTGCGCAAGCCTCAGCCGGTGGGCAACCGGATGCGCCGTGCGCTGTCCGACTTCTACTTCCGCGACCAGATCCAGCCCGTCACCCCGGCGGAGCTGGCGGCAGCGCACTCGCATGGCGAGCACGACTCCATGGAAGCGGATGTGCCGCAGCTGAGCGAGCCGGTGAACTCCGCTCCGGGTGAGCCAGCCGCGCTCGAGGACAGCTCGACGCGCTGACGGCTGACTGGCCGCTGGCTCGTCGGGCAGTGCAGGGCATCGAGGCTGCCGAGTTCGACCTGATCGTCAGCGATGCGTTGGACACCATCCCGGCGTCCCTGATGGATCAGGTCGACAACGTCGCCGTGGTCGTGGAGGACGAACCGGACGGTGATGATCCCGAGCTGCTCGGCGTGTACGACGGCGTAGCCCTGACCGAGCGTGACCATGGTTGGGGTGGTGAGCTGCCCGACCGCATCGTGATCTACCGTGGGCCGCTGACGCGGCTGTGTGACGATCGCCAGGAGCTCATCGACGAGATCACCATCACTGTGGTGCACGAGATCGCCCATCACTTCGGCATCGACGAGTAGCGGCTCCACGACCTCGGCTGGGGCTGACTACCCGAGAGTCCCTCACCCGGGGGAGCGGGGCATCGCTCGGTGGGTCACAGGCGTCGCCTAAACGCTAGACGGCTTTCTCGCCCCGGAAGTACTCGAAGGTCCAGCCGACCGTCGCGACGGCCGCAAAGGGTGCAGCGATGATGAACAGCCACCATCCGACGGCCACCCCCAGGAACAGCACTGCGGCCGACATCCCCAGCCACAGGGGCCACCAGGAGTGTGGGCTGAAGAAACCGTAGTCACCCGCCTGCTCGGCGATCTCACCGTGCAGGTTGTCCTCGGGTCGTACGTCGAGCTTGCGGGCCGTGAGCCAGAGGTAGAACGCCACGAAGGCACACAGCGCCGCGGTCAGAGCGATACCGACGATCCCCACCCATTCGCCCAGGTCGGTGAAGTAGGCGTAGATCACCGCCATGAGGACGAAGAACGGAACAAGAATGGCGAAGAGCCTGGTCTCTGCCTTCATCGCACGCTTTCCTCTGTCTCAGTCCGTCGGATATCCATGCGAACCCCCGTGCTTGGTGCCTGTACCACCCTCGGGATCTGTGTCGGGACCACCGACGAGCTCTTCGATCACGCCCTTGTCCGGCTCTGGCGCCTCGAGTGTCGCCACATCGGGGTGGTGAAGGTCGAAGGCGGGACGCTCGGAACGGATGCGTGGGATCGACACGTAGTTGTGCCGGGGCGGCGGGCACGACGTCGCCCACTCCAGCGACATCCCATAGCCCCACGGGTCGTCGACCTCGACCTTGGGGCCCTTGAACGACTTCCACACGTTGTACATAAAGAAGATCGTGGAGATGCCGAGGAGGAAGGAGAAGACGCTCGAGACCTGGTTCATCCAGGTGAAGTCGTCCTCGGGGAGATAGTCCGCGTACCGACGGGGCATCCCGTAGACGCCCAGCCAGTGCTGGATGAGGAAGGTGCCGTGGAACCCGATGAAGAGCGTCCAGAAGTGCACCTTGCCCAGCCGCTCGTCCAGCATGTGGCCGGTCAGCTTGGGCCACCAGAAGTAGAAGCCGGCGAACATCGCGAACACCACGGTGCCGAAGACAACGTAGTGGAAGTGCGCCACCACGAAGTAGGAGTCACTCAGGTGGAAGTCCAGAGCCGGGCTGGCGAGGATGACGCCGGTGAGCCCGCCGAAGAGGAACGTCACCAGGAAGCCGATCGCCCAGATCATCGGCGTGGCGTAGACGATCGTCCCTCCCCACATCGTGCCGATCCAGTTGAAGAACTTCACTCCGGTGGGCACCGCGATGAGCATCGTCATCACCGCGAAGAACGGCAGCAGCACGGCACCGGTGGCGTACATGTGGTGCGCCCACACGCTGATCGACAGCGCGGCGATGGCGATGGTGGCGAACACCAGCGTCTTGTACCCGAACAGCGGCTTGCGGCTGAAGACGGGAAGGATCTCCGAGATCAGCCCGAAGAACGGCAGCGCGATGATGTACACCTCTGGGTGGCCGAAGAACCAGAAGAGGTGCTGCCAGAGCATGGCCCCGCCGTACTGAGGGTCGAAGACCTGCGCGCCGAGGATCCGGTCGGCGGCCACACCGAACAGCGCGGCCGCCAGGACCGGAAAGACCATGATGACCAGCAACGAGGTGATCAGCACGGTCCAGGTGAAGATCGGCATGCGGAACATCGTCATGCCGGGGGCACGCATGCAGATGATGGTGGTGATGAAGTTCACCGAGCCCAGGATCGTTCCGAACCCGGCGAGGGCCAGACCCATCACCCACAGGTCACCCCCAAGACCCGGACTGTTCGCCGCGCCCGCCAGAGGCTGGTAGGCGAACCAGCCGAAAGACGCTGCCCCCGTGGGGGTGAGGAACCCGGCCGAGGCGATGAGCCCTCCGAAGAGGTACAGCCAGTAGGCGAACATGTTCAGCCGCGGGAACGAGACGTCTGGCGCCCCAATCTGCAGGGGCATCAGGGCGTTCGCGAAGCCCGCGAACAGTGGGGTGGCGAACAGCAACAGCATGATCGTTCCGTGCATGGTGAACATCTGGTTGTACTGCTCGGGGTTGCTCACCACCTGCAGCCCGGGCACGAACAGCTCTGCGCGGATGACCATCGCCAACAGGCCGCCGAGCAGGAAGAACAGGAAGGAGGTGACGAAGTAGAGGTTTCCGATCACCTTGTGGTCGGTGGTCGTGATGACCTTGACCACCAAGGCGCCGTAGTTGCGCTTGGGCGGACTCGGCGGGGGGCCTGAGTCAGACGGGGCGCGGGTCTCGGGTCCGACGATGGTGGCCATCAGTTACTCCCCTCCGGAAGCTTGTCTTCTTGGTCGACCTGCAGGGGGTAGCGGTTGAGGTCCTCGCCGAGCTGCCCGGTGTTGCCGGCGGCCTCCAGGTTCGCGATGGCCTGCTCGTACTCGGCCTCGGAGACCACCTCGACCTGGAACAGCATCTGCGAGTGGTAGGCGCCGCACAGCTCCGCGCACTTGCCCTGGAAGACACCTTCCTCACTGGTGACCACCTGGAAGGTGTTCACCCGGCCGGGCACCATGTCCAGCTTGCGTAGGAACTGCGGCACCCAGAAGGAGTGGATGACGTCTCGCGAGGTCAGCACGAACTCCACGCGCGTGTCGACGGGAAGCACCAGTGTCGGCAGCTCATCGAGCACACCCGTGCTTCCCTCGTCCATGTTCGCCGGTTGCTGGCCCTCGATGTAGACGTTCTCGTTGACGTAGTTGAAGTCCCAGCTCCACATCTTGCCGGCCACGTTGACGATGACGTCGGGCTCGGCCTCGGTATCGAGCAGGTCGCTCTCCAGCTCGACGGTCTTGCCGAACAGCACGGCCACCATCAGCAGAGGCACGACCGTGTACAGGATCTCCAACGGCACGTTGTACCGAATCTGGGGCGGGAGCGGCTGGTCGACGCTGCGTCGTCGGTAGGCGACCATGCACCACAGCGTCAACCCCCACACCAGCACGCCGACCGCGAGGGCGGCGATCCAGGTCGCGTTCCAGAAGCGGATGATGTCCGGTCCCTCGGTGGTCACCGCTTCGGGCAAGAACCCGCGTTGCACCACCGCTCCGCATCCGGACAACGCCAGCGTCGCAGCGGTCAGCACCAGGACGGTCACTGAGGCACGGGCGCGCCCACGGCTGCCCTGAGGCCAGTCGTTCCGTCCTTGCACAGCACACCTCACAGTCGTTGCCCGCCACGTCTGGGTAGATGCTACCGCGCAGGCCCCCGGGCCGGGCCAGAGGGTTTGGGGTGTCGATCTCGCGCGCCGGGCCAGCGGTGGGCTCCGCCGACCAACGTGGGTAGGAGGGCCAGGTAGGCCGCCCGGCTCATCTCACGCACACCCAACGTGGCCAGGTGTGGGGTGCGCCACTGCACGTCGACCAGCCAGCGTGCCTGCGGCGGCCCCGGAAGCACGGGCGAGGTGCGCTCCAGATGGTCGACCAGGGCAACGAGGGCGACCTTGGAGGCATCCGTTCGTCGGTGGAACATCGACTCTCCGGCGAACAGGGCACCGATCGACACCCCATACAGGCCGCCGGCCAGCCCCTGGCCGTCGAACACCTCCACACTGTGCGCCCATCCCATGGAATGCAGGCGCCGGTAGGCCGCTGCCATCGGCGGGGTGATCCAGCCGCCCGGGCGTGTCTGGTCGGCGCAGCCAGACAGGACGGCGTCGAAGGCGGTGTCCACACGAACGTCGAAGGAGCGCACCGACCGTGCCAGGGAGCGGGAAATATGTAGGTCACCCGGGCCGAGCACGCCGCGCCGCCACGGTGACCACCACCCCATCGCCGAGTGCGAGCCGGAGCCGGCCCCCATCGGGAACATGCCGTGCCGGTAGGCGGCCAGCAATGTCGCCGGTTCCAGGTCGGCGCCGACCGCGACCAGGTCCTCCCCCGCAACGGCCTCGTGCTCGGCGAAGGCCCAGCGACACGGCGCAGGCTCAGTCGGCCTGCCCACCGGGTCAGCGGTCACGACCCAGGTGCGGTTCGACCTCCTCGGCCGCGGCCGACCCGTAGCAGTTCCGAAGCCGGACGAGGAAGGCGCTGTCGTCGAAGTCGTACTCCTGGGTCCCGACCGTGGACAAGACGTAGGAAGCCACCGTGGAGCCCAGCTGGGCACAACGTTCGTGGGACAGGCCCCAGGCCAGCCCCGAGAGGAACCCGGCGCGGAACCCGTCACCCACGCCCGTGGGGTCGACCTTGGTGACCGGCCCCGCCGCTGCGACGTCGACCCGCTCGGCGTGGGCACTGATCACGCTGCAGCCGTCCTTGCCGCGCGTGATGACCCGGGTGCCCACACGACGCAGGATCTCGGAGGCGTCCCAGCCCGTCTTGCTTTCCGTCAGCGCCGCCTCGTAGTCGTTCGTGAACAGGTAGGACGCACCGTCGAGCAGCCGGCGGATCGAGCTACCGTCCATGAAGGCGAGCTGCTGGGAGGGGTCAGCAGCGAAGGGCAGACCCCGAGACCGACACTCGGCACTGTGCCGCAGCATCGCCTGGGGGTCGTCCGGGCTGATCAGCACGAGCTCCAGGCCTCCGACCTGGTCCAGGATGGGGCCCAGCTCGATGTTGCGGGCCTCGCTCATGGCCCCTGCGTAGAAGCTCGCGATCTGGGCCATGTCCTCGTCGGTGGTCACGATGAAGCGGGCGGTGTGCCGCACCTCGGAGACCAGGAGGTGGTCGCAGTCGACACCGTGCCGCCGCAGCCAGGACTCGTAGGAGGAGAAGTCCTCTCCGACTGCGCCGACCAGCACCGGACGGTGACCGAGCTTAGCCATACCGAATGCGACGTTGGCCGCGATGCCACCCCGCCGCACCTGAAGGTCTTCGACCAGGAACGAGACAGAGATCTTGTCGAGCTCTTCGGGGACCAGGGAGTCGGCGAACCGACCCTGGTAGGTCATGAGGTGGTCGGTGGCGATCGAGCCGCAGACGGCGAACTTCATGCGCAGAACCTACGCCAGCCTCCGCCGTTCGGCGACAGCGCAAGCGTAGGCCGCTCGGATCAGCTGAAAGAGTCTCCGCACGCGCACGAGCTGCCCGCGTTGGGGTTGTCGATGGTGAAACCCTGCTTCTCGATCGAGTCGGCGAAGTCGATGGTCGCGCCGTCCAGATACGGAGCGCTCATCCGGTCCACCACGACCTGCACCCCTTCGAAGTCGCGCATGAGGTCGCCGTCGAGAGTCCGCTCGTCGAAGTAGAGCTGGTAGATCAGCCCCGAACAGCCGCCAGGCTGCACGCCGATGCGCAGGCGCAGGTCGTCGCGACCCTCCTGCTCCAGCAGGCTCTTGACCTTGCCCGCAGCGAGGTCGGTCAGCAGCACGCCGTGGTCGGTGTCGGCCTCGGTGGCCTGGGTGTCCTGAACGCTCATGACGAGATGTCCTGTCCTCTCGGGGTCGTGCCTACAGCCGGTCAACGTTGCGTGAAGACCGCGTTGTTCCCATCGTACGCCGCCCTCACGCCGTGGTCGGTCGTCGCGGGGGTGGTGACCATGTCCGGGCCACGCGCGCGCTGAGCGCCTCCCATGACTCCCCTGCTCGCACGGAGTAGGTGCCACTGATCCCCAACGACATCCCCTCTCGCCGGCCGACCAGCACCTCACGTGCCAGGACCACCGTGGGCGAGGCCACCTCGAGCGCCGCCCTTGCGGTCTCGGCCACCACCCCGTCGGCCACGCTGCGCCAGTCGTAGCGCTCGGTGGCCAACACGACCAACGCGCCCACCAGCCGCTGCCGGACCGCCAGCTCGTCCAGCGCCAGGGTCGTCCCCGAGAGCGTCGCCGCTCCGAGGATCTGCAACGCGTACCCCACCCCGCCCCCCGAGCCCGCCCCCGGTTGGCGTTCACGACGCCTGGTCGCCCCGGTCAGCAGGTCCACCGTCGGCGCCGAGCTCTGCCGCAGCGCATCGTCGACCACCTCGGTGAACCGGCCCAGCCGCGCTTCGTGCTCCTGCGCCTCGTGGGCCGAGACACCCCGCTCGGTGACCAGCGCGGCGCTGGCACCGTGGAACCCGGTCAGCGGGACCATCGAAGCGGTCGCCATCACCAGCGTGACCCCGGCCCACTGACGGCATACACCGGGCAGGCCGCTGAGGTCCGTGCCGGCTCCCAGGGCCAGCAGCAGCCCCAACCCCCCGTCGTGACACACGACGTCGGACCCCACACCCACCACGATGCGCTGCGCTCCCGCGTCCCGGGCGGTGACCAGTAGCTCGGCCACTCCGGCGCTGGAGGCGTCCAGGGCAGAGTGCCCCCGCTCGTCGAGATGTCGCCCGACGACGTGAGCCACCTCCACGTAGGCCGTGTTTCCTCGCCAGGCGATCTGTGCCGGCACGGAGCCGCCGTACGGCCCTGGCACGACGACCGGGTCGGTGCGTTCGCTGACGCTGTCCATCGCGTCCACGAAGCCGGCGCCGCCGTCGGTGAGGGTGACCGCATCGACCTCGTCGTGCGGGGCCGCCGAGGACCAGCCGTGGGCCACCGCTGCCGTCGGCGACACCGCCGGCCTTCCGTGCTCGCCGATCCGGTCGGCGACGACGATCACGCGCACCTGCGCCTCCCGCTCAGTACTGCATCTGCATCGCGGTGCGCACCTCGTCCAGCGTGCTCGCCGCGATGCCGCGCGCGCGCTCGTTGCCTCGGTGCAGCACCTCGTGAAGGTATGCCTGGTCGGCGGCCAGTGCGGCGCGGCGAGCGCGGATGGGAGCGAAGTGCTCGTTGACCGCGCTGATGGTCAGCTTCTTCAGCGCCCCGGAGCCACCGTCGCCGACCTCGGCGGCGACATCGACCGGGTCGCGCCCGGTGGCCAGGGCGGCCAGCAGCACGAGGTTGGACACCTCCGGGCGACGCTGTGGGTCGTAGGTGATCCTCCGGTCGGAGTCGGTGACCGCCTTCTTCAGGGCGGCTGCTGTCGCGTCGGCATCCATCCCGAGCTCGATGGTGTTGCCCTTCGACTTGCTCATCTTCTGCCCGTCGGTGCCGAGCAGGTTGGCGGCAGAGCTCAACAGCGCCTCGGGCGCCCGGAAGACCGGGTGGCCCGGATCGGCGCGCCCGTACCTCTCGTCGAAGCGACGCGCGATGACCCGGGCCTGCTCGAGGTGCGGCAGCTGGTCCTTGCCCACCGGCACGAGGTTGGCCTGGCAGAACAGGATGTCTGCCGCCTGGTGGACCGGGTAGGTGAGCAGCAGTCCTGACATCGGGCGACCCAAGGCGTCTGCCGACTCTGCCTTCACGGTGGGGTTCCGCCTCAGCTCGGCTTCGGTCACCAGCGACAGGAACGGCAACATGAGCTGGTTGAGCTCAGGGACCGCGGAGTGCGTGAAGATGGTGGTGCGCTCCGCGTCCAGCCCGACGGCGAGGTAGTCGGCCACCAGCGAGTAGACGCGCTCCTGCAACGGCCCCACGCCGTCGCGGTCGGCGATCACCTGGTAGTCAGCCACCAGGATGAACGTCTCGACCCCTCGCTGCTGCAGGACGACGCGGTTGGCGAGGGTGCCGAAGTAATGGCCCAGATGCAGGTTTCCCGTGGGCCGGTCCCCCGTCAGGACGCGGAAGGGGCTCGGATCGATGGCGATCGCCTGCTCGATCTCGGCCGACCGCGCGGTGGTCCGCCGCAGCGACGCCTCCGACGCCGCCTCGGCCACGTCGTGTTCGACGGTGCTCACAGAGCCGGCACCCGCTCGTCCTCTGGCGGGGGGGCGGGCGGGGTGCCGTCGCCGAAGGGGGTGCCGCCGAGCTGCTCGCGGTGATGCTCGGTCTGCCAGAGGCTCGGGATCGGGCCGCGCGGAACGACCCCGGTCGGGTTCACGTCGCGGTGTGTCACGTAGTAGTGGGCCTTGATCTGGGCGAAGTCGACCGTGTCACCGAATCCCGGCGTCTGGAACAGGTCTCGCGCGTAGGCCCAGAGCACCGGCATCTCCGACAGCTTGGTCCGGTTGCACTTGAAGTGGCCGTGGTACACCGCGTCGAAGCGCACCAACGTCGTCCACAGGCGGATGTCGGCCTCGGTGATGTGGTCCCCCACCAGGTATCGCCGTGTCTGCAGCCGCTCGGAGACGGCATCCAGGCGCTCGAAGAGCTGCTCGTAGGCCGCGTCGTAGGCCTTCTGTGTGCCCGCGAAGCCGCAGCGGTAGACCCCGTTGTTGATGTCCTGGTAGATCGGGCCGGCGACCTCGTCGATCTCGTCGCGCCAGGCTTCGGGGTACAGGTCGGGCGCGCCCTCGCGGTGCAGACCACTCCACTGGGTCGCGAAGTCCTCGGTGATCTGACGGAAGTCGTTGGTGATGACCTGACCGGACTCGATCTCGACCACCGCGGGCACGGTGACCCCCGGCTTGTAGCCCTGCGGCCGGGCCTCGTAGGCGTCCTTGAGCCGGGGAATCCCCAGGACGGGGTCGCGATGCCCGGGGTCGAGGTCGAAGGTCCAGCTGTTCTCGTCGTGCACCGGGCCGCAGATACCCATCGACAAGGCGTCCTCCAGGCCCAGGAGCCGCCGTGAGACCACGGTCCGGTGCGCCCAGGGGCACGCGCGTGCGACCACGAGCCGGTACCGGCCGGCCTGCGCTGGGTAGGTGCCGTTCGCGCCGTCGGAGGTGATCCGATCGGAGATGTAGTTGGTGTCCCGTTCGAAGCTCTCCTGAACGTACGAGTCCTGCGCCATCGAACCTCTCCTCATCCGTCGTCTCGAGCGCCGAGCCGCTCCAGCAGCACGGCCTCAGCCAGGCATACCTTCTCGAACTCAGCGAGGTGCAGGCTCTCATTCGCAGCATGCGCCCGCGTATCCGGGTCCTCCACGCCGGTGACCAGGATGGCCGCCTCAGGGTAGTGCTCGGCGAAGCTGGCGACGAAAGGGATGGAGCCGCCGACGCCGATGTCGACCGGCTCGGTGCCCCACGCGTCGGCGAACGCCGCCCGCGCCTGGGCGTAGATCTCGCCGTCGGTGTCGGCACTGAAGCCTGCGCCCTGGTCATCGAGCTCGACCTCGACCTGGCACCCCCACGGCACATGGTGGAGCAGATGAGCGCGAAGCGCCTCGTAGGCCGCGCTCGGGTCCTGGGCGGGGTGGATCCGCATCGACAGCTTCGCGCGACCGACCGGGGTGAGTAGGTTGGCCGCCCGGTCCACGCTGGGCGCGTCGATGCCGATCACCGTCATCGACGGCCGTGTCCACATCCTCGACAGCAGCGAGCCCGTGCCGATGGGCTGAACCCCCTTGGCGAGCGAGGAGTCCGCCCGCAGGTCCTCCTCGCCGTAGTCCAGCTCGGACGCCTCGGATGTCAGCAACCTCGGCACGGCAACATCACCTGCGTCGTCGTGCAGCGTGGCCAGCAGGCGACACAGGGCGGTCAGACCATCAGGCACCGCGCCTCCGTACAACCCCGAATGCACTCCGTGCTCCAGCGCCCGGACGGTGACGGTGGCTCGGACCAGACCCCGCAACGTCGTGGTCAGCGCCGGGATGCCGATCCGCCAGTTGTGCGAGTCGGCCAGCACGATGGCGTCGGCCGCGAGCGCGTCGTGGTGCTGGGACAGGATCTGCGGAAGGCTCTCCGAACCGGCCTCCTCCTCACCCTCGACGAAGACCGTCACGCCCACCGGCGGTCTGCCCCGGTGAGCGCGCAGCGCGGCCACGTGGGCCATCACCCCCGCCTTGTCGTCGGCCACCCCGCGACCGAACAGTCGCGGACCTCGCTCGGTCGGCTCGAACGCGGGGGTGTCCCAGTCCTCGTTTGCCCCGGGCGGTTGGACATCGTGGTGGGCGTACAAAAGCACGGTCGGCGAACCGGGCGGGCCCGGCAGATGCCCCATCACCGCGGGGTGCCCGCCCTCGCGGATGATCTGCACCGTCATCCCCTCGGCCTGCAGGAGGTCGGCGACCGCGAGGGCACTGGCTTCGACGTGCTCGGGGTCGAACGAGGGCAGCGAGACCGAGGGGATCCGGGCCAGCGCCTCCAGGTCGCTGCGTACTCCCGGCATCAGCGACCGCGTGCGTTCGCGCAGATGCGCCAGTCGTTCTGTCATGGGACAGGAGGCTATCGGGCGAGCCGATTGCGCCTACAGTAGTGGGGTGCCGTTGTTCAAGAAGCCCGAAGTCGCCGACGAGCCCGCCACCACCGGCGCGGCCCGGAGCAGCGGCTCAACCTCGGCCTCCGGCAAGGGTCGTCCCACCCCGAAGCGGCGGGAGGCGGAGGCCGCGCGTCGGCGCCCGCTCGTGGCTGACACCCGAGGCGCCTCTCGCGAGGTCAAACAGAAGCGCAAGCTCGATCGCGCTATCGCCCGCGACGGCATGCTGCGGGGCCAGGAGAAGTACCTCCCCGCCCGAGACCGAGGCCCCGAGCGGCGCTACCTGCGCGACGCCGTCGACCGCCGTTGGAACATCGGCGAGATCCTCCTGCCCACGATGCTGCTCATCCTCGCGGCGTCCCTGGTCAACGTGCAGGCCGTCCAGCTGGCGATGTTCGCTTCCGCCTACGGGCTGATCTTCATCGGCCTCTTTGACGCGATCCTGCTGTGGCGGCGCACGAAGACGTCCTTCGTCGAGGAGTTCGGCACCGAGCCGCCGCCGCGCTCGGGGCTGTACGTCGTGCTGCGCTCGTTCCAGATGCGGATGTCGCGGGTGCCACGGGCGCAGGTCTCACGCGGGGCACCTCTGCGTCGCCTGCGCTGAGCGGCCGGTGCCGTGGCGCCCTGGCGCAGCACCGACTGCGCTACGGGCTCAGGCTCATCGGGCCGTAGACCACCTCAGCGTCGCGATGCAGCGTCACGGCATCCACGCCGGCATCCGCGAGCACAGGCCACTGCTCGGACATCCAGCTCTCAGCCTCGGCTTGGCTGGGAAAGGTGAGCGCGCTGATGCCCACATCCTCCAGCTGCACGCCCGAGGGGCCGAAGAACTGCCAGGTGAAGGGGTGGGCCATGAGCCCAGCCTAAGGCCCCCGGGCTACGTGGAGGTCTTGGCCTCCACGAACGGCGGAGCGACGACCTGAGCCGTGACGGTTCGCCCGCGCACGTCGATGGAGACCTCGTCGCCGACCGTGACGGCCCGGTCGAGCAGCGCCAGCGCGATGCCCTGCCTGAGGCTGGGCGAGAAGGTGCCGGAGGTCACGGCGCCGAGCGTCTCGCCGGAGTCGGACACCACGTCGCAGCCGGGCCGAGGGATGCCGCGGCCGGTCACGAGCAGACCGCGCGCGAGGGGTCCGGACTTCTCGGCCCGTTGACGGCTGAGAGCCTCCTTGCCCCAGAAGACCGGCTTGTCCCATCCCACCGCCCAGCCGGCGCGCGCCATCACCGGGGTGATCTTCGGGCTGAGATCCTGGCCGTGCAAGGCGTAGCCCATCTCGGTGCGCAAGGTGTCCCGCGCGCCCAGGCCACACGCCCTGCCGTCGTGCTCGGCCATCGCGTCGGTCACCGCCCGCCACAGGGCAGGGGCGTCCTCGCTGCGGGGGACGAGCTCATACCCGCGCTCGCCGGTGTAACCGGTGCGGCACACCCATACCGGCACGCCTTGCCACTGGGCTTGGACGAACGACATGAAGGCATGGTCGGTGGGCAGACCCAGACTGTCGACGACCTGCGCAGCACGCGGACCCTGTACGGCCAGCACGGCGTAGTCCTCATGGGCGTCCTGCACCTCCACGCCTTCCGGGGCAGCGTCGGCGAGGGCAGCCACCACCCCTGAGGTGTTCGCCGCATTGGGGATGAGGAAGACCTCGTCATCGTCGACGAGGTAGACGATGAGGTCGTCGACCACCCCACCATCTTCAGTGCAGCACATCGTGTACTGGGCCTGGCCGGGCCCGATACGACCGAGGTCGTTGGACAGCGCGGAGTTGACGTACGCGGCCGCGCCCTGACCCTTGACCCATGCCTTGCCCAGGTGTGAGACGTCGAACACGCCCACCCGCTCGCGCACGGCGGTGTGTTCGGCCACCACCCCCGAGCCCGGGTACTCGATCGGCATGGACCAGCCGCCGAAATCGGCCATCTTGGCGCCGAGCTCGAGGTGGATCTCGTGCAGAGGGGACGTCCGAGAGGCGGCGTTGCTCATGGCGCCGACTCTAGCGTCGACACCGACCTCCGCGACGGAGACTTCTCGGTTAGGGTCGCGTGGTCCTGAGCTTTCGCTCACTGTCGCTCGCCGGGAGGACCACCCGTATGCCCACGAAGCGCACCGCTGTCTCCGTGACCTCCGCTCGACCGTCGTCGGTCCGTGCCGATGCCCTCGTCCTGGCCTCACGCTCGGTCGACGGCGTCGCCGAGCTCGTCGGCACCAGCACCTTGCCGCGTGGGGTGAGCAGCGCCGTCAGCGATGCGCTCTCGGTGTGGGGGGCCGAGGGGTGGGCCGACGAGGTGGTGCGGCTGACCGACATCGACAAGGTCGCTGCGCCGCTCGTGCTGGTCATCGGCACCGGGCCGGACTTCCCCCGCAAGGGGGTCGACAGCCCAGACGCGGCCGAGCGCATGCGACGGGCTGCTGGTGTGGCTGCTCGCGCCCTGGCCGGCAAGGGCCGGGCGGTCTTCGCCCTGGGCCCCGCCGAGCTCGCCGAAGCCGCCGGTGAGGGAGCTCTGCTCGGCAGCTACGCCTTCCAGACGTTCTTCGGGGCCGGCAAGGCGAAGAAGGCCAAGCCGCCTCTGGCCGAGGTGGTCCTCGCGGGCCTGAAACCGGGGTCGAGCCAGAGCCGCGACCTCGGCCGACGTCTCGAGGTTGTCTGCGATGCCGTGGCCTACGCGCGGGACCTGGTCAACACTCCCCCGAACGCGCTCTACCCCGAGTCTTTCGCCACCTCCGTGTCCACGCGGGCCTCGAAGCCCGTCGCGGTGCAGGTGTGGGATTCCGAGCGGCTGGAGACCGAAGGGTGCGGTGGTCTGCTGGGCGTCGGGCAGGGTTCCGGGCGCGGACCGCGCCTGGTCACCCTGACCTACCGGCCCAAGAAGGCGCGGGCGTCAGTGGCCTTCGTGGGCAAGGGCATCACTTTCGACTCCGGTGGCCTCTGCCTGAAACCGCCCGCCGGGATGGTGACGATGAAGTGCGACATGGGCGGGGCCGCCGCTGTGGCCGCAGCCGTGCAGGCCATCGCCGACCTCGAGCTGCCGGTCGCCGTCACCGGGTACCTCTGCCTGGCCGAGAACATGACGGGTGACATGGCCCAGCGACCCGGTGACGTGGTGACGATGCGCGGCGGCCGGACGGTGGAGATCATCAACACCGACGCTGAAGGCCGCCTGGTGATGGCGGATGGCTTGGCGCTGGCCAGCGAGCAGCGCCCGGACGCCATCCTGGACATCGCCACCCTGACGGGGGCATGCATGGTGGCCCTGGGCAACCGCACCTTCGGGGTGATGGGCAACGACGAGGCCATCCTCGAGCAGGTGCTGTCGGGGGCCCGCCGGGCCGGCGAGTCCGCGTGGGCTCTCCCCCTCGTCGAAGAGCTCCGCAGCAGCATGGACTCCCCGGTCGCCGACCTGAAGCACACCGGCGAACGTGCGGCCGGTGCCATGGTGGCCGCCACCTTCCTCGCCGAGTTCGTGGGTAAGGACGGCGAGGGCAACGTGCTGCCGTGGGCCCACCTGGACATCGCCGGCCCGGCTTTCAACGACGGGTCCGCTCGCGGGTACACCCCCAAGGGCGGCACGGGAGCCGGGGTGCGCACCCTGATCGAAGTGGCACGGGGGTTCGCCGGCTAGCCGCCTCGCTGGCGGCGCGACCACTCCCGCATGCGGTTGGGGTAGCCGGTCTGGTTGACGTCGTAGACCGGGATCGACAGCTCACGGCACACCGCGAAGCCCGCCCGAGGAGTGCCGACCGCGCGTCGGGTCCACTCGCCGTCGTGGGCGATGAGCACCAGCGTTGTCGTGCTGATGTTCGTGGCCGGCTCGACGTAGCCCTCCACGCCGCGCCGGCTGGCGTTGAACTCACTGGCGTGCGTACGCACCGCGGCCAGGTCCACCGTCATGTCGGGGCCGTCGGTCCGACCGCCGAACGTCGAGCGCCCTGCACCCGAGGACGCCGCGCCCTTCGCGCCACGTCTGCGTCTCCACCACGTCATAGCCACCGAGGCTAGACCAACCACCTTGCCCGTGGCTGGGTGCGACGTGGTCTCCTTCGTCTCGCGGTAGTGACAGGATGCCGGTATGCCGTCTGCCGTGCCCCCCACGACCTACGACATCGTCGTTCTCGGGGCGGGCAGCGCGGGCTACGCGTGCGCGCTGCGCGCGGCCCAGCTCGGGCTGAGCGTCGCCCTGGTCGAGCGGTCGCGGCTCGGCGGGACGTGTCTGCACCAGGGCTGCATCCCCACCAAGGCGCTGCTGCACTCCGCCGAGGTCGCCGACGCGGCCCGGACGG
>JBAUJO010000195.1:0-28515 GCA_049683875.1 Ornithinimicrobium sp.
ACTTCATCGCGACCGCGAACGCCGGTGGCGCCGCGTGACGGCCCCCACCGCGGCTGGTGCGCCGGTAGCCATCACGGGCCTCGGTGCGCTCAGCGTCGCAGGCGTGCTCGGGGCGCTCGGGGTGGGCGCGCTGTCCTGCGCCATCCTGGTCGCCAACAACCTGCGCGACATCCCGGGCGACGAGCAGGTGGGCAAGCGAACGCTCGCCGTGGCGTGGGGGGACGCGAAGACACGTCGTCTTTACCAGACCCTCGTGCTCGTGGCTTTCGCCGCGGTGCCTCTGGCGGCGATCGGCTCCTGGTGGGTGCTGCTCGGGCTGGCTGCCGCCCCACTGGCCTGGCGACCCGTACGGGCGGTCCGTTCCGGCGCCACCGGCAGCGAGCTGGTGCCGGTGCTCTCGGCCACCGGCCTGCTACAGCTCGGCTACGGCGCGCTGCTGACCGCCGGGCTGATGCTCTCGGCCTGACCAGCTCCGGCCTGGGGCTCGGTCTTCGGTCTCAGCGTCCTCATCGTCCTCCGGCCTCGGTGTCCTCATCGTCCTCGTCGGTGCGCTGAGCGGCGATCTGCTCCGCACGCCGGTCCCGCCGACGCTGCACCGAGGCCGCGAGCTGGTCGGCCATCTGGGCTCGCTGGGAGCGGAGAAGGAACAATGAGGTCACCATCGAGAAGAGCGCGGCGAACACCAGGGCCCACAGGTTCGGCACGCCGATCCAGATGAACGCCAGCAGGAAGACCGCAAAGACCAGCAGACGGAGCACGGTGTAGCGCAGCACGGTCTACAGCCCTGAGTAGGAGTGCAACCCGGCGAAGAACACGTTGACCACGGCGTAGTTGATCACGATGCACACCCCACCGGCGACCGCGAGCCAGGTGGCCTTGCGGGTTGTCCACCCAGCGGTGGCGCGAGCATGCAGGTAGGCCGCGTAGACCACGAAGATGACGAAGGTCCACACCTCCTTGGGGTCCCATCCCCAGTAGCGGCCCCAGGCCTGCTCGGCCCAGATGGCCCCCGCGATGAGCGTGAAGGTCCACAACGGGAGGGCGACCACGTGCACGCCGTAGGTCATCCGCTCCAGGGCCTCGGCGCGCGGCAGCGCGCGACGCCACCCCGCCACCTCGGCGGCCCCCCCGGCCGCCATCGCTCGCTTCTCGGCCGAGTCGCGCAACAGGTACAGGCATGCCGTGGCGAAGCCGATGACACACAGCCCCACCGAAAGGGTGGCCACAGTGACGTGGATGACCAGCCAGATGCTGTCCAGGGACGGCATCAGCGCGGAGGCCTCGGTGTACCAGGACCGCCGCGCCAGACCCAGGATCAGCAGCACCGGGCCGGTGACGAACAGTCCTAGCCACAGCAGGTCACGACGCAGGCTCCACCCGCTGTAGATGACCAGCGCGAAGCAGCAGGCGGCGAGGGCGAACTCGTACATGTTGCCCAGCGGCGCACGCTGGACCGACAACCCGCGCAACGCGGTGCTGGAGATGAGGAGCAACGTAGCCAGCATGGTGACCTGCAAGCCGAGCACGCCCCACCGCCGCGACGGCCCACGACTGCTGTCGTGGCCCTCGAGCCACCCCCCACCGTGGTCCGGCGCCTCCGCTGAGCCGGCGTCCGGATCCTGGGCAACCGAGGGAGTGGAGCTGGAGCCGGCCGCAGCGGTCGCCCCACGACCGGCCAGCACGGGCCTGGTGGCCGAGCCGGCGGCGCTTGCACGCGGGGCGCTCGCCTGCACGGCGAGGTGGGCGGCGAAGGCGACCATCGCGACGGTGAGCAGCACGATGGTTGCCCAGACCCCGATGTCCGAGGCCACGGCCAGCGTCTCGTCTCTCATCGACTGCCCTCTCGTTGTCCTGCTGTCTCACGGACCACGGTGCCGCCGTGATCGGCGGATGCGATCTGTCCGGCGAGGCGCTCGACGAAGGACTGCAACCCCGGGTCGTGATCCTTCACCAGCGCAGCCACCTGCACCGTCACCCCAGTATGCCGCGCCTCGTCGTCGGAGTCGGTCGCACCCCGCCCGCCCTCGGTGACCCGCACGAAGACCCGTCGCCGTCTCACGCCCAGCATCAGCACCAGACCGACCAGCGCAGAGATGGCGCACAGCAGCACGGGCAGCCGGCCCGGATCGTGGCGGACCACCAGACCGCCCCAGCGCACCACCCCGTCGAGGCTCACCGTGCCCCGCCCGCCAGGCAACGTCGCGGTCTGGCCCGGAGCCAGCAACAGCCGGCTGACCTCTCCGGTGTCGTCACGCAGGGGTTCCATGGCCGCAGTGTCGAGGACATACACCGACTGCGGGGCACCGCCGGGGAAGAGGTCCCCCTCGTAGACCCCGATCGCGAGCTTGGGGTCGACGAGGTCGGGGAAGTCGGACGTGGGTCCACGTTCGTCGATGCGTGCGGTAGGCAGGAACGCGCCGTAGAGCCCCAGCTCGGGCTCGGCGCCCGCGACCTTCACCGCCCCGGTGGAGGTGTAGTTGTCGTCCTGGGGCAGGAACGGCACGGCGTCGGAGAAGACGACCTGGCCCTCGGCGTCGCGCACCGTGACCACCGGGGCGTACCCGTTACCGAGCAGGTAGACGGAGGCCCCGTCCAACGACAGCGGCGCGTTCACCGCCAGCCGCTCGGTTTCGGGGTCGCTGTCGATCCCGGTTCGGGTCGTGACGTCGGCGGAGAACTCGCGCGGGGCTCCGAACTGAGCGCCCTCCGCCTCGGTCTCGAAGGACACCGTCATCTCGTCCAGCCGTAGCTGGAACGGCGCCAGGTCGTTCTCCTCCACCCAGGGACCGGGCTGCAACGTGTCGTACTCGGCCGCCGCGGAGGTGAAGTTCTCCCCGACCGGCAGGATGACCTCGCCACGCCAGCCCCACAGATGCCCGACCGCAACGGAGACGATGACCCCCAACAGCGCGAGATGGAACACCACGTTGCCGGTCTCCTTCAGGTACCCGGCCTCGGCCGACACCTCCAGGCCCGATGCCGAGTCGTCCACCGCGGTGCGGTAGCGACGCCTGCGGAGCACCTCTCGCGCGCTGCTCCTGACCTGTGCCGGCTCGACGGGCCCCGGCACGGTGACGCTGTGGAAGGCCGGCAGCCGGTGGAGCCTGCGTGGCGTCGAGGGCGGCCTGCCGCGCAGGGCGGACAGGTGCTGCCCCGTGCGCGGCACCAGGCAGCCGATCAGGGAGACGGCCAGCAGGAGGTAGATCCCGGAGAACCACGGCGAGGAGAAGACGTCGAACATGCCCAGCCGGTCCAGCCACGGCCCCAGGCGCGGGTTCTGCTGCAGGTATGCCGCCACCTGGGCCGGGTCGACACTGCGTTGGGGCCAGATCGACCCCGGTACCGCTGCCACCGCCAGCAGGAGCAGGAGCATCAACGCGGTCCGCATACTGGTCAGCTGACGCCAGGTCCAGCGCAGCCATCCGCGTGCTCCCAGGGTCGGGGATGCCATCACAGGGCCGTCTCGAACGAGGCGACGAGCTGGGTCTGGATCCACGCGGTCAGCATCCCCCATAGCCCGCTGACGAGCAGCAGACCCAGCACGATCAGCACCACCGCGGAGGCTCGCTGGATGGCTCGGTGGTGTCGGCGCAGCCGCTCCGACGCCCCTTGCACCCATCCCAGACCACCGGCGATGGCCAGGAAGGGCAGCCCCAGCCCGACGCAGTAGGCGCCCCCCAGCAGCAGCGCCCGTGTCGAGACACCATCGGCGGGGCCCAGGGTCGCTCCGAGGGCCTGGATAGCGGCCAGTGACGGCCCGGTGCACGCCGTGAAGCCCAGCCCGAACACCACTCCCAGGACAGGGGCTCCGAGCAGCCCGGCCGCCGGCCGCCAGCGCGGCTGCCACCCCGATCCCGCCGCTCCGAACATGAAGACCCCGAGCCCCAGCACCACGAGACCACCCAGGCGCAGCAGCAGGTCCTGGTGCTCGGTCAGCAGCAGGCCCACCGAGGAGACCAGCACGCTCATCGTGAGGAACACGACGCTGAACCCGGCCACGAACAGAGCCGTCCCGAGCATGAGACGAGCCCGCCCGGTCGTGCTCGACGAGGGGGCCATCCCGCTGACGTACCCAAGGAACCCCGGCACCAGCGGCAGCACGCACGGGGAGGCGAAGGAGACCAGCCCCGCTGCCGCCGCGAGCGCCATCGCTGCCAGCAGGGGACCGCTCAGCACGACCTCACTCACCCTTCGGACGGCTCCTCGGGCTCGGCGAGCACGTCGCGCAGCACCGTGGTCAGCGTGCTGGCGTCGACCTGGCCGAGCACCCTGGCCGCCACGAGGCCCGAGCGGTCCAGCACGAGGGTGCTCGGGCGGGCGTTGGCCAGGCCCTTCAGCTGGGTCAGCGTCTGACCGCCGTCGTCCTCCAGGGAGGGGTACTGCACGTCCTTGGCCCGTTGGAAGGCCAGGGCCGTCGGCACGCTGTCGCGATGGTTGACCCCGATGAACCTCACCGGCTCGTCAGCCGCGGTGAACTCGGCGTACACCTCGTTGAGGTCTGCGGCCTCGGCCTGACAGGGCCCGCACCAGGAGCCCCAGACGTTGACCACGAGCACCTCGCCGAGAGCCTGCTCGGAGGACCAACGCTGACCCTCCAGCGTCTGGCCGGAAAGCTCGATCTCGGTCTGCCGGTCTCCCGGGCTGAGCACCGTGACGCTTCCGTCGCCCGCGATGTAGTTCTTGTCGTCCCCGGCGCGGGCCTGCTCGGAGATGCTGTTGTCATCAGAGCTGCAGGCGGTGAGCAGCAGGGCCAGGATCAGGCCGGGGGCCAACCTGACTCGCCGAGGCCACCACCTGCTCATGCCCCGGCGCCGGGGCGGGCCGCAGCCAGCAGATGACCTGCCGGCTCGACGTAGGAGACCTCCACGGGCTCGTCACCCACGTATCGCACCGAGGTCACCGAGGCCAACGTGCACTCGCGACGCCGCGGGTCGTGCCAAAGCCGGCGGCCCTCGAGCTGCTGTCGCACGGTCCAGACGGGCAGCTGGTGGGAGACGAGGACGGCCTCGTGGCCGCGGGCCTGCATCCGGGCTGTGGTCAAGGCCGCGAGCATGCGCGTGGCGATGGCGCTATAGGGCTCGCCCCAGCTGGGGCGAAAGGGGTTGAGCATGTGGGGCCAGTGCTTGGGCTGGCGCAACACCCCACCGTGAGCCACGGTGGTGCCCTCGAAGTGGTTGGCGGCCTCGATCAGCCTCGGGTCGGTCTGCAGGTCCAGCCCGTGCCGCGCGGCGATCGGCTGCGCGGTCTCCTGCGCCCGTTCCAGCGGTGAGGCAGCCACGTGAACGACGTCGCGCACGGACAGGTAGTCCGCCGTCACCTGTGCCATCTGTCGGCCGAGGGCGGACAGGTGGAAGTTCGGCAGCCTGCCGTACAACACCCCGCCCGGGTTCTCCACCTCACCATGGCGCACGATGTGCACGGTCGTCGTCACGGCCGTCGTACCCATGGGTTCATCCTCCCACTGCCGGCTGAGCGATCTCTGCGGCGCTGCCCTCGATGGCGCGGACCACGTGCTCGACCGCCTCGTCGTCGTGGCTGGCACTGACGAACCACGACTCGAAGCAGCTCGGGGGAAGGTGCACCCCTCGCCGAAGCATGGCGTGGAAGAAAGCGGCGAACCGCTCCGTGTCCTGGTCGGCGGCGTCGGTGAACGTCCGCACCGGCTCAGCGCGGAAGAACACGCTGAACATCGACCCCGCCCACTGGATCCGGTGCGGTATGGCGTGGCGGTCGAAGGAGCTCGCGACCGCCTCGGCCAGGGTGGTCGCGACGTGTGAGATCCGCTCGTAGACCTGCGGCGTACAAGCACGCAACGTGGCCAGCCCGGCGGCCGCGGCGACGGGGTTCCCCGAAAGCGTCCCGGCCTGGTATACGGGGCCGTCCGGAGCGAGCACGTCCATGATCTCCCGGCGACCGCCGAAGGCCGCCGCGGGGAACCCCCCACCCATGACCTTGCCGAAGGTCATCAGGTCCGGCGCGCCGTGCTCATAAGGGCCTTCCAGCCCGTACCACCCCGAGCGGCTGCATCGGAAGCCGGTCATCACCTCGTCGCTGATCACCAGCGCGCCGTGGGCGTGGGCCACCCGGAGCACGGCCTCGGTGAAACCAGGATCCGGCGGGACCACCCCCATGTTGCCCGCAGCCGCCTCGGTGATGACCGCCGCGATCCGATCACCGTGCTCGGCGAAAGCAGCCTCCAGGGCGGGCACGTCGTTGTAGGGGAGCACCAGCGTCTCGGCCGCCGCGGAGGCGGGCACCCCGGCGGAGTCCGGCAACGCGAAGGTGGCCAGCCCGGACCCGGCCGAGGCCAGCAGCGCGTCGACGTGTCCGTGGTAGAGCCCGGCGAACTTCACGATCACGGTGCGGCCGGTGAAACCCCGGGCCACTCGGACCGCGCTCATGGTGGCCTCAGTGCCGGAGCTGACCAGTCTGACCTGGTCCACCGGGGGAACACGGCCGACGATCTCCGCCGCCAGCAGCCCCTCGGCCTCGGTCGGCGTCCCGAAGCTGAAGCCTCGGCGCGCGGCCTCGGTGACCGCCGCCAGCACCTCCGGATGGGCGTGGCCGAGGATCATCGGACCCCAGGAGCAGATCAGGTCGACGTATCGGTTGCCGTCGACGTCAGTCAGCCAGGGCCCGGAGGCGGAAGCCATCACGCGCGCCGTGCCTCCGACGGAGCGGAAGGCCCGAACGGGTGAGTTGACGCCCCCGGGGATGACCTGGTGGGCAGCGTCCAGCAGAGCACGAGAACGGGCAGTGACGTCGGTCGGCATACCGGTCAGTCTTCCACTGCGCTCGAGCCGTTCCGGCAGGCATCGCCCCAACGCGGCCCTCCATGGCTCACGGCGCCGTGGTGCTTGCCGGTGGCGGGACGCTGCCGGCCTCATTCATGACCCGCTCCATCACCGCACCCACGTGCAGCAGCTCCTCGCGGCTCATCTGGTCCAGGAAGGCGCGTCGCACGGTCTCGACGTGCAGCGGGGCAAGATCTTGCACCAAGGACAGGCCGGCGGAGGTCAGCGCCACCTCGACCCCTCTTCCGTCGTGGGCGATCCGTGAGCGCTGCACCAGGCCCATCGCTTCGAGGCGTTTCACCGCGTGCGTCAGCCGGCTACGCGACTGCACGACGAGGTCGGCCAGCGCTGACATCCGCAACCGGGCGCCCACAGCCTCGCTGAGCATCGACAGTGCCTCGTACTCCGTGAGTCTGACGCCGGTGCCCGCCAGACCGGACTCCATGGCGACGATCATCGTGCGGTACCCCCACAGGCAGGCCCTCCACGCCTGTTGCTCGTCCTCGTCCAGCCACCGCGGCGTCTGAGACGCTGCGGTGGGGTGCCCTGAGGGTCGTGGACCTACGCGTGCCTCGCCGTCATTCGCCATGGTTCCGATCCGTACGGTCGAGAAGGCGACAAGCATAGTCGGCGTAGTAGGTGAGCACGAACTGCGCTCCGGCGCGACGGATCGAGGTCAACGCCTCTAGCACCGCGCTCTCGCGATCCAGCCAGCCACGGTCGACAGCAGCTTCGATCTGGGAGTATTCGCCGGACACGTGGTAGGCGGCCACCGGCACGTCGCTGTGGGCTGCTACGTCGGACAGGACGTCGAGGTAGGGCAGGGCCGGTTTCACCATGACCATGTCGGCGCCTTCGGCCAGGTCCAGCCGCAGCTCGCGCATGGCCTCGGTGCGGTTGGCCGGGTCCTGCTGGTAGGTTGCCCGGTCACCCTGCAGGCTGGAGTTCACCGCCTCTCGGAACGGCCCGTAGAAGGCCGAGGCGTACTTGGCGGTATACGCCAGGATGGCGGTGTCGGTGTGACCGGCACCTTCCAGAGCCGAGCGGATGGCGGCGACCTGGCCGTCCATCATGCCCGAGGGGGCGACGACGTCGGCTCCGGCGGTCGCCTGGGCCACTGCCATGTCGGTGTAGCGCTGCAGCGTCGCGTCGTTGTCCACCCGGCCCGCCTCATCCAGCACGCCGCAATGGCCGTGGTCGGTGAACTCGTCGAGACAGAGGTCGGCCATGAGAACACCGGCGTCGCCGAGATCGGCGCGCAGGGTCTCCAGGGCCTGGTTCAGCACACCGTCGGCCGCATCGGCACCGCTTCCCCGGGCGTCTCGGCGCGCTGGGACGCCGAACAACATGAGTCCGCCGACTCCGGCGCCGACCGCCTGCTCGGCCGCGCGCCGCAAGGAGTCAAGGCTGTGCTGGTAGACCCCCGGCATCGAGCCGATCGGCACGGGCTCCCGGTTGACCTCCGCCACGAACATCGGCAGCACAAGGTCGCTGTGATGCACCCTGGTCTCGCGGACCAGGTCGCGCGTGGCCGGGGTGCTCCTGAGTCGTCGAGGACGCTCCGC
Organism: Ornithinimicrobium sp.; assembly: GCA_049683875.1. Taxonomy (GTDB): domain Bacteria; phylum Actinomycetota; class Actinomycetes; order Actinomycetales; family Dermatophilaceae; genus Ornithinicoccus. The sequence continues at coordinate 8,360 of JBAUJO010000195.1, forward strand.
GGGAAAACCCGGGCTCACGCGCGCGCCTTGGAGCGCCCCCGGGACACCCCGTTGCGCCGCTCGCTGGGCCGCAGGACCGGCTGCCCCTGCTCGGTGAAGGTGGCCGCCAGGTCCATGGCGTGGGCGGCGAGGGCGTCGACCAGCGACTCCGTCGACGCCGCAGGCGCCACCACATCCACCCTGAGGCCATGCTCCTCGGCGGTCTTCGCGGTCGCCGGGCCGATACACGCCACGACCGTCCGCGGGTGCGGCTTACCGGCGATGCCGATGAGGTTGCGCACCGTGGAGGAGGAGGTGAAGCAGACTGCGTCGAAGGACCCTCCCTTGATCGCCTCGCGAACCTCCGCGGGGGGCGGACTGGCCCGGACGGTCCGGTAGGCGGTGACATCGTCGACCTCCCACCCGATCTGTTGCAGACCGGCGATGAGGGTGTCGGTGGCGATGTCGGCACGAGGCAGGAGCACACGGTTGATGGGGTCCAGCACCTCGTCGTAGTCGGGCCAGGCCTCCAACAGCCCACGAGCGGACTGCTCTGAGCTGGGCACCAGGTCCGGCACCAGCCCCCAGTCCATCAACGCCCCGGCGGTGGACCCACCCACGGCCGCGATCTTCAGGCCGGAGAACGCGCGAGCGTCCAGACCGACGGCGGAGAACTTCTCGCGCACCGCGCGCACCGCGTTCACCGAGGTGAAGCCCACCCACTCGTAGCGGCCCGTCACCAGGCCCTTGACAGCCTTGTCCATCTGCTGCGGTGTCCGCGGTGGCTCGACGCTGATGGTGGGCACCACCGAGGCCGAAGCGCCGTAGGAGGCGACGCGCTCCACCATCCCGCCCGACTGCTCCTTGGTGCGCGGAATGATCACGTTCCAGCCGAAGAGGGGCTTGGTCTCGTACCAGGACAGCTCACTGCGCAGGTCAACCTGTGCCCCGACGACCGCGACGGTCGCATCCGGAGCCTGCGCGCTGTCCAGTGACTCCAGCGCGCTGGACAGGGTGGTCACCTCGGTGTGCTGGGTGACGGTCGTGCCGTGCTCGGTCAGCGCCACCGGTGTGGCCGGGTCACGGCCGGCATCCACCAGACCGGCCAGTGCCCGGCGCAGGTCGTCCCCACACCCCAGCACCACGACCGTGACCGCGTCGGAGACCGACAGCGAGTAGTCGATCTGCGGGTCCGAGCCGTCGATCATATGCAGCTCGTGGCTGGCGTGGCTCCCGGTCAGCGGCACGCCGGCGTACATCGGCACCGACCAGGCAGTGCTGACTCCGGGCACGATCTCGAAGGGCACCCCGGCCCGGTGACAGGCCGATGCTTCCAGGGCCAGACCGTTGAACGCGCTGGGGTCGCCATCCATGAGCCGGACGACCAGGACCGACGGGTCGGCAACCTGCGTGGCCGTGGAGACGACCAGCGTGGCCTGGGAGTTGCTGCTCAGCTCCCGGCCGCAGGGGTGACGAGAGCCGTCGACGAACTCGACGTCGGGGCGGGCGTAGCTGCGGACCCCTTCGGCCAGGTCGAGGCTGTCCAGGACGATGATGTCCGCCGCCGCGAGGTAGTCGCGGGCCCGGACGGTCAGCAGCCCAGGGTCACCCGGCCCGGCCCCGACGAAAGCCACACGGGCAGAAGGGGTCGGGGGCACACTGGGGGCCACAGTCTCGGGGGCATTCAGATGTGTACTCACGATTCACGCTCCGTTACGAGGATCGGTGCCGTCGGTTCGGTCTGGATCTGATGCAGCAGGGTGTCGGCCAGTCGGCGGCCCAGGCTCTCGGGGTCGGGACCCACCGCGCGGCCTTCGGAGACGACTCCGTCCAGCTCAGCCCATCCGCGCAGCAGGAAGCCTTCGTCCGTGGGGGTGCACACGGCGCCGACGGGTGCGGTGCATCCGGCTTCCAGCCGCGCAAGCATGGCCCGCTCGGCGCCGACGCATGCACGCGTGACGACGTCGTCCAGTACGGCACATGCTGAGTGGACGGCGCGGTCATGCTCGGAGGCCTGCTCGGAGGGGTGGGGGTCGCGGCACTCCACCGCAAGGGCACCCTGACCGGGCGCCGGGAGCATCTCCTCCAGCTCCAGCACGTGACTGACCTCGTGAGTGCGTCCCAGGCGGTTCACCCCGGCCTTCGCCAAGACGACGGCATCCACCTCACCGTTCGCCACCTTGGCGATCCTGGTGTCGACATTGCCTCGAATGTCCTGGATCCGGAGGTGGGGGTGACACGCAGTGAGCTGACCTGCCCGTCGCGGTGAGCCCGTGCCAACGCGGGCACCGAAGGGCAGCTGCGCCAGAGTCTCGCCCGAGGCCGTGATCACCACGTCGCGGGGGTCCTCGCGCACCGGAATGGCCGCAAGCGTGAGCCCGGGGTGGTCGGCCACGGGCAGGTCCTTGAGTGAGTGCACCGCGAGGTCGATCTCACCGCGGAGCAGCGCGGATCGCAGGGCCGAGGCGAAGACACCGGTCCCGCCGATCTGGGTGAGCGGCTGCGTGCTGCGGTCGCCCTCGGTGGAGACCGGGACCATCTCGACGCTCGCCCCACCGGCGCGCAGCCATTCGGCCACCGTGCGAGCCTGCACGCTGGCCAGTGCGCTGGCTCGGGTGCCGAGCCTCATCGCGAACCGTCCGGAGCATCCGGGCCCAGGGACGGCGGCGCGGTCACGGCCACGGTGTCCCTGGGGTCCAGGTCGAACAGCTCGCGCAACACCCGCGCGTAGTCCTCGGACTGGTTCGCAGCGTGCTTCTCCTTCACCCGCACAGTGGGCGTGTGCAGCAGCTTCTCGACCACCCGGGTCACAGTGCGGCGGACCTCGGCTCGGGTGGCGTCGTCCAGCTCGGGCAGCCGCTGCTCCAGTCGCTTCATCTCCGCCTCGACCACGGCGCCGGCCCGATCCCGCAGGGCGGCGACCGTGGGGGCCACCGCGTGCGCGCGTCGGCCGCTGAGGTACACCGCGACCTCGGCAGTGACCAGGTCCTCCACCTCGCGCAGCACCGATCCGTCGTCGTCGGAGCCTTCACGACGTCGTGCGTCCACATCGGCCAGTGCACACCGGCGCACCCCAGGCAGCCCGGCGACTGCGACGTCGACGTCGGCCGGCAGCGCGAGGTCGAGAATGGCCAGACCAGGAGCCGAGCCGTCGCCCCGGTGTCTGAGCGCTTGCGACACCGTATCCACACCGATCACCGGCCCAGTGGCTCCGGTGCAGGTGATGACCAGGTCCACTGATGACAGCTGGGCACCCAGCCGCGACCACAGGACGCTGCGACCACCGTGCCGTGCAGCCAGCGCCGACGCCTTGGCCGGGTCCCGGGCGACCACGCGCAGCTCCCGGACACCGGCTCGCGCCAGCGTCGATGCGGCCACCGCGGACATCGCCCCCGCCCCGACGACCAGCGCTCGAACGCGCGACAACACAGGCATCGCGGGCTCGAGCTCACGCAGCCCGAGCTGCACCAGTGACTTCGCCACCGTGTCCAGATCGGTTTCGGCGTGCGCGCGCTTGCCCACCCGCAGCGCGTGCTGAAGCAAAGGGTTGAGCTGAGGTCCCACCGTGCCGGCATCCTGAGCCAGCAGGAACGCCTGTCGCAGCTGCCCCAGCACCTGCGGCTCACCCACAGCCATGGACCGAAGGCCGCAGGCCAGCGAGAAGAGATGGTGCACCGCCCGGTCGTCGTAGTGCACGTAAAGGCTGGCTCGCATGCTCGGCTCGTCCTGGGTGCTCGCCTGCGCCAGCGCAGTGGCGATGTCACTGACCGCTCCGTGGAAGCGCTCCACCTCGGCGACGACCTCGACGCGGTTGCAGGTCGCGAGCACCAGGAACTCGCGAACATCGGTCGAGGTCAACAGGTATCTCGAGATCGACTCCACAGCCGGCTCGCTCAGCCCGATCTGCTCCAGTAGGGCAAGGTCCGCGCTCTCGTGCGACAGACCGACGACCAGCAGGCTCATCGGGCACCCGCTCTCGTCGGCGATGCCGATGGTCGCCGCTGGGCATGGAAGGCGAGAATCTCCAGCTCGGTCGACAGGTCGACGGTACGGACGCCTACGCCCGGCGGGACGGTCAGACGGGTCGCGGCGAAGTTGAGGATGGAATGCGCCCCGAGGCCCACCAGGGCGTCGGCAACCACGTTCGCGCCCGAGACGGGCGTGGCGATGACGCCGAAGTCCAGCGTGATCCCCGAGGCGACCAGCTCATCCAGGGACTGCACACGCTGCCCCCCGATCACCTCACCGATGATCTGCGGGTCGTCGTCGACAAGAGCCACGATGCGAAAGCCGGCGTTGGAGAAACCGCGGTAGGCGACCAGCGCCCGCCCCAGGTTGCCCATCCCCACGATGGCCACCGGCCAGTCCCCGAGCAGCCCGAGCTCGGCGCCGATCTGGTCACGCAGCTGCGTGACGTCGTACCCCACCCCGCGCACGCCGTAGGAACCGAGGTAGGAGAGGTCTTTGCGCAGCTGGGCCGGATGCACCCCGGCGGCCTCGGCCAGCTCTTGGGAGGACACGCGCGTGGCGCCTTGCTCGGCACATCGGCTGAGCGCTCGGCGGTAGGAGGGGAGCCGGGCCACACTGGCATCCGGCACCCCACGTCGGACAGGCTCGACAGTCATTCTTCGACCCACCTCCTCGCCGGCTACGAGGCGACCAGAGCCATGTCTGCGTTCGGTCGCCTTCGGACAAGGATACGACTTTGTGAAGCAATGCACAAAGTGATCGAAGGACTTTTCTCCTTCGGTCAGCGCCGCCGACCGGAGGGTCAGGACGCGCTGAGTCTCTCCCGCAGGCGGGAAGGGTCCACGGTGAAGTAGTCGTGTATCGCCCCGTCCACGAACGTCACCGGCACCCACTCGCCGTACCGAGCACGCACCCTCGGGTCACGTGCCGCCGCATCGTCGATGTCAACGACCGCGTACCCCACATCGTCCAACGAGACGCAGGTGCTGTCGATGGCGGCAACGGCTCGATCGCACAGATGGCAGCCTGCCCGAGTGATCACCGAGACCCGCAATGTCCGGCCGGACGCGTCGCGAGAGGGCAGCAGCTCGGCCACTGCCCGGCCCGCATCGTGCTCTGAGGAGGTCATGGTCGCGGCCGGTGGACCCTGGACTCAGGGTCGAGCGGCTCCCCTGACGCGGGGCGAGTTCGTCGGCTACTTCTTGTTACGGCGCTGGTGACGGGTCTTGCGCAGCAGCTTGCGGTGCTTCTTCTTCGCCATCCGCTTGCGCCGCTTCTTGATGACTGAACCCATAACAGTGACCGAGTCTTTCGTGAGAGGAGCATCGCAACGGATGCCGAAGCGACCAGACTACCGGCGGGGCCCACGCCGTCCCCAATCGCCTTGCGGCTATGCGGTGCCGTGGTAGGAGTCGCTGAGATAGTCATGGACGGCCTGGCGGGGCACGCGAAACGACCGTCCGACTCGCACGGCCGGTAGCTCGTTGTTGTGCACCAGGCGGTACACCGTCATCTTCGACACCCGCATCAGCGTGGCCACCTCGGCCACAGTCATAAAGCTCATGTCGGCCACCTGACGATCCTCGGCCATGGAGGCTTCCTCATCTCTTGGTCTCCTCAGAGGAGGCGCACCCTCACGTCGACACACCGGTCCCCTCGTGGGGGTAACCATAGGGGCAGATGTGGCTCACGCGAAACCTTCACAGTCAGAATGTCCAGCCTGACACGCCGCAATCTCGGCGATGTGGGCCGTGTCACACACCATCCTCGGGCTGCTAGTCGAAGTAGGGATCGAGCCCCAACCCCGGAAAGACCGCCGACCTTGTCGCCATGACCGAGGCGTCGACGGGGTCGCCGGGGTCGTAGCCGTCCTGCCACGAGCCGTACTCGATGCCAACTCCGGCGCGGTCAGTCATCACGTCCGGCGCCAGCACGCCGACGACGCGCTGCACCATGTCCTGCCACGACTGCGGCGTCGCCGTCTCCGGCTCGACCGGCCGATGCCCGGCGATCCCGACCAGGTGCGCCCACGCTCGTGGGACCACGTCGACGAGCTCGTACCCGCCTCCCCCGAGAGCCAGCCACCGCCCGTCGCACACGCGGTGGGCGAGCTCGTGGACCCACATCTGTGAGGTGCGCATACCGTCGATGGTGAGACTCAGATGGGCCAGGGGGTCGGCCTGATGGGAGTCGCACCCGTGCTGGCTGACGATCACGTCGGGGTCGAACGCCTCGACCACGGAGGGAACGACCGCCTCGAAGGCGCGCAGCCATCCACGGTCGTCGGTGCCCGGTGGCAGGGCCACGTTGACGGCGCTGTCCGGGGCCCGTGGCCCCCCGGTGTCGCCCGGGAACCCGGTGCCCGGGAACAGCATCCGCCCGGTCTCGTGCAGCGACACGGTCATCACCCGCGGGTCGTCCCAGAAGATCTTCTCGACCCCGTCGCCGTGGTGCACGTCCAGGTCGAGGTAGGCCACCCGCCGGGCGCCGCGGTCCAGCAGGTCGTGGATCCCCGCGGCGACGTCGTTGTACACGCAGAAGCCGGAGGCTCGGTCGGGCATGGCATGGTGCAGGCCCCCGGCGATGTTCACGGCATGCTGCGTCTGGCCGGACCAGACCTGGCGAGCTGCCGCGATGGTCGCCCCCACGGCCAACGCGCTGGCCTCGTGCATCCCGGCGAAGGCGGGGGTGTCCCCGCTGCCGATCCCGAAGGTGCCGTCGGCAGCAACGGGATCCTGGGACAGCCGCTGCACCGCTTCGATCAGCTCCGCGGAGTGCACCTGCTCCAGGACCGCCAGGTCGACGGCCTGCGCCGCCCCCACGGTGACGTCGTCATGGTCGAGGAGCCCGAGGGCTTGGCACAGCGTGTAGGTGAGCTGCAGGCGCACCGGATGCATGGGATGACCACGTCCGAAGTCGTAGGCCGTGAAACGGTGGTCCCACACGACGTGAGCGGCGATCATGGAGGCACGCTAGCCGAGTAGCCCCACGGGGGGCACCGAGACCGACAAGGATGAGGCCATGGCCAAGCACCAACTGTTCGACGAGGACGTCCTGGTCATCGGGCTGGGTCGCTTCGGTGCCGCGGCGGCGATGGAGATGGACCGGCTCGGGTACCGCGTCCATGCCGTCGAGATCGACAGCAACGTGGCGGAGCGGTATGCCCGCAAGCTGATGCGTGTGCAGACGATCGACGCCACCAACCCCGAGGAGCTGCGCAGCGCCAAGCCCAAGGACTTCCGCATCGCCGTCGTGGGGATCGGCACCTCGATCGAGGGCTCACTGCTGACGGTGGGCAACCTGGTCGACCTTGGCATCCCGTCCATCTGGGCCAAAGCAGTGACCGCCGAGCACGCCCGACTGCTCGAACGTATCGGCGTGCACCATGTGATCTTCCCCGAGGCGGAGTCCGGCGGCCGGGTGGCCCACCTGGTCAACGGCAAGATGCAGGGCTACATCGAGTTCGAGGACGGGTACGCGATCGTGAAGATGCGTCCGGCGCAAGAGATGATCGGTTTCACCCTCGGCGAGACCGACATCCGCAAGCGCTACGGCGTCACCGTGGTCGGCGTGAAAGCGCCGGGCGAGGACTTCATGCACGCCCTGCCCGAGACCAAGGTCGGCCAACACCACATGATGATCGTGTCCGGGCCGAGCAAGTACATCGAACAGCTCGCCGCACGCCCCTAGCGTCACCCGGCTCCCGCCGGCGGCCTAGAGGCTGGTGGGGATCTCTCCCGTCGAGCCGCCCAGCGGAAGCACCATCGCCATCTCCTCGGCGTCCTCCTCCTCCTCACCGACTCCCTTGATCCGCATCGGTCTGCGGTTGTCGGTGGGTCGGAAGCCGAAGCTGCTGGCGAAGGCGACCGCGCGGCCGTTGTCGGTGCCGACCCAGTAGACCAGATGCTTCATCTGGCTCTCCCGGGCCGCACGTGCCGCGGCCTCGAGCAGGCGGCGGGCCACGCCGGTGCCCCGCGCATCCGGTGAGACCCACAGCCCGAACAGCTCACCGACAGCCTCGTCCGCCGTGTTCTCCGAGCCGACACTGACCACACCGAGCGCGTCGGCACCGCGCTCGGCCAGAAGGCGCTGAGAGCGCCGCATGCGGTCCTGCCATCGCTCGTCGTCGAACTCGGCCTCCTCTTCGGCTGAGGCGACGAAGGCCTCGGGAGACTCCTTCAGTGCACGCAGCCTGGTCCGGCGGTATTCGGCCCAGTCCCTTTCGCCGAGTTGTCGCACGCTGATCTCAGTCATGCGCATACTGTGGCACAGGTCGCGAGCGGTGCCAGCCGCACAAGATGACGATCTGGTGACGGCTGGGTGACCCGGGCTTCCTACGCAGCAGGCTTATTGGCCGGCTGACAGCTCCCGGGAACGTCGGGCGGCGGCCTCGATGGCGGTGAGGAACGCCGCCCTCACCTTGTGGTCGTCCAGCTGGCGCAATGCCGCCACACTGGTCCCCCCAGGACTGGAGACCTGCTCGCGCAGCACCGTCGGGTGCTGCCCGGTCTCGCGCATCATGCTGGCGGCACCGTAGAGCGTCTGGACCGTGAGCTCGGTGGCGCTCACGCGTGGCAGTCCGAGCAGCACACCGGCCTCGATCATGGCCTCCACCACGTAGAAGATGTAGGCCGGCCCACTACCGCTCAGCGCGGTCACCGCGTCGAAGTGGCCTTCGTCGAGCGTGGTCACGGCGCCGACCGTCCCCATCAGCGACTCGGCGCTCGCCGCGTGCCCAGGGTCGCAGTGACGTCCAGGAGCCAGGACGGACATCGCCTGGTCCACCAGCGCGGGCGTGTTCGGCATGGCCCGGACCACGGAGACGCCGCAGCCCAGCCGGTCCTCCAGCACGTCAGTGCTGATGCCGGCGGCGATCGAGATGACCAGCGACCCGGCGTTGACCTGCTCCGCGATCTCCGAGAGCAGGGCGTCCATGTCCTGAGGCTTCACCGCCAGCACCAGCACGTCCGCAACCCGGGCGGCGGCGGCTGGGCCGACCACGTCGACCCCGAGAGCTGCGCCCACCTCACGTGCGCGTTCCTCGTCGCTGTCGCTGACGGTGATACCGGCCGGGTCGTGCCCGGCCCGCAGGAAGGCCGACAGCAGTGTTCTGCCCATCACCCCGGCACCGAGGATGGCGATCCCCATAGAGCTCAGCCCGTGGTCAGAACGGATCGCGCGAAGAAGGCCAGGTTGGCGGGTCGCTCCGCCATACGCCGCACCAGGTAGCCGTACCACTGGTCGCCGTAGGGCGTGTAGACGCGCATCCTGGCGCCCTCACCGGCCAACCGCTTCTGCTCCTCGGGACGGATGCCGAGCAGCATCTGGTACTCGAAGCTGTCGCGGTCGCGCCCGGCCCGGTCAGCCAGCGAGCTGGCGATCTCGACCAACCGCGGGTCGTGGCTGGCCACCATGGGGTAGCCCGCTCCGGCCATCAGCACCTTCAGGCACCGCACGTAGGACTTGTCCACATCCGACTTGTCCTGGTAGGCGACCGACTCGGGCTCGTTGTACGCCCCCTTGCACAACCGCACCCGGCTGCCCTCGTGGGCCAGGTCGCGACAGTCGGCCTCGGTGCGATGCAGGTAGGACTGCACCACAGCACCCACCCACGGGAAGTCCTGCCGGAGCTCGCGCAGGCTCTGTAGGGTTGCGTCCGTGGAGGTGTGGTCCTCCATGTCCAGCGTCACGGTGGTCCCGGCGTTGGAGGCCGCCCGGCAGATCTCACGGGCGTTGTCCAGGGCGATGTCGTGCCCCTCCTGGCCCAGGGCCTGCCCCAGGGCACTGAGCTTGAGGCTGACCTCCACCCGCCCGTCGGCGGTCAGACCCTGGTCCGAGAGCTGCTCCAACAGGTGGAGGTAGTTCTGCTTCGTCAAGGTGGCCATCTCGGCGTCGAGCGTGTCCTCGCCCAGGTAGTCGATGGTCACCATCCGGCCGGAGGAGACCAGGTCACCGGAGACATCCACGACGGCATCGTTGTCGGCGCCAGCCACGAACCGGTTGACCACACCCCGGCTGATCGGCGCCTTCTCGATCACGTTGCGAAGCGAGTCGTGCTGGCTGACTTCCAGCAGTCCGCGGCGTAGCAGGGGAGAGGGATCGAGCACACCGAGATTCATGGGGGTCAGGCTACGCGCTCAGCCCAAGGGGCGCACCAGCGGTCCGGCCCCACCACCGAAGCTCCAGATCAGGCCCTGCGCGCGGCCTCGAGGTGCGTCCGGGCGAACGTCAGCGCCTCCTCGAGGTCGACCTCACGCTGGACGCGGTCCACCTTGCGAGTCCCCACCTCGAGGCTCACGACGCCCTGGTACCCGGTCTCGACAAGGTGCTGCAGCACCTCGGCGCAACGCTGGGTCCCACGCCCGGGCACCAGGTGTTCGTCCTTGAAGGTTCCCGTGCTGTCACCGAGGTGGACGTGGGCCAGCCGGGCGCCCAGACCCTGGACCATACTCAGCGCGTCCTGACCTGCGGTGCCGGCGTGTGAGATGTCGAAGGTGATGGCCTCGTAGTCCTCGTCGGTCGGGTCGTGGTCGGGCAGGTAGGCCTGCAGGTGGGTCGTGCCGACCCGCCAGGGGAACATGTTCTCCACCGCGATCCGGACCCCCGTGCGCGCCGCGCGGCGGGCCACGCCGTCGACGAAGCTGCGCGCGTAGCGGCCCTGCCATCGAAACGGCGGGTGCACCACCACCAGTGGCGCGCCGACGTCCTTGGCGAGCACCAGTGAGCGGTCGATCTTGCCCCAGGGGTCCCACCCCCACAACCGCTGGCTCAACAGCAGGGTCGGCGCGTGGATGGCGCCGATGGGCAGCCGATGCAGGCGCGACAGGGCCATCAGCGGCTTGGCCTCCTGGGTCACCTCGTCACTCCAGACCATGACCTCGATGCCGTCGTAGCCGAGCCGCTCCGCCAGGTCGAAGGCGTAGCCGGGGCCCTCGGGATACACCGAGGACGTCGACAGGTGCACCGGGATGCGGGGTGCCTCAGGTGCGGGCACGCGCTGTCCCGGTCATGGCGACACAGTAACCCGCTGCCGGCCGATACGCTGAGCCAGGCTCGCCTGAGCGGCAGTGCCGCGGACCAGCGAGCCGGCGGCCGCGAACGATCCGCCCACGTGATGTCCGTGGCGGGGCCTAGCCTGTCGACCATGCCCTCCGCGTCCCGAGCCGGTTCAGCCAAGACCGCGCCTGCCTACGTCTGCAGCGAGTGTGGTTGGCGCAGCATCAAGTGGGTCGGGCGATGCGCCGAGTGTCAGACGTGGGGCAGCGTCGAAGAGCAGGCTGCCAGCAAGGGACCTCGCACCATCGCCAGCGCTCCGGCCAGCGCGGCGGTACCCATATCCCAGATCAGCGTCGACCCGGCCCGAGCCCGCAGCACGGGGGTCGGCGAGTTCGACAGGGTGCTCGGAGGCGGCCTGGTACCGGGGGCCAGCGTGTTGTTGGCCGGGGACCCGGGCATCGGGAAGTCGACCTTGGCCCTCGACGTCGCGGCCAGAGCGGCGCGACGAGGCGCCCGGGTGCTGTACGTGTCGGCGGAAGAGTCCGCAGCCCAGGTGCGGCTGCGAGCGGAGCGCATCGACGCGCTGGCCGCCGGCCTTCTCCTCGCCGCCGAGACAGACCTGGCCGCGGTGCTGGGTCACCTGGAGCGGGCGAGCCCGGACCTGCTCGTCGTCGACTCGGTGCAGACGATCGCCAGTGCTGAGGTCGACGGAGCGCCCGGCAACGTCGGGCAGGTCAAGGAGGTCGCTTCGGCGTTGGTCCAGGCCACCAAGTCGCAAGCGGTCTCGACGCTGCTCATCGGTCACGTCACCAAGGACGGGTCGATCGCCGGGCCCCGGGTCCTGGAACATCTGGTCGACGTGGTCATGCAGTTCGAAGGAGAGCGGCACTCGCGGCTGAGGCTGGTCAGGGCGGTCAAGAACCGCTTCGGACCGACCGACGAGGTGGGCTGCTTCGACCTCGGCGACGGCGGCATCGTGGGGTTGCCCGACCCCAGCTCGCTCTTTCTCACCAGCCGCGACACCGCCGTGGCGGGGACATGCGTCAGCGTGACGCTCGAAGGCAGACGCCCCCTGCTCGCGGAGGTGCAGGCGCTGCTCGGCCCCACGGGCGCGGGGAGTCCGCGCCGCACCACCAGTGGCATCGACTCGGCCCGGCTGGCGATGGTCCTGGCCGTGCTGCAGCGCCGCGCCGGCCTGGATGTCAGCGGAGCCGACTGCTACGTCTCCACCGTCGGTGGGGTCCGGCTGACCGAGCCGGCGGCCGACCTCGCGGTCGCGCTCGCGGTGGCTGGGGCCAGCGTCGACCAGGCACTGCCGATGGGCACGGTGGCGTTCGGCGAAGTAGGCCTGGCCGGTGAGCTCCGGCCGGTCACCGGCGTCTCCAGACGACTGGCCGAAGCCGCTCGCATCGGCTTCCGTCGCGCCGTCGTCCCGACGGGCGCACTACGAGAGGGGCCCCCTCCGGTCGGGATCGACGTCACCGAGGCAGCCACCGTGGCCGAGGCGACCGCAGCGGCATTCGACCCAGCGTTCCTGACCCGCCCCAGCAGCGTGGCTCCTGACCACCGCCGGTGCGATCCACCGCGCCTGTCGACCTCCCGTGGCAGGATCGGGCCCTGACGCCGCACCGCCGGCCGCCGGGGAACCACTCGGGCGTGCCGGCGGAGCGCGCAAGCGCACCCCAGGGAAGGATCGGGCTCAGTGACACAGCGTGACGAGGAGCTCATGCGCGCGACTCTGGCCGCCGCGGCACCGGGCACCGAGCTGCGCGACGGTCTCGAACGCATTCTGCGAGGACGCACCGGGGCGTTGATCGTGCTGGACGACAGCCCCGAGGTGCTCGACCTGTGCACCGGAGGTTTCGAGCTGCAGGTGCCGTTCTCAGCCACCCGCCTGCGCGAGCTGGCGAAGATGGACGGCGCCATCATCCTGGATCGCGACGTGACGCGCATCGTGCGGGCCGCCACCCAGCTCGTGCCGGACCCGAACATCGAGACCCGTGAGAGCGGTACGCGGCACCGAACTGCGGAACGCACCGCGAGACAGACCTCCGTGCCGGTGGTCTCGGCGAGCCAGTCGATGTCGCTGGTCGCGGTGTACGTGGGCGACCAACGTCACGTCCTCGACTCCTCCAGCCAGATCCTGTCTCGAGCAGACCAGGCGCTACAGACCTTGGAGCGGTACCGGGCCAGGCTGGATGAGGTCGCCGGCACCCTGTCCGCACTGGAGATCGAGAACCTCGTGACCGTCCGCGACGCGGCCGCCATGCTGCAGCGACTGGAGATGGTGCGGCGCATCAGCAACGAGATCGCTCAGTACCGCGTCGAGCTCGGTGTCGACGGGCGGTTGATCGGGCTCCAGCTCAGCGAGCTCGTGGGAGGCATCGGCCTGAGCCGGGAGCTGGTGGTGCGGGACTACGTCCACCAGGCACCGACGACACGCAGTGAGAACGACATCCTCACCAGCATCGACGCCCTCACGGCGACAGATCTGCTGAACCTCGGCGCCGTAGCCCGTTGCCTGGGCTTCCACGGGTCCACTGAGAGCCTGGACACCTCGGTCTATCCCCTCGGTGCACGGTTGATCTCACGCATTCCGCGCCTTCCCCCTACGATCGCCGACCGGCTCATCGAGCACTTCGGCAGCCTTCAGGCCCTGCTGGCTGCCGGCATCGACGACCTGACCGCGGTCGAAGGGGTCGGCGAGTGGCGGGCCCGCGTTGTCCGGGAGGGCCTATCGCGCCTGGCCGAGAGCAGCATCATGGAGCGCTACGTGTGACCGAGGGTTCCCACGCGTCCTCGGATCTGCATGGGCCCGTGCTGGAGTGGTACGCCGGGCACGCACGCGACCTGCCCTGGCGCTCTGTGGGGGTCACGCCGTGGGCAGTGCTCGTGTCCGAGGTGATGCTGCAGCAGACCCCCGTTGCGCGGGTGGAGCCGGTATGGCGGGCCTGGATGAATCGATGGCCCACCGCCGCCGCACTCGCGGGGGAGCCCTCCGGGGAGGCTGTGCGAGCCTGGGGACGCCTGGGCTATCCGCGTCGCGCGCTTCGTCTGCATGCCTGTGCTGTCGCCATCCAGACCCGTCACGATGGTCGGGTCCCCTCTGCCGAGGTGGACCTGAAGGACCTGCCGGGCATCGGCGCCTACACCGCGGCGGCAGTGGCCGCCTTCGCCTTCGGCGCGAGAACGGCCGTCGTCGACACCAACGTGCGACGCGTGCTCGCTCGCGCCCTGACGGCCGAGGCGTTGCCCGCACCGTCGCTGAACCGGCGAGAGATCACACTGGCCCAGTGCGCCCTACCAGCAGACCCCGAACTCAGTGTGCGGTGGAACGTCGGGGTGATGGAGCTGGGTGCCCTGGTCTGCACCGCGCGTGCGCCCCGGTGCGACAGCTGCCCGATCCGCTCCCGCTGCGCCTGGGTGGCCCACGGGCGTCCGGCCTATACCGGACGGCCCCATCGGGGACAGACCTGGGACGGCACGGACCGGCAGTGCCGCGGGCGGCTGCTGCAGCTGGTGCGTGAGCACGAAGACTGGCTCCCCCACGAGGCCCTCGTCGGAGCCTGGCCGGATGACGATGCCCAACGTGAGCGCTGCCTGTCCGCACTGCTGAGCGAGGGACTGCTGCAGCGCTACCGCGACATCCACTCCGGCAACGCGCAGTCCCCACCCACCGGGCACTCGCCCGGGGGTGGGGACTGGTACGGCTTTGCCACGACCTCGTGACGGGGCCGGTCGCTCAGCGGCTCGTCACTCTGCCGAGCTGGCCTCCTCGACGGGGACCGTGTCCGGCATGTCCGACTTCTGCGTCCCGGTGAAGGTGAACGCCTCTTCCCGGCCCTCGCCCTCGGTGTCGACCAGCACGATCTGGCCGGCCTCGAGCTCGGCGAACAGGATCTTCTCGGACAGCGCATCCTCGATCTCGCGCTGAATCGCGCGACGCAATGGCCGCGCACCGAGCACGGGGTCGTAACCCTTCTTGGCCAGCAGCGCCTTGGCAGCGGGGGTCAGCTCGATCCCCATGTCCTTGTCCTTCAGGCGCTCGTCCAGACGCGCGACCATCATGTCCACGATCTGGACGATCTCGCTCTGGGTGAGCTGCGGGAAGACGATCGTGTCGTCGACACGGTTGAGGAACTCTGGCCGGAAGTGCTGCTTCAGCTCGTCCGTCACCTTGTTCTTCATCCGCTCGTAGTCACTGCGAGGGTCGTTTCCGGCGGAGAAGCCGAGCGAGACACCCTTGGCGATGTCTCGCGTCCCGAGGTTGGTCGTCATGATGATGACCGTGTTCTTGAAGTCCACAGCCCGGCCCTGGGAGTCGGTGAGCCGACCGTCCTCCAAGATCTGGAGCAACGAGTTGAAGATGTCCGCGTGGGCCTTCTCGATCTCGTCGAACAGAACGACCGAGAACGGCTTGCGCCGCACCTTCTCGGTCAGCTGGCCACCCTCTTCGTAGCCCACATAGCCGGGAGGGGAGCCGAACATCCGCGAGACGGTGTGCTTCTCGGAGTACTCGGACATGTCCAAGGTGATGAGGGAGTCCTCGTCGCCGAACAGGAACTCGGCGAGCGCCTTGGCCAGCTCGGTCTTGCCGACGCCGGTCGGCCCCGCGAAGATGAACGACCCACCAGGACGCCGTGGGTCCTTCAGCCCGGCGCGCGTACGCCGGATGGCCTGTGAGATGGCCTTGATGGCGTCCTCCATGCCGACGATCCGCTTGTGCAGCTCGTCCTCCATGTGCAGCAGCCGCGAGGACTCCTCCTCGGTCAGCCGCATCACCGGAATGCCGGTGGAAGCCGCCAGCACCTCCGCGATCAGCTCTTCGTCCACCTCGGCCACCACATCCATGTCGCCGGCCTTCCACTCCTTCTCACGGGCGGCCCGGGCCTGGGTGAGCTTGTGCTCCTCGTCCCGCAGGCGCGCAGCGAGCTCGAAGTCCTGGCCGTCGATCGCGGCCTCCTTCTCCCGCTTGGCGTGCGTGATCTTCTCGTCGAAGTCACGCAGGTCCGGCGGCGCCGTCATCCTACGGATACGCAGTCGGGCGCCCGCTTCGTCGATCAGGTCGATCGCCTTGTCCGGCAGGAAACGGTCGTTGATGTAACGGTCGGCCATGTTCGCCGCGGCCACCAGGGCCGAGTCGGTGATGGAGACGCGGTGATGCGCCTCGTAGCGGTCTCGCAGGCCCTTGAGGATCTCGATGGCGTGCGCCAGCGTGGGCTCGTTGACCTGGATAGGCTGGAAGCGGCGCTCCAGTGCGGCGTCTTTCTCGATGTGCTTGCGGTACTCGTCGAGCGTGGTGGCACCGATGGTCTGCAGCTCACCCCTGGCCAGCATCGGCTTCAGGATGCTGGCCGCGTCGATCGCACCCTCGGCGGCGCCCGCGCCGACCAGGGTGTGGATCTCGTCGATGAACAGGATGATGTCGCCGCGGGTACGGATCTCCTTCAGCACCTTCTTCAGGCGCTCCTCGAAGTCACCGCGGTAGCGACTCCCGGCCACCAGCGCGCCGAGGTCGAGGGTGTAGAGCTGCTTGTCCTTCAAGGTCTCAGGGACCTCGCCTCGGATGATGTCGCTGGCCAGGCCCTCGACAACAGCCGTCTTACCCACACCCGGCTCGCCGATGAGCACAGGGTTGTTCTTGGTGCGCCGCGACAGCACCTGCATGACCCGCTCGATCTCAGGCTGTCGCCCGATCACCGGGTCGAGCTTGCCCTCACGCGCAGCCTGGGTCAGGTTGCGCCCGAACTGGTCCAGCACCAGCGAACCGGCCTGCTGACCTTCCTGGCCTCCGGCCCCGACACCGGCGGCGGCGGTCTCTTTGCCCTGGTAACCCGAGAGCAGCTGGATGACCTGCTGGCGGACCCGGTTGAGATCGGCGCCCAGCTTGACCAGCACCTGTGCGGCGACACCCTCGCCCTCACGGATGAGCCCGAGCAGGATGTGCTCGGTGCCGATGTAGTTGTGCCCCAGCTGCAGGCCCTCGCGCAGCGAGAGCTCGAGCACCTTCTTCGCCCGGGGGGTGAAGGGAATGTGACCGGTCGGGGACTGCTGGCCCTGGCCGATGATCTCCTGCACCTGCTCGCGGACGGCATCCAAGGAGATCCCGAGGGACTCCAGCGCCTTGGCGGCGACGCCCTCGCCTTCATGGATCAGGCCCAGCAGGATGTGCTCGGTACCGATGTAGTTGTGGTTGAGCATGCGAGCTTCTTCTTGCGCCAGCACCACGACGCGTCTGGCTCGGTCGGTGAACCGTTCGAACATGGCTTCTCCTGACGGTCGAGCGAGTCTCGATGGTACGGGTCGTTGCTGTCACCAACGCGGGCCCCACGTCGACTGTTCCACAGCCCGCCACGCTCAGGCCGGGTGTTCGCCCACGGCGCAAGGGCCGCCGCGGTTGCGACTGCGACTCGGCCCGCTCATCCGGCCTTGTCGTCGGCCTGTGTTCGGTCCTCGTCGGTCTCCTGCGGGTGGTCCCGGTCGGCGTCCTCGCCAGAGCCACGCCCCGCCTTGGCGCGGTCCACGCTGCGCTGGAGCGCCGCCAGCAGGTCGACCACCTCACCCGAGTCGTCGTCATCATCGGAGGAGGGCGCCGGCTGGGTCTGCCCGCCTTCGATCTTGCGGTTCACCAGGGCTTCGACCGCCTCCTTGTAGTCGTCGACGTGCTCCGAGGGCTCGAAGTCGCCAGCCATGGAGTCCACGAGCATCCGTGCCATCGCCACCTCGGAGTTCTTGGGCTCGCTGACCTTGTCCAGGTGGTCGAGCTCGGCAGCGTCGCGGACCTCGTCGGGCCACAGCAGCGTCTGCAGCACGATGACGTCATCAAGCACCCGGAGCACCGCCATCGTCATCCGGCTTCGCACCGAGACGGTCACGACGGCGACACGCTCGCTCTCACGCAGTGCCTCGCGCAGGAGGCCGTACGCCTTGGCCCCCATGGCGTCGGGCTCGATGTAGTACGCCTTGTCGTAGAGGATGGGATCGATCTGAGCGTTCGGAACGAAGCTCTCGACCGCGATCTCCTTGCTGCTGCGATGGGGCAGCGTGGCCAGGTCCTCGTCCGTGAGGATGACGGTGGTCCCGTCGTCCGCCTGGTAGCCCTTGGCGATGTCCCGGTAGGCGACCTCCTCGCCGTCGGCCTGCGCCACGCGCTTGTACCGCACCCTGGACCCGTCGGCTGCCCGGACCTGGTGGAAGCTCAGGTCGTGGTTCTCCGTGGCCGAGTACAGCCGGACCGGCACGTTGACCAGTCCGAACGACACGGCTCCCTTCCAGATAGCGCGCATTCGTTCAATATGGACCCATGAGACCGATGCTCGCCACCTCTGGAGATGCGGCGGGAGAGCAGACCGTGCCCTCAGGCGAGCAGTGGGTGCACGAGATCAAGTGGGACGGAGTCCGGTTGATCGCCGACGTGCACGACGGCCGGCTCCTCCTACGCACCCGGTCAGGACGTGTCGTCACCGACGCCTTCCCGGAGCTGGCGGGCCTGACGACGGTGGCCCACGACGCCATGCTGGACGGGGAGGCGGTGGTGTTCTCCGACGGCGAGCCCTCGTTCGCCCACGTCGTGCAGCGCGTGCACATCGAGTCGGGGCCGCGCGGACGACGGTCGGCGAGCGAGCTGGCCCGGGACCACCCGGCCACGTTCGTCGCCTTCGACCTGCTCAGGCTGGACGGCCTGGACGTCACCGCGCTGTCGTGGACCCACCGCCGCTCCGCCCTGGACGACATCTGGGTCGCGGGGCGGGGGCGGACGGTCTCGCCGGCCCACTCCGACGGGGCGGCGCTGTGGTCTGCGACCAGGGCACGCGGCCTGGAAGGAGTGGTGTCCAAGAGGCGGAGCTCGCCCTACCAGCCCGGAGCCAGGAGCCGGGACTGGCTGAAGTACCCCCACCGCGCCACGCAGTCGTTCGTCGTGGGCGGGTGGCGACCCGAGGTCGGCTCCTCGCGCCTTGGCGCACTCCTGATCGGGTCACCGTCACTGTCGAGGCCCGGCCGCCTCGTCTATCGCGGACGCGTCGGCAGCGGTCTCGCCGGAAGGGCCGGCGAGGCGCTGGAGCGCGCGATCGCGGGGTGCTCCACCGCGCCGTGCCCCTTCAGCCCCGACGTCCCGGCTCCCGATGCCCGCGGCACCACATGGCTGTCGCCGGAGCTGGTGGTCGACGTCAGGTCCTTGGGCCACACCACGGGCGGCCGGCTGCGTCAGCCCTCCTTCGCCCGGTGGCGGCCCGACCTTCCCACCGGCGAGGTCGGTCATGCCGCAGAGTGAGGGGCAGAGCCTGGTGGTGGCCGGGCGCGAGATCCGGGTCACACATCTCGACAAGGTGCTGTACCCCGCCACCGGCACCACCAAGTCGGACGTCCTGGCTCACTACGTGGCGGTGGCCGAACGGTTGCTGCCGCATCTGTCCGGACGGCCGCTGACCCGCATCCGGTGGCCGAACGGCGTGGCTGCCGACCACTTCTTCGAGAAGAACCTGCCCAGCGGCGCTCCGCCCTGGCTGTCGCGGGTCACGATCGGCGGACGCGGCTACGGGTCCAGGTCGTCGGGCTCGGAGGTGACCTACCCCTTGGTCGACGACCTGGCAGCGCTGGTCTATCTGGTGAACCTCGGGTCGCTGGAGCTCCACGTGCCGCAGTGGCGGGTCGGCTCCGACTCGGCGCCGCGGCGGCCGGATCGGATGGTGATCGACCTGGACCCCGGCCCGGGCACGGGACTGACCGAGTGCGCCCAGGTCGCCCTGCTGGTCCGTGAGCACGTCCGCGGCACGGGGCTTGAGCTGGCTCCGGTGACCAGCGGCAGCAAAGGTATGCAGCTGTACGCCGAGCTGGAGGGTGAGCGCGACGCAGCTGAGGTCGCTGCCGTGGCCAAGTCGCTCGCCCAGCACCTGACCAAGACCCACCCAGAGCTGGTGCTGTGGCAGATGAAGCGTTCCCTGAGGACGAACAAGGTGTTCCTGGACTGGTCCCAGAACGTCGCCGCCAAGACGACCATCTGCCCATGGTCGCTGCGCGGACGGGACCGCCCGACCGTGGCCACCCCCCGACGCTGGAGCGAGATCGAGGACGGCGCCGACCAACGCGTCCCGCTGCAACAGATCGGCATCGAGGACGTCACCGCCTACTTGTGACCCTGTCAGCGCTCCGCCCGGCCCTGGCGCGAGCCTGGCCACGGACGCAGTCAGCCCCGGTCACCGAAAGGTGACCGG
>JBAUJO010000196.1:0-34133 GCA_049683875.1 Ornithinimicrobium sp.
GTCATCCCCTCGGCGCGCAGGCCGCGCAGCACCGGCCAGGCATCCACCGGCCGCGGAGGTGTGGCCCCGACCGTGCCGACAGGCGCCAGGTGAACTGTGCTCACCCACAGCCGGTCCACGATGTCGCGGGCCACCGGGTGAACGTCGGCCAGCTGCTCGGCGACCTCATCGAGGCGCTGGTCCACCTCGATCCGCAGGTGCGCTGCGGCGGCCGTGGCGCTGAGCCGCTCGAGCACTTGCGATCGACGACCCCCGGGCCTGCCGCTGACCAACAGGCAGTGCCCGACGTAGGCCGTGGCCTGAGAGCCGGGACGGGTGTCCGTCGGCGGCGTCGTCGGGCGGTCCAGCACCCGAGCCCCGAAGCGCCGGGTGTCCTGCGGCGGCAACCGTGGGACCGGGCCAGGGCTCGGCATATCCCCGTGTGAGCCGGCCATCGCGCCTCCTTCCCCAGGCGGACTGTGCTGCCGCCTAGGGTCGCACTTCGGTCAGCGGAGCGCGACCCCCCAGCACCGCTAGGGTGTTGTCGGCCGCGAGCTGGGCCATGGCGGTCCTGGTCTCGATGGTCGCCGAGCCCAGGTGCGGCACCAGCGCCACGGTGTCCAGCTCCAGCAGACCCTCGTGCACCGCAGGCTCGTTCTCGAACACGTCCAGCCCGGCTCCGGCGATCTCCCCTGCTCGCAGTGCCTCGACCAACGCGGCCTCGTCGACGATCGGGCCACGGGCGGTGTTGACCAGGTATGCCGTGTCCTTCATCAGGGCGAGCTGCCGCGCCCCGATGAGATGGTGCGTCGCCTGGCTGTAGGGGCAGTGCAGCGAGACTACGTCGGCGCTGGCGAGCAGCTCGTCGGTCTCCATTCGGGTTGCCTGCAGCTCCTCCGCGAGCTCAGGGGCGCACGCCGACCGCGAGGCGTAGGCGACCTGCATGCCGAAGGCACGGGCCCGCCGCGCTGTCGCGGCGCCGATCCCACCGAGGCCGATGACGCCGAGCGTCTTGCCCTGCAACCCCGAGCCGAGCAGGTAGAACATCCCCCACGACCACGGGGTCTGGCTGCGGATGACCCGCTCACCCTCGCCGAGCCTCCGGGTGGCCATGAGGATCAGCCCGAAGGCGATGTCCGCGGTGGCCTCGATCAGCACCCCTGGGGTGTTGGTGACCACCACTGACCGCTCGGCGCACGCCGGCACGTCGACGTTGTTGTAGCCCACCGCGACGTTCGCGACGACCTGGAGCTGGTCACCGGCGGCGTCGAGCACCTCGGCATCGATCCTCTCGGTGAGCAGCGAGACGATCGCGTCCGTACCCGCGACCGCCTCCAGCAGCGCATCGCGGGAGATGGAGGTGGAGTCCTCGTGCATCCACACGTCGTGCTGCGCCCGCAGCGACTCGACCGCGGGCTCGGGCACCCGCCCGGTGACGACGACCCTGCTCATGCCGACGCCACCCACGACTGAAGCGTGGTCAACCCCTCGGTGATCGCCTCGCCGTCGATGCCGGAGTAGGCCAGGCGGATGTACTCGCGGTCCTCGCCCGGCTGCGGCCGGCCGAAGTGACGCCGCGTGCAGAAGCTGACTCCCGTCTCGTGCAGGGCCATCTCCGCGAACTGGCTGACGTCGGAGGCACCGACCCGCTGCAGCGCCTCGGTGACGTCGGGGAAGATGTAGAACGTCGAGCGCGGCACCGCCACCGACATCCCGGGGGTGTCGTTGACGAGGGCGCAGGCGATGTCCCGTCGCTCGCGCAAGGTCTCCAGCATGTCCGCCACCGGCTGTTGGGTGCCCTCGAGCGCGGTGATGCCCGCCCACTGCACGTAGTGGGTGGTGCACGACTCGTCGTTGGTGTTCATGGTGGACATCACCTTGGCGACCTCGGGGGGGGCCACGGCACACCCCAGCCGGGACCCGGTCATGGCGAACTTCTTGCTGAAGGTGTAGAGGATCACCGTGCGCTCGGCCATCCCGGGCAGGGCGGCGATGGAGCGCGACGTGCCCTCGTAGCGCATCTCGAAGTAGGCCTCGTCCGAGAGCACCCACAGGTCGTGCTCGATGGCGATCTGGGCGATGGCCTCCTGCTCCGCGGCCGTGGACTCCGCGGAGATCGGGTTCTGCAGGTCGTTGTAGATGATGGCGACCGTGGCGTCGGTGATCTGCGACCGCAGGTGGTCCAGGTCGATCGCGAAGCCCCCCTCGGCCGGGATGTACCGGTAGGCCGCGGGCTCACCGCCCAGGTACTCGATCTGCGACTCGTAGATCGGGAACCCGGGGTTGGGGTAGAGCACGCTGCGGCCGGGGTCCATCACCGCCTGCAGGAACTTCGTGATGACGGGCTTGCCCCCGGTCATCACGACGACCTGCGCCGGATCGATGCTCATGTCGCGGCGGGAGCCGATGTCGTGCGCGAGCGCGGCACGCAGCTCGGGGATGCCGGCCCCGGGGCAGTAGCCGGTTCTCCCGTCCGCGATGGCGCGGTTCATCGCCTCGATGATGTGGGCAGCGGTAGGGATATTGATGTCTCCGAGGTGGAACGGATAGACGGTGTTGCCCTTCGACTTCCAGTCGGCAGCGGCCAGAGCCACCGCGAAGGCCGTCTCGGTGCCCAGTCGGGACAAACGCTGCGCGAGCGCCATTGCTCACTCCTTGCTGAAGGCGGGGAAGGCCGCTTCGGCAGCGGCCTGCGGCACACCCTAAACCCGCCACCGGGCACCACACGAGGGGTGGAAACACTTGACCTTCCGCCGGGTCGCGTCATACTGACTCAGCAGGTCGGGAGCCCCCGTGCGTCGTGACCTGTCCAGGCAACGGCGCCGTCAGGAGGAGGAACCCATGTCGCAGCAGACAGCGGGATCGGAGCAGGACCAGGGTTACTACCTGGGCAAGGCCATCCATCTGTCCTCCGTCGCAGCGCTGGGGGGTCTGCTCTTCGGGTTCGACACCGCGGTCATCAACGGCGCGGTGGGAGCCATCGAGACCGACTTCCAGATCGGTGCGGCTCTGCTGGGCTTCGTGGTCTCCTCGGCCCTGCTCGGCTGTGTCGCCGGTGCCTACCTCGCCGGCCGGCTGGCGGACCGGATCGGGCGTACCCGGACCATGGTCGTGGCGGCCGTCCTGTTCCTGGCCAGCGCGGTCGGCTCCGGGCTGGCCTTCGGCGAGTGGGACCTGATCCTGTGGCGGGTCATCGGAGGAATCGGCGTGGGTGCCGCCTCGGTGATCGCGCCGGCCTACATCGCCGAGATCTCCCCGGCGCCGATCCGAGGACGTCTGGGCTCACTGCAGCAGCTGGCCATCGTGACCGGCATCTTCATCGCCCTGCTGTCTGACTTCCTCCTCGCTGACCTGGCCGGTGGGTCGGGCGAGCCGCTGTGGGGCCTGACCGCGTGGCGGTGGATGTTCATCGCCGAGGTGATTCCTGCGCTGGCCTACGGCATCCTCGCCCTGACCATTCCGGAGTCTCCGCGTTTCATGGTGGCCCGCGGGGACGACGAGGGCGCCAAGAACGTGCTGCGTAGCGTGATGAAGTCGGGTATCGACAACCGCATCAAGGAGATTCACCGGACGGTCAAGCTGGACCGGCGCTCCTCGGTGAAGGACCTGGTCAAGCCCAGCGGCGGCAACCTGCTGCCGATCGTGTGGATCGGGATCGCGCTGTCGGTGTTCCAGCAGTTCGTCGGGATCAACGTCATCTTCTACTACTCCTCGACGTTGTGGCAGTCCGTCGGCTTCACCGAGGAGGACGCGCTCACCCAGACGGTGATCACCTCGATCACCAACATCGCGGTCACCATCGTGGCCATCATGCTCATCGACAAGATCGGCCGTCGGCGGTTGCTGACGATCGGCTCGACGGGAATGGCGTTGACTCTGGGCACCCTGGCGTACATCTTCGCCACCGCAGCCACCGAAACGGTCGATGGGAACATTCAGCCCGTGCTCAGCGACACCAACGGCGTGATCGCCCTGGTCGCGGCCAACCTCTTCGTCGTGTTCTTCGGAATGTCGTGGGGCCCGGGCGTGTGGGTGCTGTTGGGCGAGATGTTCAACAACACGATCCGCGGCACGGCGCTCGGGGTGGCCGCTGCCGCCCAGTGGCTGGCCAACTTCGCGATCTCGACGTCCTTCCCCAAGTTCGCCGACATCGGCTTGGGCTTCGCCTACGGCTTCTACACGACCTTCGCGGTGCTGTCGCTGTTGTTCGTGCTGAAGTTCGTGCCGGAGACCAAGGGTCGCGAGCTGGAGGACATGTAGCCGGCCCACCGGCTCGCGGCTCGACGGGGGCGGGATGTATCACCTCCGCCCGAGTGCCCTCTCACGGTGCACGACGGCCGAGAGCGGCCCGTTGGAGCCGCGTCGCGAGGGGAGTCAGTGATGGGACCGGGACCACCGATTTCGGACGACCCCGCGGCGCGGGGCTCATGCGGTGGCCCGGAGGCGACTGACCCCCCGCAGACGCTCACCGACCGTGCCGCGGCCGCGTTCACCTCATACCGTGCGGGCGACCCCTCTCAGGTCGGGGCGTTGGTGGATCTGCTCTCCCCACTGCTGTGGCACACCGCGCGCGGCCAGGGACTGTCGGTCACCGCCGCCGAGGATGTGGTGCAGACCGCATGGCTGCGGCTGGTTGACCACGCCGACGGTATCGAGCAGCCGCGTGCGGTGCTGTCGTGGATGGTCACGACCGTGCGCCGGGAGTCCTGGCGACAGGCGAAGGTCGCCGCGCGTGACGCGGCGGACCTGGACAGTCGGCCCGAGGTCGTCGACGGGGAGCCGGGGCCGGAGAGCACCGCGCTGCTGGGTGAGCGGCAGCGGGTGCTCTGGCGCCATGTGCACGGGCTGTCCGAGCGCTGCCGACACCTGCTGCGCGTCATCGCGTTCGCGGACAGGCCCGACTACGCCACCATCGCCGAGAGCCTGAAGATGCCCGTCGGCAGCATCGGCCCCACGAGGGGACGCTGCCTACAGACCCTGCGCGCCGGCCTGACCGGCGACCCCGAGTGGGACGGAGAGCTGACATGAACGAAGCGCTGAGCGAGCCCGGTGGACTGGACGCCCAGGACGAGCAGATCCTGACCGAGGTGCGTGAGATCTACCGGCGGCTCGACCCGGTGCCGGCGACCCTGCTCGACCGCGTCAAGTACGCGATGACGGTGCGGCTCCTGGAGGCGGAGGTGGCCGAGCTGACCCGGATGCCGATCAGCGCGGTGCGTTCGGAGCCCAGCGACCGCTTCGACAGCATCAGCTTCACCGGCAGCCGTCTGAGCCTCATGGTCAGCATCTCGCCGCAGGACCGCGATGCCGGAGCATCCGCGCACGGCGAGGACGCGGCGGTGCGCATCGACTGCTGGGTGAGCGTGGCAGGCGCGGTGGTCGAGGTCCGCTCCTCGGGTGCCGAGGCTGGCCAGAGCGCGAGCCAGGTCTGTGACGACAACGGGCGCTGTGTGTTCGAGCACGTGGGAGCAGGCCCGGCCCACTTCATCGTGTGGTCGAGCCCAGCGAAGGACTCACCGCCAACGATGACCCCGACGATCGACCTGTGACCGGCCCGGGGCGGGTGTGGGCTCGGCTCAGACGTCCTCGGCCTTGACCTGCGAGGGGTCCCAGCGCGTCACGCCGGAGTCCGCCCACCCGCGGTCCTTGGCGGCCTCTCGGGCGACCCGTTTCCACGGCCCGGTGAGGCGGTCGACGTACAGGGTTCCGTCGAGGTGCTCGGTCTCGTGCTGCAGGCACCGGGCGAAGAGATCCTCGCCGACGAGCTCGACAGGCTTACCCTCCAGGTCGGTCCCGACGACCCGCGCCCGCGGGAACCGCGCGAGCGGGAAGTACTCACCAGGAACCGACAGGCAGCCCTCGCCGTCGGTCTCCTCATCCAACGGGGCGGGCGTGCCCAGGCGCTCCAGCACCGGGTTGACGACCACGCCACGCTGCCGCACTTCGTCGGCGTCGGGGCAGTCGTAGACGAAGATGCGCAGGCGGGCGCCCACCTGGTTGGCGGCCAACCCGACGCCGTCGGCCGCAGCCATGGTGTCGAACATGTCCCGCACCAGGGTGCGGATCTCCTCGGTGACCTCACGCACTCGTTTCGTCGGTTGGTGCAAGGCCCGATGACCGATCACCGTGATGTCGCGTACCGCCACTGGCCTGCCCTTTCATCGCACGAACGGTGGCTGAGTCTACGCAGTGCCACAGCCCTGTCGTCGCACGCTCCGGCGGCGCTACTGTCTGCGGCATGCAGATCAACTGGCTGGAAGTTCTCGGGTGGACCGGATCGATCGTGTTGGTCATCTCGTTGCTGCAGACGCGCATCCTGCGGCTCCGGCTGATCAACCTGGCGGGCAGCTTGATCCTGACGGCCTACAACGTCGCGATCGAGGTATGGCCGATGGTCGGCCTCAACGTGGTGCTCAGCCTCATCAACGTGTACTTCCTGTTGACGATGCTGCGCACGCGACACGACCCGAGGGCGTACACGGTGCTCGAAGTCGAGCACGATGACCGCTACCTGCAGCACCTGCTGAGCGTGCACGCCGAGGACATCCGCCGCAGCCACCCCCGCTTCACCTCCGTGCAGCCTCACCAGTCCGCCTTCATCATCGTGCACGGTGACGAGGCGGTCGGGGTGGTGGTCGTCGAGGACGCCGAGCCGGGCGTCGCACAGATCGTGCTCGACTGGGTGACGCTGCGCTACCGCGACTCCACGCCGGGGGAGTTCGTGTTCCGGCGCTCCGAGATCTTCTCCCGCCGCGGCTACTCCCGGGTCGTGACGGCTCCGGATACCGCGAACGCCTACTACCCGAAGATCGGGTTCACGCCGCAGGGCGACCGCTACACCCTCGAGGTGAGCTGAGCCGCGGTCATCAGGGCTCGGGAGTCTTTCCGCTCGGTCGGGTGCCGCTGGCGTCCCACTGCGTCATCGCGGCGGGCGGGGAATGGGACCGGTGATGTCATCGTCCTCGTCCGACCCGTTCTGGTCCGGCTCAGGCCCGTCAGGCCCGTCAGGCCCGCCGTGCTCGCTGTGCCCGTCCACGCTCTGAAAGGATGAGGCGCTCTCGGGCGAGGTCTGCCAGCCCGCGTCGCCGTCGGGCTCAGGCCGGTCCCCCTCGTCGGGACCGGGGGCGGCGTCGTGTTCGGCCGCCTGGGCTGCTCTCTGACTGTCGGTGACCCACCGCTCGTCGTCGGCGGTGTCGGCGTCGTGATCCTCGGCAGGGTCGGCGTCGTGATCCTCGTGGCTGTCGGCGGTGTCGTCCCGGTGCTCACGCCGCTCCTGCTGCATCTCGGAGTCCGCAGCGATCCGCTGGGAGGGGAACCGGGCACGTGGGGGCTCGGCCGCCGCAGGTCGACCGCGACCGCCCCGACTCAGGGAGTCCTCGCTGTCGTAGGTCTGGGGCCCGAAGATGATGTCGCAGATGCGGCGGTAGGTCTGGTCGGGGTCGGGCAGCCAGTTGATCTCGCGCAGCGCCTGGTCCTGGCCGGCCGACTCGAGGGTGAAGGTGCCGTAGCCGAGGAAGCGACCGGCGATGGACCGCCCGTAGTTGAGGTCGGTGACCTTGCCCAGGGGCATCATGGCCACCTTGTGGGTGAACAGCCCGTAGGTCAGCAGCAGACGCTTGTCGGTGGCGACGAACCACTCGTTGCGCCACTCCAACATCTTCCACATCAGGCGGAAGATCAGCCCGAACCAGACCCACCACAGGTAGAGGCCGAACTCCCCGAACACCTGCTCCAGGCCCGAGGAGGTCCACGCCACCACGAAGAAGCCCAGCACGACGGTGGCCGCCGGCTCGCTCATGATCGCCCAGTGCTGACGGGTCGCCACCTCGACCTGTTCGCCACGCAGCACATAGCGCTCCAGAATCCGGCTGCTGACCTTGACGCCGGACTCGGCGGTGGCGGAGAAGCCGAGCACCACTACCTCATGAGGGCTTCGAAGAACCGCCCGATGTTGCGGAAACCGTCGGCGATGATGTCCCAGAAGGCTTGGACGATGTCAGCGGCCCGGTCCGGGCTGGTGATGATCGCGTAGATCAGAAAACCGAACAGCAGCCACAAGATGATCCGCTTGATCGTCGGTGGCATCGTGGGCTCCTCGGTGCGGTCGGTACGTCACAGAACAGTGCTCATCATCGCAGCAGCGGTGTGCCCTAGCCGGATAGCCACGCCGAGACGGCCAGGCGCTCTGTGGCCTCGAGCACGTCCTCGGTGCTGCCGGAGAAGCTCAGCCGGACCATGCGCGAGCCCGCGGCGGTGTCGAAGTCGACCCCCGGGGTGAGGGCCACTCCCGTGTCGCTCAGCACCCCCTGGCACCACTGCACGGAGTCCTGGGTCAGGTGCCCCACGTCCGCCCACACGTAGAAGGCGCCGTCCGGGGCCCGAGCCGGCCCCAGCCCCAGTGCCGGGAGGGCCTCGAGCAGGATCGCGCGGTTGTCGGCGTAGCGGCGCACGTGGCCCTCCACTTCGGGCCGTGCCGCCCCACCGAAGGCCGCCATGGCCGCGTGCTGGGACACCGCCGGGGGGCAGATGGTGAGGTTCTGGGCGAGCACCTCCATCGGTCGTCGCAGGTGCGCCGGCATCAGCGCCCAGCCCAGCCGCCAGCCGGTCATCGAGAAGTACTTGCTCACCGAGCCCACGACCACCGACTCCCGTGAGGTCTGCCAGGCACTGCTGGCCGGGGTGCCGTAGGTGATCCCGTGGTAGATCTCGTCGCTGATGAGCAGGCAGCCGCTCTGCTCGCACCAGCGCGCGATCGCAGCGAGCTCGTCGGCGGCGATGACGGTGCCCGTCGGGTTCGACGGGCTGGCCACGATGAGGCCGGCCGGCGGCTCGGGCAGCGCCTCGAGCATCTCCACCGTCGGCTGGTAGTTGGTCTGCGGGCCGCAGTCGAGCTCGAGCACACGGCACCCGAGCGCGGACAGGCTGTTGCGGTATGCCGGGTAGCCGGGGCGCGCCATCGCCACGGCGTCGCCGGCCTCGAACGCGGCCAGGAAGAGTGTGGAGAAGACGCCCGACGAGCCGGTCATCACCATCACGTCCTCGGCGGTGACGTCGAGGTCGTACCACTGCCGGTGGTGCCCGGCGATGACCTCGCGCAGCTCGGCAAGGCCCGTGGCGTCGGTGTAGCCCAGCGTGTGGCTCGCCATCGCGGTCACGGCGGCGTCGCGCACGGCCTTCGGTGCCGGGGTGGAGGGTTGCCCGACACACATCAGGAGCAGGTCACCGTGGGTTCGGTGTCGCTTTCCTGCCTCCTTCAGCACCTCCATGACGTGGAAGGGCTCGATGGCGCTGCGGCGGCTGGGGCCGCGCCGGGGCGGCGGCACGCCAGTCTCAGACCACGCCGTAGAGCCGGTCGCCGGCGTCGCCGAGACCGGGCACGATGTAGCCCTGCTCGTTCAGGCGCTCGTCGACGGCGCCGGTGACCAGCCGTACCGGCGGCTCGATGCCGGCGACCCGCTCGCGCAAGGCTTCGATCCCCTCCGGTGCGGACAGCAGCGTGATCGCTGTGATGTCGTCGGCGCCGAGCTCGACGAGGTAGTGGATGGCCGCGGCCAACGTGCCTCCCGTGGCCAGCATGGGGTCGAGCACGTAGCACTGGCGTTGGGCCAGATCCTGAGGCAGACGGTTGGCGTAGGTGTGCGCTTCCAGGGTCTCCTCGTTGCGTACCATCCCCAGGAAGCCGACCTCGGCGGTGGGCACCATCCGCATCATCCCGTCGAGCATGCCCAGACCCGCGCGCAGGATCGGCACCACGAGCGGCTTCGGGCTGGCCAGGTGCACCCCGGTGGTCGGGCCCACCGGGGTCTCGATGTCGAAGGCAGAGGTCCGCACCTCGCGGGTCGCCTCGTAGGCCAGTAGCGTCACCAGCTCGTCCGTGAGCCGCCGGAACGTCGGGGTGTGGGTGCGCTTGTCGCGCAGGTACGTCAGCTTGTGAGCGATCAGGGGATGGTCGGCGACGTGGACGCGCATACGCGAAACTTACCGTGTGAGCGCGGACGAGGAATCTGGTGTGGCCCGCGGCGGGCCCCGCTGGGGGTCGAGCCCGTATGCGGCGTGGATGCGTCTCGCCCTCGACGAGGCGGCGCGCAGCTCATGCAGCCGCGACGTGCCGGTGGGGGCGGTCGTCCTCGACGAGGGGGCGGCGGTGGTCGGTCGTGGGCACAACGCGCGTGAACGCGACGTGGACCCCACCGGTCACGCCGAGGTGGGGGCGTTACGCGCGGCAGGGGCAGCGCGGCGGTCTTGGCGCTTGGACGGGTGCACCCTGGTGGTGACCCTGGAGCCCTGCGTGATGTGCGCCGGCGCGGCCGTCGCGGCGCGGGTGGACCGGGTGGTCTTCGGAGCCTTCGACATCAAGGCCGGTGCGTGCGGGTCGGTCTGGGACCTGCCACGAGACCGCGCCAGCCTGCACCGGCCGGAGATCGTGGCCGGGGTGCTGGAGCCGGAGTGTGCAGCCCTGCTGTCGGAGTTTTTCCACCCCCGCCGGCTCAGGTAGCCTCTGTCGCGGTGGCGTGTCCGAGCGGCCTAAGGAGCACGCCTCGAAAGCGTGTGAGGGGGCAACTCCTCCGTGGGTTCAAATCCCACCGCCACCGCCACGGGTCACAGCCCCCTCCGGAGCCATCCGGGCGGGGGCTGCTTCGCGCCGCACAGGGTCATGAAGTGTCTGATGACTGCTCGCGCACCCCCGGGCCAGAGCACTGAGGTTCCCGCTCGCCCGCCGCGAGGAGAGCACATGGCCTAGTTTGTCTGCATGTCTCAGCCGATCGAGGACTACGCACTGGTGGGAGACCGGCACACCGCAGCGCTGATCTCACGTGAGGGTTCCGTGGACTGGATGTGTCTGCCGAACTTCGACTCCCCGGCCTGTTTCGCGGCGCTGCTGGGCGAGCCGAACCACGGCCGCTGGCTGCTGGCACCGACCGAGATCACCGAGACGACGCGCTCCTACCAGGAGGGCACCGTGGTGTTGCAGACCATCCACACCACAGCATCGGGCCAGGTCCGGGTCACCGACGTCATGCCCGCCGAGGACAACCGGGCCGACCTCATCCGCCGGATCGAGGGACTGGAGGGCACGGTCAACATGCGCCACGAGTGGGTGGTGCGCCTCGGCTACGGCAAGACGGTGCCCTGGGTGCGCAGTGTGGCCGACGACAGCGAGTACGGCGGTGACGCCGCGCTGGTCGCCGTGGCCGGACCCGACCGCTTCGTGCTGCGCGGGCCTCGGCTGCCCGAGCCCAACAACGAGCGGCACGTCGACGAGTTCGACGTGAAGGAGGGTGAGACCCACGTCTTCTGTATGGCGTGGAGCAAGTCCTACACCCCCATCCCCGAGCCGCTACACATCGAGGACTACATCCAGAAGGCCGCGGACGAGTCGCGCGAGTGGTTGTCGGACTGCGCGCCCAGCGGCAGATACGCCGAGGCGATCACCCGCTCACTGCTCGTGCTGCGGACCCTCACGCACGCCGAGACCGGCGGCATCGTGGCGGCGCCGACGACGTCGCTGCCGGAGGAGCTCGGTGGGGAGCGCAACTGGGACTACCGCTTCTGCTGGCTGCGCGACGCGGCCCTGACGGTCGAGGCGCTGCTGGCCTGGGGCTTCAGCAAGCGCTCGGAGCTGTGGCGCGACTGGTTGCTGCGGGCGGCGGCGGGCGACCCGGACCAGCTACAGATCATGTACGCCATCGACGGCTCCCGCGAGATGGTGGAGCGCGAGCTGGACCACCTGCCCGGATACGGCGGCTCCACACCGGTGCGCGTCGGCAACGGCGCCGTCACCCAGCGGCAGAGCGACGTGCTGGGAGAGCTGATGAACGCGTTGGAGATGCTGCGTCAAGAGGGCGTTGAGGAGTTCGACGACTCATGGCAGCTGCAGCGGCTGCTGCTGAACGGTCTGGCCAGGGACTGGCGAAAGAAGGACCAGGGACTGTGGGAGATGCGGGGCGAGGAGCACTACTTCACCCACTCCCGGGTGATGATCTGGGTTGCCCTGGACCGTGGCCTGGCCGGCATCCGTGAGCACGGGCTGGAAGGCCCTGAGCAGGAGTGGTCGGACCTGCGCGACCGGGTGCGCGAGGAAGTGATGACCTACGGCTTCAACAAGGATCTCAACTCCTTCACCCAGCACTACGAGACCGACGAGGTCGACGCCTCGCTGCTGCTGTTGCCGACGGTCGGCTTCATCGAGGCCGACGACCCGCGCTTCGTCGGGACGGTGGACCGGATCGAGCGCGACCTCATGCGCGGCGGGCTGGTCCTGCGCTACCGGGCCACCGCGGGAGACGACGGGCTGGAAGGTGACGAGCATCCGTTCCTGATCTGCTGCTTCTGGCTCGTCAGCGCCTACGCGATGATGGGCCGCGTCGAGGAGGCCACCGAGCTCTTCGAACGCCTGTTGGCCCTGCGCAACGACGTCGGTCTGCTGGCCGAGGAGTACGACGTCGAAGCTGCGCGGCAGATGGGCAACTTCCCCCAGGCCTTCTCCCATCTCGGCCTGGTGCAGGCTGCGGCGACCTTGGAGCGGGCGGCCGAGAAGTCCGCCGACGACGGCGAGAGCGAGCCTGAGTCCGAAGGTGACAGCGACGCCGAGGCTGACTCGGACTGACCTCAGGGCGCCTGGGCCGCCAGCGCCCGTGCGGCGCCCGCGATGTCGTCCAGGTCCCTCTGCAGCGCTCGCCGCACCGCTCGCAGACCCACCGGCCCCAGCACGGTCATCGCCGCCCGGGTCACCGCCGAGTCGCTGGTGGTGCCGGTGAAGCTCACGCTCAGCTCGGTGGCCGGCGCCCGGCCTTCGTCATCGATCTCGCCCCGCGGCAGGAGCTGCCAGACGGTTCGGTAGGTCGTGTCGCCCTCTCCGGACTCGACGACCGTGCTGCGTAAAGGGTCGTTCTCCCGCACCCACATCTCCTCGGTCGAGCTTCGGCCGAAGAACGACCGCGTCTCGCGCCAGCGAGTGCCCACCGCGTACGGCCCGGGGGACATGATCTGGACCGACTCGATACCGCGCAGGCGCTCGGGGGCCCGCGTGAGGTCGGTCAGCACGTCCCAGACGGCGTGCGCCGGCGCCTGGATCGTGATGCTCATCCGTAGGGTCTGCTGCGTCATACTCAGCGATCCTAGAGCGCGCCGCCGACACAGCGTTGGGCGATCGAGGGGTCAGGCACCCCGTGGCGGGTGGGGTCGATGATCGCGGCCAGCGCCTCCACCCCGTCGACCAGACGCGGACCGGGCCGGGCGAAGGAGGCGTTGGCGTCCACCGCCCAGACCTCAGGGGGAAAGGGGGCCCTGCGGACCAGGTCGCCCAGTGGGCCGCCGTGGAGCAGGTCAGTGGTGAGCCGGGCCGAGGTCTGCAGGTCATAGCCGCAGGGTGCGACGACGACGATGTCCGGCTCGGCGCGGGCCACCTGCTCCCACGAGGTCGCCGCCGAGCGGTCTCCGGCGACCCCGAGCACGCTGCGCCCACCCGCGACGGTCACCATCTCGGGCACCCAGTGTCCGGGGGCGAACGGGGGGTCCGTCCACTCCAGCACCGCCACCGCCGGCGCCTCGACTGCGGGCGCACCCGGCATCCGGGACAGCCGGGCCGCCAACCGGCTCACCAGTGCGGCCGCGGCCTCGGCGCGACCACAGCCGCGGCCGATCTGCTCGATGCTGTCGAGTACCTCCTGCAGCGTGTGCGGATCGGTGGTGAGAACCTCCGCCCGGCAGCCCAGGTACTCCAGGGCGTCGTGGACCTCGGACACGTCCACCGCGCAGACCGCGCACAGGTCCTGGGTCACGACGAGGTCCGCGTCGAGCCCCGCCAGGGCCGCGCGGTCCAGATGGTAGAGGTCCTCACCCGCGGCCAGGCGGCTACGGACCTCGGCGTCGATCTCCGCCGGGGTCAGCGGCCGGGATCCGACCTGCGCAGGCAGCGAGGAGGTGGAGACCACCGTGGCTCGGGCGCGAGCCTGCTGCGGCTCGTCGCACTCGAAGGTGACGCCGACGACCTCGTCGCCGGCTCCGAGCGCATACAGGATCTCCGTGGCCGAGGGCAGGAGCGAGACGATGCGGCGGGTCTCACCCATCGGTGGGCTCGGCCGGTGAGGTCTGCGACGGCTCAGCCGGTGCCAGCTGCTCGAACCCATCGCCCAGGACCAGGTCGACCTCCGCGCTCTCGCGCTCGTCGGCCACGAGCGTGGAGCCGGGCACGGACTGTTGGATCAGCTCGGCAGCTCGCAGCCCATCCGGCCCGTGCCGGATGTCCGCCGAGCCAGGGATGGTGGCGTCCTCGGGGTCGTTGTCGACGGCGTCGATGACGAACCCGCGGCTCTTGAGCTCCTCTGAGGTCCTTCCCGCTAGACCCGGCTCTCCGTTGGCGTTGTAGACGTTGACCCGAACGTCGGCGGGCTGCAAGGGGGGCGCCGTCGCGGTCACCTGGTCTGAGTCTGCCGCCGTGTCCTCGCTGCCGAGCCACCCCTGGTAGTAGGCCACCGCGTAGACGAGGACGACGGCCAGCATCAGGGTGAGCGCCGTCAGCACCAGCGCGGTCCGTCGCCGGCGTCGCCGCGCGGCCGTGGACATACCTCCGGTGCGCACGTACGCCATGGCGCCACGCTAGTCGCCGCCGGGTTCAGTCGAGCTTCAGGACACGCCCGTGCACGGCCGGGCGCCCTTGCAGCGCAGCGCGCAAGGCCCGATGCAGCCCGTCCTCGAGGTAGTACTCGCCGCGCCAGTGCACCACGTGGCAGAAGATGTCGCCGTAGAAGGTGGAGTCCTCGGCTAGCAACGCCCGCAGGTCGAGCTCGGCACGGGTGGTGATCAGGTCCTCCAGCAGGATCATCCGCGGCGCCAGCGTGGCCCAGTCGGCCGGCGTGTCGAGCTGGTGCGCGGGGTAGGGCCGACCCTGGCCCACCCCCTTGAAGATCATGGCTGCGATTGTAGGTCTCGGGCGGCGGCGGGGCCGGTGATACTAGGGTCACGTGCGTGAGC
The DNA here is from genome assembly GCA_049683875.1 of Ornithinimicrobium sp. Lineage (GTDB taxonomy): Bacteria > Actinomycetota > Actinomycetes > Actinomycetales > Dermatophilaceae > Ornithinicoccus. The sequence goes on from JBAUJO010000196.1 coordinate 14,953, forward strand.
GCGCACGACAGCAGCCAGATCGAGGCCATCACGGCGGGCTACGCCTTCGACGGAGCGAGCATCAGGCTCGGCGCCGCCGTGGAGGAGGGGACGGTGGTGCCCGGCGCAGCCGTCGCCCTTCCGCTGTCGTCGATGAACCGGCACGGCCTGGTGGCCGGCGCCACGGGTACCGGCAAGACGGTCACTTTGCAGCTGATGGCCGAGCAGCTGTCCGCGCAAGGGGTGCCCGTGTTCCTGGCCGACGTCAAGGGTGACCTGTCCGGGCTGGCGACACCCTCTGCGGGTCACGCCAAGATCGACCAGCGGATGGCAGGTCTGGAGCAGGACTGGACGCCGACCGCCTACCCGGTGCAGTTCCTACGGCTGGGCTCAGCGGGCACTGGGGTGCCGGTGCGGGCCACGATCAGCGCCTTCGGGCCCATCCTGCTGGCCAAGGTGCTCGGCTTGAACGCCACCCAGGAGTCGAGCCTCGGGCTCGTGTTCCACTACGCCGACAAGCACGGGCTGGCGCTGCTGGACCTGAAGGACCTGCAGGCGGTGGTGCAACACCTGGTCTCCGAGGAGGGCCGGGCCGACCTGAAGAGCCTCGGCGGCTTGGCGAGCTCGACGGCGGGGGTCATCCTGCGCGAGCTCATCGCTCTTGCCGACGGCGGTGGGCAGGACTTCTTCGGTGAGCCTGAGTTCGAGGCGCAGGACCTGCTGCGCACCACCGACGACGGGCTGGGGGTGATCACCGCGCTGGAGCTGCCCGGTGTGCGGGACCGACCGGTGGTGTTCTCCACCTTCCTGATGTGGCTCCTGGCCGAGCTGTTCCAGGACCTGCCCGAGGTGGGGGACCAGGACAAGCCCGAGCTGGTGTTCTTCTTCGACGAGGCGCATCTGTTGTTCGACGAGGCCTCCGATGCCTTCCTCGACGCCGTCGAGCAGGCCGTGCGCCTGATCCGTTCCAAGGCAGTGGGCGTCTTCTTCGTCACCCAGGCGCCCCGCGACGTGCCGGAGGGCATCCTGGCTCAGCTGGGCAACAGGGTTCAGCACGCGCTACGCGCGTTCACACCCAACGACGCCAAGGCGCTGAAGGCGACCGTGTCGACCTTCCCCACGAGCGAGTACGACCTCGCCCAGGCGTTGACCAGCCTGGGCACCGGTGAGGCCATCGTCACCGTGCTGTCCGAACGGGGCGCCCCGACGCCGGTGGCGTGGACGATGCTTCGCGCTCCCCAGTCCACCATGGGCCCCAGCGAGACGTCCGTCATCGAGGAAGCCGTGGCGTGCTCGCCACTGAGTGGAAAGTATGCGCAGACCCTCGACCGTGAGTCCGCCTACGAGCGCCTCACTGAGCGACTGAACCCGACGGGCGGGCGCACCGAACACGCCGGCGCACAACAGGAGGGGGAGCAACAGGAGTCGATGCTGGAGAAGGTGGTCGGCTCCTCGGCGTTCCGGTCGATGCTGCGCTCGGCCGGCACGGTAATCGGCCGAGAGGTCGCCCGGACGGTGCTGGGCACGGCGAAACGCCGCTGACCCGGCGGAACGGAGTGGCGGAGGATGCGGGATTTGAACCCGCGAGGGGTTTCATCCCCAACACGATTTCCAATCGTGCGCACTAGGCCACTATGCGAATCCTCCGCCCGCGAGGGTACCCCGAGCGGTCCGAACGGCCGAAATCGGTGGTGGCCGTCACCGTCCCGGGTCCGGTGTCGAGTCGAAAGCAGGTCGAAAAGCAGCGAGGTATCGGCCTACACTGGTCGCCGGCCCCCCGTGCGGTGGTACCCCACTGAACTCCCCCAGGGCAGGAATGCAGCAAGGGCAGGTGGGCTCTTCCAGGTGCGCGGGGGGTCCCTGCACCTCCGAGCCGACCCGGTCCGTCACCTGGGCTGCAACATCACCTTGATCGCCCGGCGCTCGTCCATCGCCGCGTAGGCCTCAGCGACATCCTCCAGGGGCAGTGTGGAGTCGAAGACCCGCCCGGGGTCGATCTCGCCGGCGAGCACCAGGTCGCGCAGCTCCTCCAGATAAGCCCGGGCCGGGGCGACGCCTCCGGCGATGTTGAGGTTGCGACGGAACATCTGCCCTATCGGTGGGCCGTCGCCGTGCGGCACTCCGACGTAGCCGACCGTACCCCCGGGGCGGAGCACGTCGAACGCGGTCTGCATCGACTGACCGGTCCCGACGCACTCCAGCACGGCATCCGCGCCTACCCCACCGGTCTTGTCGTGCACGATCGCCACGCCTTCCTCACCCCGCTCGGCGACGATGTCGGTGGCCCCGAACTGCGACGCGAGGGCCTGTCGAGGCTCGTGGCGCGACATCGCGATGATCCGTTCGGCACCCATCCGCGCGGCCGACAGCACGGCGCACAGCCCGACCGCACCGTCGCCGACGACCACCACGGTGTTCCCACGGCGCACGCCCGCCATACGTGCCGCGTGCCAGCCGGTGCCCATGACGTCGCTCAGGGTGAGCAACGAGGCAACCATGGAGGCCTGCGGTGGCTCCGGCGTCGAGACCAGGGTGCCGTCGGCCAGCGGCACCCGGACGTACTCGCCCTGGCCGCCGTCGGCCAGGTGCCCGTCCGGTCCGACCGAACCCCACCCGCCCAGCTGGTCGCACGCGGAGTTGAACCCGGCGCGGCAGTGCGGGCAGGTGTTGTCCCCATAGGTGAACGGTGCGATGACGAAGTCGCCGACAGCCACCGTTCGCACCTCGCTGCCCACCTCCTGCACGACGCCGACGAACTCGTGACCGATGCGCTTCGGCTCGGTGACCTCGTTGATGCCGCGGTAGGGCCAGAGGTCGGAGCCGCAGACACAGCTGGCGGTGACCTTCACGAGCGCGTCGGTCGGCAGCTTCAGGGTGGGGTCGTCGACCTCGTCGAGGGAGACGGAGCGGGTCGAGCTCAAGAGGGTGGCACGCATACCTATGAGTCAATCACCCGGCGGTGAAAGGATGAGCGGCGGACCACCCCCGAGCGGAAGGCACCGAGATGACGTTGCATGTGGGCTCCGAGGTCGGCCGACTCCGCCAGGTCATCGTGCACCGCCCTGGACTGGAGATGCACCGGCTCACGCCGGAGAACAAGGAGCGGTACCTCTACGACGAGATCCTGTGGGTCGAGCGAGCCCAGGCCGAGCACGACGCCTTCGTGACGCTGATGCGGGACCGCGGGGTCACGGTGCACCACTTCGACGTCCTGTTGAAAGAGGCCCTGGCCGTTCCCCAGGCGCGGGAGGAGGTGTTGGCCCAGTCGCTGGACGAGCGCCACGTCGGGCCGATGGCCGCCGATCAGCTGCGCGCTATGTTCGACGCGATGACCGACGCCGACCTGGCCAGGTTCCTCATCGGCGGCATCACCAAGTCCGAGGTGCTGGAGCGGATCGAGGGCCCGTCCTCGGTCGTGATCAGCCAGCTGGCCGCGCACGAGGCGGTGCTGGCCCCACTACCGAACCACCTGTTCACCCGAGACACCTCGGCGTGGGTCTACGACGGGGTGGCGGTCAACTCGATGCACAAGAAGGCCCGGCGTCGCGAGACCGTGCACTACGAGGCGATCTACGCCCATCACCCGATGTTCGTCGACCAGCCCCCTCACTGGTGGAGCCACGGGCTGGACGGCGGCCCGGCCACCGCGGAAGGCGGTGACATCCTCGTGCCGGGCCACGGCACCGTGCTCGTGGGGCTCAGCGAGCGGACCACATCACAAGGCGTCGAGCGGCTGGCCGCGCACATGCTCGCCTCACCGGAGATCCACACGGTCGTGGCCCTCGACATGCCCAAGTCCCGGGCCGTGATGCACCTGGACACGGTGATGACCATGGTGGACCAGGAGACCTTCATCCGCTATCTCGGTCTGCCGGACCTGCCGTGCTGGACCCTGACGGCCACCACCGGGAAGGCCGGCGAAGCCGAGGGCGGGGTTCATGTCGAGGCGCACGAGGCGGGGCAGGCCGAGCAGGTCATCGCCCGCGCCCTGGGCCTGGATCGTCTGCGGGTGCTCGCCGCCGACCAGAACCCCGCCGCGGCGGCTCGCGAGCAGTGGGACGACGGGTGCAACGTGCTCGCGCTGGAGCCGGGCGTGGTCATCGGTTACGAGCGCAACACCGTCACCAACGACTACCTGCGGGCCCAGGGGGTCGAGGTGCTGGAGATCGCCGGTGGTGAGCTCGGACGCGGCCGAGGTGGACCCCGCTGCATGTCGTGCCCCATCGAGCGGGACCTGCTGGGCTGACGCGGTGCCGGCGCGTAGGAGGGTGCCCCAGCAGGAGGGCAGACAGGCTCTCGAGGAGTGTCGCAACAGCGCCGAGATCGGGCTTCTGGCTCGCGACGTGCGCGCCACGGCGGTGCGCTACAGCCTGGAAGAGCTGGCGGCCCGGGCACCGGGGCGTGCTGTGGAGGTCCGGGTGCCCCCGTTCGGTGCGGTGCAGTGCATCGAAGGTCCGCGGCACACGCGGGGGACCCCGCCCAACGTGGTCGAGACCGACTCCCAGACCTGGATCATGCTCGCGACGGGGCGGCAGACATGGGCTCAGGCCATGGGCAGCGGCGCCATCCGAGCCAGTGGCCAGCGCGCCGACCTCGCCGCCCTGCTCCCCCTGACCGGCGAGTGATGGCGTGCGCCCCGTCGTGATGGGCCCACTACGATGGCTCGATGCGCCACGGCATCTGCATCCTGCCTGAGCACTCGTGGGTGGATGCCGAGTCGATGTGGCGATCCGCCGAGGACCGCGGCTTCGACCATGCCTGGACCTACGACCACCTGACCTGGGCCGGTCTGCCGGACTCACCCTGGCACTCCACGATGGTGACGCTGGGTGTGGCGGCGACGGTCACCGAGCGGATCCGCCTCGGCACCTTCGTGGCCTCACCGAACTTCCGACACCCGGTGACCTTCATGCGCGACGTGCTGACCGTCGACGACGTCAGCCGGGGGCGGATGCTGCTCGGCCTGGGTGCCGGAGGCGACCTCGACGCGCAGATCCTCGGCCACCGTCTGACCCGGGGGCAGCGCACGCGGCGGTTCGAGGAGTTCGTCCCCCTGCTCGACCGGGTGCTGCGGGAGGATCACGTCGACCACGAGGGTGAGTTCTTCGCCGCCCGGGACGCCCGCAACCAGCCTGGATGTGTGCAGCAGCCCCGCGTGCCCTTCGTCGTGGCCGCGAACGGGCCACGGTCGATGGCGCTGGCCGCTGCGCACGGGCAGGGGTGGATGACGACCGGGCCCAGCGGCCGCGAGCTCGACCCGGACGACGGCGACGCCGAGCGGATCGAGCAGTGGTGGCGCGGCATCTCCGACATCAGTCAGCGGTATACCGAGATCGAGAGGGACACCGCCCGGTCGAGCCCGGGCCTGGGCCGACCCGCCGATCGATACCTGTCGCTGGACGCCAGCGGCATCCCGGCGCTGAGCAGCGCCGACCTCTACGCCGAGCAGGTCGGCAGGGCGGCCGAGCTGGGGTTCACCGACGTCGTGGTGCACTGGCCGCGCAGCACCCAGCCCTACCGTGCCGACGTGGCGGTGCTGGACCGGATCGACCTCGGGGGCGACGACGGAGCAGGCGAGCGTAGCCTGGAGGGGTGAACGAGCAAGACCCCCGCCTCGACCGAGAGCACGTCAGCTCGGTGGGCGCCCGACGACGCGGGCCGCGGATGGTGCCGTTCTTGGCGACAGGAGCGGTCATCGGGTTCGTCCTCGGTGTCGTGGTCTCCCTCGGCGGGCCCAGCTCTCAGGTCGCCTCGCCAGGCCAGGAGCTGGTCGTGATGGGCGGCGCTGGTGCGCTCGTCGGCGGCTTCATCGGCGCGGTGTTCTATCTGATCGCCGAGTGGAGCAGTTTGCGCAAGATGTGAGGAATGCGAGACTGAAGGCGTGGCTCGACCCGACGGACGCCTGACACACGACCTCCTGCCCGATGAGTCGCTCCCGCAGGACGCATGCGGGGTCTTCGGCGTCTGGGCACCGGACGACGAGGTCGCCAAACTCACCTACTTCGGCCTCTACGCCCTGCAGCATCGCGGCCAGGAGGCGGCGGGCATCGCGACCAGCGACGGACGCTCGTTGCTGGTCTTCAAGGACATCGGTCTGGTCGCTCAGGTCTTCGACGAGTCGAGCCTGGCGTCCCTGCGCGGGCACCTGGCCATCGGCCACTGCCGATACTCCACGACCGGTCGCAGCTCCTGGGAGAACGCGCAGCCGACGCTGGGAGGCACCAGTGGCGGCACCGTGGCCCTGGCCCATAACGGCAACCTGATCAACTCTGCCGAGCTGCGCGAGGTCCTGGTCGAGCGCAACGGGGGCAGCCTGCGGTACGCCGCCGGCGAGGTCGGCCGCGGCAACACCACCGACACCGCCCTGATCACCGGGCTGCTCACCAGTGATGAGGACCAGACCCTGGAGGCGGCCGCCATGGAGGTGCTGCCGATGCTGCGCGGTGCCTTCTCGCTGGTCTTCTGCGACGAACAGACGGTCTACGCGGCCAGAGACCCTCAAGGCGTGCGCCCCCTGGTGCTCGGGCGGCTGGAGCGCGGATGGGTGGTCGCCTCTGAGACCGCGGCGCTGGACATCGTCGGAGCCAGCTTCGTGCGTGAGGTCGAGCCCGGGGAGCTGCTGGCCATCGACGAGCAGGGGCTGCGCAGCCGCCGCTTCGCCGAGCCCGACCGTAAGGGCTGCGTCTTCGAGTACGTCTACCTGGCCCGTCCCGACACCTCGCTCAACGGCCGCTCTGTGCACGAGAGCCGGGTGGAGATGGGGCGCCAGCTGGCCGCGGAGCATCCCGTCGAGGCGGACATGGTGATGCCGACGCCGGAGTCGGGCACTCCCGCGGCCATCGGGTATGCCGAAGCCTCCGGGATCCCCTACGGCGCCGGGCTGGTGAAGAACGCCTACGTCGGCCGCACCTTCATCGCCCCCAGCCAGACCATCCGACAGCTGGGCATCCGGCTCAAGCTCAACCCGCTGCGCGACGTCATCCGGGGCAAGCGCCTGGTCGTGATCGACGACTCGATCGTGCGCGGCAACACCCAGCGCGCGCTGGTCCGGATGCTGCGTGAGGCCGGGGCTGCCGAAGTGCACGTGCGGATATCCTCCCCGCCAGTGCGGTGGCCGTGCTTCTACGGCATCGACTTCGCCACGCGCGCCGAGCTCGTGGCCAACGGGCTGAACACCGACGACATCCGGGCCTCCATCGGCGCCGACTCCCTCGGCTACATCAGCGAGTCGGGCATGGTCACGGCCACTGAACAGCGCCTGGACCAGCTGTGCACGGCGTGCTTCTCCGGCCGGTACCCGATCGGCACCCCCGAGGACCACCGCGCCACCGACGTCCTGGAGCTGGAGTTCCCCGTGCACCACGGCGCGGATCCGACCGACGTCGGCACCTTGGACGTTCAGCACATGCAGGAGATGGGCGCCGAGTCCGGGCCGTCTGCGGGGGTGCGCGACGTCGATGGCGTCCGGGTCGGCTCGGCACTGGGCGCCTCTGATGCGCTGACCCGTCCGTGACCGGGCAAGAGGTGGCCAGCGAGGTGGCGATGGGCCAGCCGGTGACCTACGCCGCCTCGGGGGTGGACACCGTAGCCGGTGACCGTGCGGTCGACCTGATGAAGGGTGCGCTGTCGACGGCCACCCGCCCCGAGGTGCTCGGCGGTCTCGGTGGGTTCGCCGGTCTGTTCGACGCCGAGGCCCTGACCTCGATGGAGCGACCCGTGCTCGCGACGAGCACGGATGGGGTCGGGACGAAGGTGGCCATCGCCCAGGCTATGGACCGGCACGACACCATCGGCATCGACCTGGTCGGCATGGTGGTCGACGACATCGTCGTATGTGGGGCGGAGCCCTTGTTCATGACCGACTACATCGCCTGCGGCCAGGTCGTGCCGGAACGGATCGCCGCCATCGTGCGCGGCATCGCGCTGGGGTGCGCCGACGCAGGCGTCGCCCTCGTGGGTGGGGAGACCGCCGAGCATCCGGGGCTCCTGGCTCCGCGGGAGTACGACCTGGCCGGCGCCGCGACCGGGGTGGTCGAGCGGAGCCGAATCCTGGGTCCAGACCGGGTCCGGGCGGGGGACGCGGTGCTGGCCCTGGCCTCGTCCGGGCTTCACTCCAACGGGTTCTCCCTGGTCCGACGCGTGGTCGCCGCCAACGGCCGGCGGTGGGAAGACCACATCCCGGACTTCGGGCGGACGCTGGGGGAGGAGGTGCTGGAGCCCACTCGTATCTACACCCCGGTGCTGCGGGGTCTGATCGAGTCGCCCGACGTGGAGGTGCATGCGCTCTCGCACATCACCGGGGGTGGACTGGCGGCGAACGTGGCACGCGTCATGCCGTCAGGGGTTCACGCCACCGTGGATCGCGGCACGTGGGCGCCGCCGGCGGTCTTCCGGGCTGTGCAGGCCTGGGGTCACGTGCCGCAGGCGGACGTGGAGGCGACGTTGAACATGGGCATCGGGTTCGTGGTCGTGGTGCCCGCCGAGCACGCTGACGCCGCCATCGGCCGATGCGAAGCGAAGGGCGTGCGGGCGTGGACCGTAGGCACCGTCGAGAGCACGCAGAGGCCGCCTGAGGGATCGGTGCACGGCACGAAGGGCGTCGACGGTGGCTCAGCGAGCCTGGTCGGTGCCTACCCCGGTGTGGGCTAGGCGCGCTTCTTCATCCACGACCCTGGGGCCGGCGCCGGCCGTGCCTGGTGGTTCGAGGAGGGTGTGCCGGACCCTTCCGCGACGTCGTCGTCACCGGACCAGTGGTCCGCCTCCTCGCCGGCACTCCCGTTGCGTCCGTCGGATCCGGCCGTGTCGTGCCCGTCGTCCGACGTCGACACTGCGGGTGACGGTACGCCGTCGCCTTCGGCGGCCTTCAGCTCGCGCTCCAGCGCGGTGAGGTCCGTGTCCGGAGAGTAGTACTTCAGTCTCCGCGCAACTTTGGTCTGCTTGGCTTTCGCCCGGCCGCGCCCCATGGCGTGACCCCCTCGTGCGTCTGCCGGGGTGCATCGCTACCAGGGGGCACCGAGGTGCCGGCCCTGACTGCGCAGCAGCCCGGGGGTGGGTATGAATCGTGGGCCCTACGGTACATGAGTTGCCGTGCCCGGACCGCACGGCCCACCCACCTCGCGGCCCGCTCAGCGTCGAAGCAGGCGACGGTGCCCACCGCTTGCTTCAGCGGCGACGCAGCGCGATCGAGCCGAGCACGCCCAGGGTCCCGACCGCCAGCGCCAGCACACCCCAGACCCACCAGGGCGGCCCCGACTCGCTGGAGTCGTCCCCTTGGGCGGGGGCGGCCGCGGTGTCGGCCGCATGGTCGGTGCCCACCGTCTGCTGATCGGAGTCGGTGACCTCCGGGCTCGTCGTGGTGGCGCCGTCGGCGTCGGGGGAGTCGGGCTCCTGCGTGGAAGGCTCCGCGGAGGTGGCCGGCGCCTCCTCGGGCGCCAGCGTGTAGCCGAACTGCCCGGAGATGGGATGGCCGTCCTGCGAGGTCACCCGCCAACGGACGGAGTAGTCGCCCGGGCCGAGGTCGGAGGCCAGCGGCTGCACCACCACGTTGCCGTCGACAGCGACCTCGCCCTGCGCGGCGTCCCCTTCCGGCCCGCTCACCTCGACCACGCTGCCGACGTCAGCGATCGCGCCGCTGAACTCCAGCCGCACCTCGCCGACGTCGTCGGTCAGCTCGGCACCGTCCTGCGGCGTGGTGTCGGTGAGCTCGTCGTGCGCGGACGCGGTGCCGGCCGAGCCGATGAGGATGAGGGCGGCACCGAGGATCGCCGCGCACCATCCCAGCGCGAAGCGCACATGACTCATGCAGGCCAGTGTAGGGAGGCCGGTGCGCCGTGAGGGGGGATCCGGCTCAGAATCCGGATTCGGTCTGCTTGGGGTAGTAGCGCGCGAACTTGCGCACGTAGTTGGCTTTCGCCGCCGCCACGTAGAGCTTGCGCTTGAGCGAGTCCTTGGTCACCAACGGGTGGAAGACGCCCTGCCGGCTCACGCGCTTCACCAGCAGCTTCTGCTCCGGGCTGAGGTAGCGACGCAGCAGGAACATCGGCAGGACGCAGTAGAGGATCTCGTTGCGCACCACGACCGGCTCGTGCCGGGTCTGCTGGATGAGGTCGGTGGTGATGAACTCGGCGACGTTGGCGCCGGCCGCGGTGACGTAGAAGTTGTTGCGCCCGATGCGGGGGTTCATCTCGAAGAACTTCATCACCCCGTCGCGCGGGTCCAGCTTGACGTCGAAGTTGGCGAAGCCGTGGTAGCCGACGTCGGTCAACATCCGCTCCGCCTGCTCCATCAGCTCGGGATAAGGGGTGGTGATCATGGCCGCGGGGTTGCCGATGGCCAGCGGCTGGTGTTCCTGCAGCAGCACCTGGGCGGTCGCCAGCAGGGTGGCCTGACCGAACTGGTCGACGTAGGCGGTGATGGAGCGCATGGCCGTGTCGTCGCCCGGGATCAGCTCCTGCACGACGAACCGGTCCCGGAAGCCGGCGTCCGCGACACGGCGGAACACGGTGACCAGCTCATCCGGTGAGTCGACCTTGAAGATCTTGTTCTTGCCTTCGAAGCGCAGACCCTCGTAGGCGGCGCCAACCGCGGGCTTGGCCACGACGGGGAAGGTCAGGTCGCGGGTGAGCTCGTCGATGTCGGGCGCCCAGGTCTGTTCACCGGCAGCGCCGAAGTCCTGCACCAGGGTGCGCGGGGTGGGGATGTCGAGCTGGGCGCACACCCGGTCGAACTCGATCTTGTCCGCGACCAGGTCCAGCACGGCCGCGTCGACGGCCGGGACGACATACCACTGCCGCAGCCACTGCGCCTGGTCGCTGAGCATGCGCGAGAAGGAGTCGGCGTTGGACAGCAGCAGCGTGGTGCGACCGGATGCGGCTCGAGCCCGGCCCTGTCGCTCGAGCTCGTCCAAGGTGTCCTGACGCTGAGCATGCTCGCCCAGCTCGATGGTCTCGATAAACCGCGAGTCCGCGATCGGCCCCGCCACGACACGCGAGATCACGGTGCTGCGGATCCCGTAGCGTTCGCGAAAGGCTCGGGCCAGAGCGTAGATGCCGATGTCCGTGCCGAGCAGCACGACGTCGAAATCGGGATCGTCGATCACGGGGTCGTCGGTCACGGGGTCGTCGGTCACGGGGTCTCCCAGCGGGCGCGGTGCGGTCACGTCGCGCCGAGCCTACCGGCCGGTGGCCGGCGTGCCGGTCTACCGCGGCCGCGCAGGTCGCCCTTGGCTGGGCCATGCGCAATAGTGCGCCCATGAGGATCTCTGCGAAGGCCGACTACGCCGTGCGCGCCGCGCTGGTCCTTGCGGGGTCGACGTCAGATCGCCTCACCGCAGACCAGATCGCGCAGGCACAGCAGATCCCGGCACGGTTCCTTGAGTCCGTGCTGCGCGACCTTCGCACCGCCGCAGTGGTCACCAGCCAGCGCGGGGCCCACGGTGGCCACCGCCTGTCCCGGCCGCCGCAGGAGGTCACCCTCGGAGAGGTCATCCGAGCGATCGACGGTCCGCTGGTCTTCGTCAACGGGGAGCGACCCTCCGACCTGACGTACCACGGTGAGGCGGAGCACCTGCTCTCAGTCTGGGTTGCGGTCAGGGTGGCCGTCCGCCGGGTGCTCGACGAGGTGACGCTGGCCGATGTGCTGAGCTCCGAGCTGCCCGGTTCGGTGGCCGTCCTGGTGGAGTCGGCGGGGGCATGGAGCAACGATCCGAGTTAATGTCGACCAATTCGATCGGTATTGACAAGAAAAGACTGCAGGCTTAGCGTCACCGTCATGTTCAAGCTTGCGCTGCTGGCCCTCGTCGGGCTCTTCGCCCAGCTGGTCGACGGCAGTCTCGGGATGGCCTACGGGGTCACCTCCACGACACTGCTGCTCGCTATCGGCACCAGTCCTGCCGCGGCCTCGGCCACCATCCACCTGGCGGAGATCGGCACCACCTTGGTCTCAGGAGCCGCGCACTGGAAGTTCGGCAACGTCGACTGGGGTGTCGTCGCCAAGATCGGCGGGCCGGGGGCCGTGGGGGCCTTCGCGGGGGCGACCTTCCTCTCTTGGCTCAGTAGCGAGGCCGCAGAGCCGTTCATGGCGCTCATCTTGTTCAGTCTCGGGCTGTACGTGTTCCTCAGGTTCACTTTTCAGGGCGTGCGGACCGACCGCCTGGGCACACCGTTGCGTCGGCGGTTCCTCGGCCCCTTGGGGCTCGTCGGCGGCTTCGTCGACGCCAGTGGCGGCGGAGGGTGGGGGCCCATCGGCACCCCGGCGCTACTCGCGAGCGGCCGGCTCGAACCACGCAAGGTGATCGGCTCGGTCGACGCCAGCGAGTTCCTGGTCGCGGTCGCCGCCAGCGCGGGATTCCTGATCGGCTTGGGAACCCAGGGCATCTTGGCCTCATGGGCCGTTGCCCTGCTGCTCGGTGGCGTCGTGGCCGCACCGATAGCCGCCTGGCTGGTCAGGCGCCTGCCAGCACGGGTGCTGGGGTCGCTGGTCGGCGGCGTCATCATCCTCACCAACTCCCGGACGCTGCTCAACGCAGGCTGGGCTCAGCCGTCGGACCTCACGCGGTACTGCGTGTACGTCGTGATCCTGGTGCTCTGGGTCTGCGCCGTGCGCTACTCGCTGGGTCAGCACCGTCTCGCGTCAGAGGAGCTTCAGCGCACGAGCGCCGTGCACTGAAGGCGCTCTGGTCCCTCCCATCACTGGCTGGGTGCGTCAGGACGACACGGCGCACCTGGACGGTGATGGAGACCACGCTGGCCCTGGCCGTCTTCGGACGCGCGCTGCTCATCTGGGTCGTGGTCCCGTAGGTTTTGACGATGACCGACACAACAAGGCATCTCGTGGTGATGGGCGTCTCCGGGTCGGGCAAGAGCACCGTCGGCAAGGCCATCTCGGAGCGGCTCGGGTGGGAGTTCGCCGAGGGCGACGACTTCCACCCGCCGGAGAACGTGGCCAAGATGGAGCGCGGCGACCCGTTGGTGGACGAGGACCGGTGGCCATGGCTCGAGAGGCTGGCCAGGTGGACCGCCGAACGCGACGAGCAGGGCACGTGCACCGTCGTCACCTGCTCGGCCCTGCGCAGGGTCTACCGCGACATCCTGCGCCGGGGAGGCGACACGTTCTTCGTGCACCTCGTGGGTGACAAGGAGCTGCTGATGGAGCGGATGGGGGGCCGCGAGCACTTCATGCCACTGTCGCTGCTGGAGTCTCAGATGGACACCCTCGAGCCGCTGGACTCCAGCGAGTCCGGTATGACCCAGGACGTGTCCAACCCGCCGTATCGGATCGCGAACGTCGTCGCCGCCCAGCTCGACCTCGCCTGAGGCCGGCCGGGCGGCCCTCAGCCTTCGGAGCGGGGTTCCTGGGTCCCCGGCTCTGGGCGCTCCCCGCGGCTCCGCGACTGCCGCGTCGACCGCTCAGCCTCAGCAGTGGCTTGCGCGGCCTCTTCACGTGCCCGCCGCAGCGCTTCGTTGGGGTCCTCCAGATCCGGCATGGCGTCGTCGAACCCGGACGTCGGGCTCTCGGCATCCGAGCGCAGGCCGGCGGGGGGGCCGTCCAGCGAGGCGCCGTCAGCATCGGAGCTTCCACCGAGGGCGTTGCCGATCCCGGACAGAGCCTTGGTGAGCTCGGTCGGCACGATCCACATCTTGTTGGACTCGCCCTGGGCGATCTGCGGGAGCATCTGCAGGTACTGGTAGGCCAGCAGCTTGCTGTCGGGGTTGCCCTTGTGGATGGCGTCGAAGACCTGCAGGATGGCCCGGGCCTCACCCTGGGCCTCCAGGATCGCCGACTGAGCGGTGCCCTCGGCCCGCAGGATCTGAGCCTGCTTCTCGCCTTCTGCCGTGAGGATCTGGGACTGCTTGACCCCTTCGGCGTTGAGGATGGTGGCCCGCCGGTCGCGCTCGGCGCGCATCTGCTTCTCCATCGAGTCCTGCACGCTGGCGGGCGGGTCGATCGCCTTCAGCTCGACGCGGTTGACGCGGATTCCCCATCGGCCGGTGGCGTCGTCGAGCACGCCGCGAAGCTGACCGTTGATCTGGTCGCGGCTGGTCAGCGTCTGCTCCAGGTCCAGCGAACCGATGACGTTACGCAGCGTGGTGACCGTGAGCTGCTCGATGCCCTGGATGTAGTTGGCGATCTCGTACGTCGCGGCCTTGGGGTCGGTGGGCTGGAAGTAGATGACCGTGTCGATCGAGACCACGAGGTTGTCGCTGGTGATGACCGGCTGCGGCGGGAACGACACGACCTGCTCGCGCAGGTCGACGTTCGATCGCGCCTTGTCGATGAACGGCACGAGGATGTGCAGTCCCGCGTCGAGGGTGCGGGAGTACCGGCCCAGGCGCTCCACGATGACCGCTGTAGCCTGCGGCACGATCCTGATCGCCTTGGCGACCGCCGTCGCGACGAACAGGATCAGGAGTAGCAGGACGATGTACAGGACGAGGGTCGCCGGTTCGGGCATGGTCACTCCTGGTGTGAGGATCGGTCTGAGGCATCGGGGGCCACGACGGCCGTGGCGCCGTCGATCCGGACGACCTGGACGATCGAGCCGGGCGGGAGGGGGTCATGAACCTGCTCGGTGCGCGCGGACCAGTCCTCGCCGCGGAGCTTCACCCTGCCGCTGCGGTCGGTGACCTCCTGGAGGACCTCGGCGCGTTGGCCGACGTTGGCGTCAGCGTTCGTGGGCACCGCGGGGCCGGTGAGGTTGAGGCGTCGCAACAGGAGCGGACGCAGCAGCGCCAGCAGGACCAGGGCAGCCACGACGAAGCTCAGCACCTGGATCGTGAAGTTGCCTCCGGCGAACGCTGCCAGGGCAGCCACCAGGGCAGCCGCTGCAAGCATGGAGAAGACGAGGTCCAGCGAGGCGATCTCGACGAGCCCGAGGATCAGGGCGGCACTGACCCACCACAGCCACTGGGTCTCCCGCAGCCACTCCATCGCGCCCTCCTTCGCCGTCCCCCATCGTAGGCCCCCCTCCACGCACTTCCTGGGTGCAGGCTGGGACCGGCGGTGAGGACCGGGGCGGGTAGGCACCGCCGTGCGGCCATCCGCGGTGCTGGTCGTGGCTACCAGAGGCCGGTGGCCTGCAGCCGACGCGCAGCGGCGCGGCCCCCGGTCACGACAGCCTCCGCGGGTGCTTCAGCGGGTGCCTCGGCGCCGGAGTCGGAAGCCCCGACGGAGAACGCGCCGGGCGGTGGGGTCCGGCCGAGTGCCTCGGCGATGATCGCGAACACCTGCTCGGTCTCGACCAGGAAGGCGTCGTGGCCGTGCGGGGACTCGATGACGCGCAACCGCCGGCAGGCGGGCGCCTGTGCGATCACCGCGCCCTCACCGGGGGTGAACAGGCGGTCCGAGCTCACCACGGCCACGGTCAGGTCGGCGGTGATCCGCCTCAGAGCGGGCTCGACGCCGCCCCGGGCGCGTCCCAGGTCGTGGCTGTTCATCGAGTCGGTCAGCACGAGGTAGGTGTTGGCGTCGAAGCGGCGCACCAGTTTCCGACCGTGATGCTGCAGGTAGGACTGCACTGCATACCGTCCCCCGGCTTGGGGCTCCTCACCGAGCTGCGGTGCCGCGCCGAACCGGTCGTCCAGGTCGGCCGCAGACCGGTATGTCGCGTGCGCGATCTGGCGGGCCACTTCCAAGCCGTTGCGAGGGCCGGGGCCGGGGTAGTAGTCGCCTCCGGCGAACCCGGCATCCCCGCGGATGGCGTGCAGCTGGGGGGTGGCCCAGGCGATCTGGTCGGCGCTGGCGATGGCGCTGGTCGCGATGGCCAGACACCGGCGCACCCGGCCCGGGTGGCTGACCGCCCACTCCAGCGCGCGCATGCCCCCCATCGACCCCCCGAGCACGGCCGCCCAGCTGCCGATGCCCAGCACGTCCGCCAGGGCGACCTCGGCGGCCACCTGGTCGCGGATGCTCAGCCGCGGGAAGCTGGAGCCGTACGGCCGACCGTCCGCAGCCGGGCTGCTCGGGCCCGTCGACCCCCGGCACCCACCGAGCACGTTGGGAGCCACGACGAAGTACTCGTCGGTGTCCAGCACGCATCCGGGTCCGATCAGGCCGGGCCACCATCCAGGGGTCGGCTGCCCGGGGCCCGCGTCCCCGACGACGTGGCCGTCGCCGGTCAACGCGTGCAGGACCAGGACGGCGTTGTCCTTCGTCTCGTTCAACCGACCCCAGGAGTGCACCCCCATCCGCACGTCCGGGAGCTCGTCGCCGGCTTCGGTCGTCAGCGAGCCGATCGGCACCGAGCGCACGCGCGCTGCCGCCCCGGTGTGGGGCGGCAGCGCGTCGTGCGAGTCGGGCATCAGGATCCCTTGGCGGCGATGAACCCGGTGTCGAGGTCGGCCAGGATGTCGTCGATGTGCTCCAGGCCGACGGCCAGGCGCACCAGCCCGGGGGTGACGCCCGCGGCGAGCTGGGCTTCCGGGGTGAGCTGGGAGTGCGTGGTCGAGGCCGGGTGGATGACCAGGGAGCGCACGTCCCCGATGTTGGCCACCAGCGAGTGCAGCTCGAGGGCGGAGACGAAGGCACGGCCGGCATCCGCGCCGCCGGCGATCTCGAAGGCCAGGACCGCGCCGGATCCGCCCGGCAGGTAGCGCTGCGCGCGGTCGTGCGAGGGGTGGCCCGGAAGCCCCGCGTAGGACACCGACTCCACCTGCTCGTGCTCCAACAGCCACTGCGCCACGGCCTTCGCGTTCTCCACGTGGCGCTCGATGCGCAGTGACAGCGTCTCCAGGCCCTGAGCGATCAGGAAGGCGTTGAACGGAGCGGCGGCCGGCCCCAGGTCACGCAGCAGCTGGACCCTAGCCTTGAGGATGTAGGCGAGGTTGGCGCCGAGTGCGCAGCCGACCCCCAGGTCGCGGGCGTAGACCAGCCCGTTGTAGCTGGCGTCGGGGGTGTTGAAGCCGGGGAAGCGGTCGGCGTGCTGGGCGTAGTCGAAGTTGCCGCTGTCCACGATGACGCCGCAGATGGACGTGCCATGGCCGCCGATGTACTTCGTGGCCGAGTGCACGACGACATCGGCGCCGTGCTCGATCGGACGGCAGAGGTAGGGCGTGGCGACGGTGTTGTCCAGGATCAGCGGGACGCCGACCTCGTGGGCGGCTTCGGCGATCGGCGCGATGTCGAACACGTCCGAGCTGGGGTTGGAGATGGTCTCGCCGAAGAAGGCTCGGGTGCGCTCGTTGCTGGCGGCCTTCCACTGCTCGGGGTCGGTCGGGTCGTCGACGAAGGTGACCTCGATTCCCAGCTTGGGCAGCGTGTGGGCGAAGAGGTTCTGGGTGCCGCCGTACAGGCTGGGTGAGGACACGATGTGGTCACCCGACTCGGCGACGTTGAGGACCGCCAGGGTCACCGCCGACTGGCCGGAGGAGACCAGCAGCCCGCCGACGCCACCTTCGAGGTCGGCGACGCGGTTCTCGATGACCTCGCTGGTGGGGTTGGTGATGCGGGTGTAGATCGGGCCGAGCTCACTCAGGGCGAACCGGTTGGCGGCCTGGTCGGCGTCGTCGAAGACGTAGGACGTCGTCTGGTAGATGGGTAGCGCGCGGGCACCGGTGGCCGAGTCGGGAGACTGGCCGGCGTGGATCTGGCGGGTGGCGAAGGACCAAGACATGGAAGGCTCCAGGAAGGAAGAGGGGTGCCGTTCGACACGGCTACGGAAGGGGAACTACGAGGGGCGCAGGCCGCTCGCCGGGGCGCTGGAAGGCAGGAAGGCAGCCTTGTCTCAGCTGGCACACATTCGGCGGGACACAGGCGTCTCCTTGCTGGTCCGGTGATCGATACCCATGTCTAACACCGGTCTCTCGCCGAAGTCAATTCGCCACAGCGGGCCGATCCACGAGTTCTTTCGAAGGTTGTTCGTCTGTCTGGCGGCTTCTTGTGGAATCTCCGGCGGACAGGATCTGCTCGGCTGCGCGCGTTCACCGGACCGGACGTGCCCGTTGATGCTTCTGCCGGGCCGCGGTCGCGAGTCGTCCGCCACCGAGGGCAACCGCGCCGCCGGACCCCTGATATCCGGCGGCGCAGTGGTGTGGGTGGTGTCGTGGTCTAGGCAGGGTCGTGGTCGCGGCGGGTGAAGAGTCCGACCACGCCGAGCACGATGAGCAGGGTGCCGACGACGACGATGACGGCTGGCACGACGAAGGACCAGTCGATGGTCGGGCTCAGCGTCTGGAGCACCAAGACTAGGGTTCCGACCGCGAGCGCGACGGCTCCGACCACGACGGTGGGCCACGAGATGCCAGTAGGTCGGTCGAGACGCCCCTGCTGGTCGTGCTGGTTGGGCGGGTGCTGGTCGCCGGCGGGTGGCTCTTCGCGGCTCGATGAGGAGTACGGCTGCTCGGCCTCCGGCGCCGCCACCCGGTGTGGCCTGGTCTCGGTGGTCTCGATGGGTCCGGTCGCTTCCGGGGATGCCTGCGGGGCCGAACGGGTGCCGTCGGGCGGTTCAGGACTGCTGCTTGTCATGTCGTTCACTCCTGCTCTTCACTCCTGGTCGATGACGATCTCGCCGACGCCCACGTTGACGTCGACGACGAGCTGGGGCGAGGTGTCCTCGCCGAGGACGACCCGTTCCTGGATGCCCAGGCCGCTGGTCGTGTCGTTGGTCCGGCCATCGGAGAACAGTGGGCCGTCGGTGTCGGCCGAGCCGGCCGCGTTGCCCAGGCGCAGCTCGCCGGCGCCGATGCCGGAGTTCACCTCGACGGTGAGCTCCTCCGGCACCACGATCGTCATTTGGCCTGCCCCCAGGCTGACCTGGACGTCCTGACCGGTCAGTTCATCAGCCGGCAGGCGGGTGAGGTCCAGCTCCGCCTCCCCCGCGGCCAGGCGGTAGTCGCGCAGCTGGCCGACCGACTCGGGGGCCCACGTGGCCTGGCCGCTGCGGCCCTCCCACTGCAGGTTGGCGGGCAGCGGTGCAGCGATCAGGGCCACCAGCACGCTGACTCCGGCCAGGAATCCCACGAAGCCCGCGCGTCGGCCTGCGACTCCCAAGGCCATGACCAGCAGGCCGAGCACGGCGGCGCAGGCCGCAAGCGCGACGCTCAGGTCGTTGCCTGGCAGACCCGGCCCTTGGGTCGCCCAGAGCGCCCCCGCCAGGATGACCATGAGCAACCCGAGGGCCACCACGGTCGCGGCCAGTCCGCCGCTCCGGCGACGTGGCCGACGAGGCTGAGGCGGCACCCCAGGAGGTGGACCGGGCACCGAGCCCG
>JBAUJO010000197.1:0-2477 GCA_049683875.1 Ornithinimicrobium sp.
GGGGGTGGTCTCGCATTGCCGCGGCAACCGTGCCCTCCGGGGTATGCCCAGGCGCGCTGGCCATCGCGCCGAAAGCTCGCGCGAGACCGGTCAGCGAGATGGCCATCACCGGAGCGCCGCATCCGTCGACGCCCACGGCGTCCACCTGCTCCCCGGACAGGCCCTCGATGGTCGAGGCCACTGCTCGCTGCAACCGGTGGTCCGGGTCGAGGTACGTCGTGGTGTCCCACCCGGCGGCTATACAGGTCAGCAGCATCGCCGCGTGCTTGCCCGAGCAGTTCTGGGTGATCGAGGACGGGCCTTGCCCGGCGGCCCAGCGCGCTCGCCGTGCATCGTCGTCCACCGGGTCGTCTGCAGTGTTGAGCAGGTCGTCCTCGGTGAGCCCCTCGTCAGCCAGCGCCAGGATCCGGCGCACCCCGTCCAGATGGAACTCCTCGCCGCTGTGGCTGGAGCTGGCCAGGGCCAGCAGCTCCCCCTCCAGCAGCAGACCCGAGCGCAGCATGGCCACGGTCTGCATCGGCTTGTTGGCCGACCGGGGGAACACAGGGACGTCGTGCGGCCCGAGAGAGAACGCGACCGACCCGTCCGGCTCGGTGACCACCACGATCCCGTGGTGCACCGACTCCACGAACCCGGACCGGCTGACCGTGGCGACCACCGGGGCGTGCCCCAGCGGCGAAGCGAGCGGCGGCGTCGGCATGCGGCACACCCTAGCCGCGGGGTGCGACCGCCAGCATCGCCCGGGCCTGACCGGTCGACATCGCGGGGCGCTGCATCACCTCGGCCAGCGCGACGGCTCGCGACACCAGCTCGTCGTTGTGCCGCACCGGCACGCCACGGGCCATCATCAGGTTGTCCTCCATCCCCACCCGCAGGTGCCCACCCATGGCCAGAGCCGCGGCGGCGATCGGCAGGTGCGAGCGCCCGATGCCCGTCGCCGACCAGCTCGTGACCTCGGCAGGCAGCATCGAGACCCCGGCGACCAGGGCCGGGACGGTCCCCGGCATGCCACCGGGCACTCCCGTGACGAAGTCGACGTGGACCTTGCCTCCGAACGGCAGGCCATGGGCGTCGACCAGCCGGCGCAGAGCCGCCACGTGGCCGAGGTCGAACAGCTCGAACTCCGGCACCACCTGGCGCTGCTGGGCCTGCACGTACAGCTCGCTCATGAACCGGTGAGGGTTGCTGAACACCTCGTCCCCGAAGTTCACGGTGCCGCAGGTCAGGCTGCACGAGTCCGGTTCGGCGTCGAGCACCTTCAGCCGCTGCTCCAACGGGTCGTGCACCGAGCCGCCGGTCGAGAGCTGGACCACCAGGTCGGTGCTCTCGCGCAGAGCGACCACGGTGTCGCGCAGACGCGCCGGATCCAGGCTCGGCCGGTGCTCGGCGTCGCGGATGTGCACGTGAATCAAGGCGGCCCCGGCACGTTCACAGCGGTGCGCCGTCTCGACCAGCTCCTCCAGCGTGGTCGGCAGCGCCGGCACGTCGGACTTCAGGCTCTCCGCGCCGGTAGGTGCCACGGTGATCAGCGTGGTGCTGCTCATGGGGCCCATCTCATGGCTGGCCGATCACGGTCTGGGCGGCGCTGGTGGGGCCGGCGTACAGCACTGCGGAGGGGTCGGTGTTGCGCTTGATCACGGAAAGGGCGATCGGACCGTCCGTGTAGTGCCGGGCGACGCTGGTCAGCCGGCCGAGGGGGCGTCCGGCGGGCGGTTCACCCGAGGAGGCGACGCCGGCGCGGACTTCGCTGCCTGACTCGGGCAGGGTATGACCCGAGCCGTCCAGGTGGAGGAACACTATGCGTCGCGGCGGGCGACCGAGGTTGTGCACCCGGGCCACCGTCTCCTGGCCGCGGTAGCAACCCTTGTGCAGGTGCACGGCCGTGCGCATCCAGTCCAGCTCGTGCGGGATGGTGCGATGGTCGGTGTCGACACCGGCGCGCGGGCGCCACGCGTTGACCCGCAGCGCCTCGGCGGCCCACACCCCCGCCAGAGGTCGGGCGCCCACCGCGTCGGCGAGCTCTCCACGCGGCACGATGAGCTCGCGCCACGGTCGGCCGAGCCCTGGGTGCTGCTCCACCGGGCCGTAGGCGACGCTGTCGCCGACGACCGCGGGCCAGGCGTCCACCCACGCCAGGGCTTCGCCCTCGGCGGACTCCGCGGCGATCGGCTCGCCGATGACCCCGAACTCCGCGCTCCGGTCGGTCACCTCGACGTCGAGCATGAACCGCATCGAGTCCAACCAGGAGCGCACCGCCTCCGCGGCGCCGGGCTCGGTAGTCATCCAGGTGCTCGTGCCGTCGTCGACCAGGTGTAGGGCGTGCTCGATGTGTCCCTTCGGCGACAGGATCAGCGTCTCGGCGCTCGTCCTCGGCGGCAGGTCGCTCAGGTGCTGGGTGGTCAGCGAATGCAGCCAGCGCAGACGGTCGGGACCACTGACCGTGAGCACGCCGCGGTGCGAGAGATCCACGCACGCCA
>JBAUJO010000198.1:0-11063 GCA_049683875.1 Ornithinimicrobium sp.
CCGCCACCGGAGGACCCGGACGACGAGCAGGGGCCGGTGCTCCCGGTGCCGGACCTGCGTGACCCCGTGGTCGCGGCGGAACGCCAGCTGCTCCAGGTGGCGCTGCAGTACCCGCGCTGCCTGGTGGCCGAGGATGTGGATGCGCTGCCTGTCCACGGCTTCCGCGCCCCCGCGCACCAGTCGATCTGGCATGCGGTGCGCCAAGCGGGTGGAGTCGCCAGAGCCGGGCAGCTGAGCGCAGCCGGGTGGACCAGTGCGGTCACCGAGCAGACCCCTCCGCTGGTGGCTCCGATGGTGGCCGAGCTCGTGGTCGCCGGGCTCCCGGTCAAGCTCGACGCAGGGAGTGGAGAGCCCCCTCTGCGGTACGTCGACTCCCTGGTCGACCGTGTGGTGGACGCCTCGCTGGCCCAGCGGATCGATACCGCGCTCAGCGCCCTTCAGCGCAGCGCATCAGACCAGGACGCCACGCGCGCGCTCAGCGAGGAGCTGACCGTGTTGCACCGAGAACGGGCCCGGTTGCGGGCCAGAGTGGAGTGAGGATGATGTGGCCGGCCCGCCGGGACCCCAGGACTGCCGAGCGAGCGGAGGGCCCCCCCAAGCTTCCCGCAGGGCTGCACGTGAGCACGGCGCGGGGGGAGTCGGTCCTGGCCGCTGCGCAGGACGACACGTCGAAGCAGTGGTTGGTCCTGACGACCTACCGTGTGGTGGTGCTCGACGACGGCGGTGCCGTGGGTCTGGAGCGGCCGTGGCACGAGGTCGCTACCGGCGCGTGGGATCCAGACTCCTCCACCCTGAGCCTGAGCTGGGTCGGTAGCGACCGCGCGGTGCAGTGGGTGCTGCGACGGCTGACCGGCCCGGGCCGGATCCCCCAGGTGTTCCGTGAACGGGTCTCGGCCAGCGTCGTCCAGGTGCGAGAGGTCTCAGTGGGGACTCGGCGCAGCGCCCGGATCAGCGTCCGGTCCATCCTCCACTCGCGCGAGCTCATCGACCAGGTGGTCCTGGGCAGGGGCAGCAGCACGACCGACAGCGAGCTCGCTGACGAGGTAGCCAGGGTGCGCGGCGACGTGCGCGCCTCCGTGGGCCTCCCACCGGTGGCGCACGACCATCGGCAAGCCTACGGAGCCGGTGATTCGTAGCCCGACCCGCCATTTTGGTACAGTCGGCGCTCGTTATCCTCCTTCCCCTGTAGCTCAATTGGCAGAGCATTCGACTGTTAATCGAAGGGTTGTTGGTTCGAGTCCAATCGGGGGAGCACCGCACACGACGAGGGGCCCGGCCACGCACGGCCGGGCCCCTTCGTCATGGTGTCTGCGGTGCCCTAGACCCCGCCGGTACCCGACGTCTGGGTGTTGTGCCTCTCCAGGTCGTCGGTGTGGCCGGCCATGTCGCCTTCCTCGTCCTTCTTGGCCTTCTTGCCGGCTCCGGCAGCGCGGCGGCGCTGCCGGTTCTCCAGCGCCTCGGCGAGCTTGCTGAGGGCGTAGTTGATCAGGATGAACAGCACCGCGACGAAGAGGTAGGCCTGGAGCACGTTGCCGCGGTTCGAGCCCAGCTGGCGGGCCTGGGTCAGCAGCTCGGGGTAGAGAATGATGTAGCCCAGCGCCGTGTCCTTCACGATGACGATGATCTGGCTGACGATGGTCGGCAGCATCGACGTCAGCGCCTGGGGCACCAGGATGCTGCGACGCACCTGCGAGGGGTTCAGCCCGATCGACAGACCCGCCTCGCGTTGCCCGCCCGGTAGCGAGCCCACCCCGGAGCGGATCACCTCGCACAACACCGAGGAGTTGTACAGGGTCAGGCCGACCACCACCCCCACGAAGGGGTTCCAGGCGTTGTTGCTCCAGTCCTGGTTGGACAGGTAGAAGAACGTGAAGATCATCATGATCAGCACCGGGACGGCACGGAAGAACTCGACGAACACGGTGGTAGCCCATCGCAACGGCAACAGGTCCGACATCCGCCCCATGGCCAGGACGAGGCCGAAGACCATCGACAGCACGATCGCCGCGACGGCGGCACGCACCGTGTCCCAGATCCCGGGGATGAGGTAGTTGGACCAGGTCGAGGGCTGGAACAGCACGGTCCACTTGTCAACCTGGAGCTGGCCTTTGTCGTTCATCTGCAGCAGGACGTAGCCGACCATGGCCAGCAGAGCGAGCAGGCCGACAGCCGCGATGATCCGGTGCCGGACCCGGGCCTTGGGCCCAGGAACGTCGAACAACACCTGTTGCGCGCTCATCGCTTCACCACCAGCTTCTCGGAGGCGTAGCTGGTGAGCAGGCCGAGTGGCAGCGTAAGGATCACGAAGCCGATGGCGATGACGAAGAAGTTGAGGAAGATGACGTCGGGCCGGAACTCGATCATGTTGCGCAGGGCGGCCGCCGCCTCGGCCACCCCGATGGCCACCGCGACCGTGGTGTTCTTGGTCAACGCGATCATGACGTTGCCCAACGGGGTGATGGCGCCACGGAACGCCTGCGGCAGGATGACGTGGCGCAGGCCCTGGCCGAACGTCAGCCCGATGGAACGGGACGCCTCAGCCTGGCCGAGCGGGATCGTGTTGACCCCCGAGCGGATCGCTTCGCACACGAACGCGGCGTGGTAGACCGACAGCCCCAGCACGGCCAGCCGGAAGTTGAGATCGATGATGAACGTAGGAGAGTCCCGCGAGGCGGGCTCGAACCCCAGCTGGCCCCACAGACCCAAGCTGGTGAACAGGATGATCAGCGTGAGTGGCGTGTTGCGGATCAAGGTGACGTAGGCGGCACCGGCCCAGCTCAGAATCGCGACCGGCGAGAGCCGCAGCACCGCCACGAAGGTGCCGATGATCAGAGCGAACAAGCCGGAGAGCAGCGCGAGCTTGATCGTCATCCAGAACGCGGCGAGGACGTTGAACTCCTCGATCAGTTCCAGCATCTCACTCCTTCACACACGCGCCAGGGACTGGCCGGCATACCCGATATCTGGGGTCTCAGGTATGCCGACCAGCGGTCTTGTGGACGGCCTCACCCAGGGATGTTGCCGAGCTGGTCAGCCGCAGTCGCCGCCGATCTTCGGCGGGTTGAGGTCTTCGTTCATCTTGTAGTCGCTGCCGAGATTGTCGGCAATGATCTGCTCCATCGTGCCGTCCTCCCACAGGCCGGAGACGACGTCGTTGATCTCCTGGCATTGGTCGGAGTCCTTGGGCAGGCCGACGCCGTAGCGCTCCTCGCTGAACGTGTCGCCCACCACCTTCAGCTTGCCCTCGTACTGGGACTGGGCGGCGAATCCGGCCAGGATGGCGTCGTCGGTCGTGACCGCTTCGATGGTGCCGTTGGCCAGCTGGCTGACGCACTCGGAGTAGGTGCCGTACTCCTGTAGCTGGACGCCCGGCACCTCCTCCTTGACCTTGGGGGCCGAGGTCGACCCGGTGACCGAGCAGAGCAGCTTGCCGTCGAGGGAGTCGGTGCCGGTGATGTCACTGTCGCTAGCGACCAGCAGGCTCTGACCCGCCACGAAGTAGGGCCCGGCGAACTGGACCTTCTGCTTACGCTCGTCGGTGATGGAGTAGGTAGCGAACACCATGTCGACCTGCCCGGTCTCCAGCAGGGTCTCGCGTTGCGCGGACGGCGCCTCCTTCCAGGTGATGTCACTCTCCGACATCCCCAGCTCGGTGACCACGGCCTTGGCGACATCGACGTCCATCCCGGAGTAGTCGCTGCCTTCCTTCAGGCCCAGGCCAGGCTGGTCGTACTTGATGCCGACGGTGACGCCGCTGGCGCTGCCGCCGCCACCGTCGGAGGAGTCTTCGCCGCCACCGCTGCCGCCGGAGGAGTCGTCGCTACCGCACGCGGCGAGCGCCACGGCGGCCACGCTCAACACGGCAGCGAGGCGAAACGGGGAACGGTTCATGAGGGATCTCCTTAGTTGGTGATGATCTTGCCGAGGAAGTCTTTGGCACGGTCGGACTGGGGGTTGGTGAAGAACTCTTCCGGCGTGTTCCGCTCGACGATGGCTCCGTCGGCCATGAACACCACGTTGTCCGCGGCTCGGCGGGCGAACCCCATCTCGTGGGTCACCACGATCATGGTCATGCCCGACTTGGCCAGGGAGATCATGACGTCGAGCACCTCGTTGATCATCTCGGGGTCCAGCGCGGAGGTGGGCTCGTCGAAGAGCATGACCCGGGGCTCCATGGCGAGTGACCGTGCGATCGCGACGCGCTGCTGCTGGCCACCGGAGAGCTGAGCCGGGTACTTGTTGGCCTGGTGGGCGACGCCGACCCGGTCGAGGAGCTCGGTGCCGCGCTTCTTGGCTTCCGCGGCCTTGACTCCGCGGACCTTGATCGGGCCCATCGTCACGTTCTCGAGGATCGTCTTGTGTGAGAAGAGGTTGAAGGACTGGAACACCATGCCCACATCGGCCCGCAGCTTGGCCAGCGCCTTGCCCTCCTCGGGCAGCATGTCACCGTGGATGGTGATGGTGCCGGATTCGTAGGTCTCCAGGCGGTTGATCGTGCGGCATAGCGTCGACTTTCCCGACCCCGAGGGGCCGATCACGACGACCACCTCACGCTCGTTGACGGTCAGGTTGATGTCCTGAAGGACGTGCAGGTCACCGAAGTGCTTGTTGACGTTCTCCAGGACGACCAGGGGGGTGTCGGTCATCGACGACGCGTTCTGGGCCACTTGCGCACCATAGCCACTGCTGACCGGTTTGGGGAGGGCCACGGTGTTCCGAAACCAAATCGCGACCTGCGTGAGGGCCGCTCCGGCCTCCGCGGTCTCGGCCTCGCGCCCGCATCCCTGGGGCATGATGGCCAGATGGCTCACGGTGACGGCGACAGCGACTGGGATGTGCGGATCGGCCATGACGAGCTGGTCATCCGGGGTCGGTATGAGGTCATCTCCATCGTCAACGACCTGCTCATCGGCTTGTGGTTCATCGTGGGCAGCATCCTGTTCTTCTTCGAGTCCACGACCACCGCCGGCACGTGGTTGTTCCTGCTCGGCAGCGTGCAGCTCATCGTCCGCCCGCTGATCAGGCTGCACCGACGGGTGAACCTGTCCCGGATGGGCGCCCGATCCGCGTTCGGTGGATCGCAGGATCTGTAGCGCTGCGTCGGTGCCGGGCGAAAGGCTCGCGCCGACCCCGGCCCACTTGTCGCTGGCCTAGACTCGGCTGGCGTCCGCCGGCAGTGCCCTGGCCCGGAGGCAACCATCGGGCCAGTAGCTCAGCCGGTTAGAGCAGCGGACTCATAATCCGTCGGTCGCGGGTTCAAGCCCCGCCTGGCCCACTCGATGATGCGAGCTCCGCTGGCCCTCACAGCTCCTGGATATAGCAGAGCATCCGTTCGTCCGCCCCGGGTTGCCTGTTGGTGAAGCCGTGGGCCTCGTAGAAGCGGCGCGTGTCACCGTCCTGCTCGTCGACGTTGATGTGGACCTCACCGCAGTCCTGACGCCTCAGCTCATCGAACATCGCCAGCATCATCGTCGTGCCGTGCCCGAGGGCCCGCAGCCGCGGCACGACATACAGCTCGTCGAGGACGGCCAGCGGGCCGTCGTAGTACGGGGTGGGACGGAGGGTGACCAACGCGAACCCGACCGCTGCGTCGGACTCGATGTCGGACGCTGCGCCGGATGATGAGGCAACCAGGACGAGGACGTCGTCGCGCTCCAGCATCTGCACGAGCCGGCGCTGCAGCACCTCCAGCGGAGGTGACGGAGTGTCGAACTCGGCGTTGAACGTCGCGAGCATCGAGGCGACGACAAGAGCGTGTGAGGCGTTGGCTCGGATGACGGACACCACGACCATGTTGCCAGGAAGGTGTGATCGGGTGGAGGAATGCGCGCCAGCCTCCTTCGCCGCCTTCTTCTCGTCGTCACCGCAAGCAGCACGCTTGCCCTGACCGGTTGTTCCGGGGGGCAGGACGACGGTGGCAACGGCGGCGAGAGCAACCAGGACTCGGCACAGGGAAACAGTGAGCAGGGCAACGGGGAGCAGGGCAACGGGGAGCAGGGCGCCGAGGACGACTCGAACAGCAACCAGAAGTATCCCGACATCGTCGAGGTCGAGGTGGATAAGCAGAGCGCGGACACCGCATCCTTGTCGGTCACCGTCTCTTCGCCGTACGACTCACCAGAACGGTATGCCGACGGCTGGCGGGTGATGGACCAGGACGGCCAGGTGCTGAGCGAGCACACGCTGGGGCACGACCACGCGAACGAACAACCCTTCACCCGCACCCAGTCCGGCGTCACCATCCCCGCAGGAACCGAGCAGCTGACCATCGAGGGCCGCGACCAGGAGAACGGGTACGGCGGTGAGACGGTCACCGCCTCCTGGAGCTGAGTCGCTTCCGCGTGGGCCCGCCACGCCGCATCTTGTGGCTCACGTGACGCGTGTGACACAGTGGGAGCACAAGTACAGAGCATGAGATAGGCCGATGGATGCGTCCATAGTCGCCGGATGAGGTCGTTGGGGAAGACGTCCCTCGTCACAAGGAGGCTCGGATGTCCGTCGCGATGCCGCGTGTCATGACTCGCGGGGTGGTGTTCATTCACTCCACCCCTACTGCGCTCTGCCCTCATATCGGGTGGGCCCTTGAAGGGGTGCTCGATACCCGCGTCCTTCTCGACTGGACCCCGCAGCCCGCTCAGCCGGGCAGCATGCGTGCCGAGTTCTCCTGGACCGGTGCCGTGGGGACCGGTGCTCATCTCGCCAGCGCGATGCGCGGCTGGGACGGCCTTCGCTACGAGGTCGTCGAGGAGGCCAGCCGAGGATCCGACGGCGCCCGTTGGACCCACACTCCCGTGCTCGGCGTGCATCACTGCCGACTGTCGGCCAACGGGGATATCGTCATCAACGAGGACCGGCTGCGCACCATCCTCAGCCGGCCCGAGACGACGGCCTCACAGATCGGGGCCGAGGTCGACCGAGCCCTGGGGGCCGCCTGGGACGAGGAGCTCGAAGACTTCCGTTACGCCGGGGACGGCGCCCCGGTGAAGTGGCTGCACAAGGTCAGCTGACCTCACAGCGGGATGTTGCCGTGCTGGCCTCGCCGCTGCGGGGCCTCGACGATCGCCTCGGCCAAAGCGGTGCGGGTCTTCTTGGGCTGCACCACCTCGTCGATGACGCCGATCTCCACCGCGCGCGTCAGCCCTCCGGTCAGCTCCGCGTGCTCGGCAGCGAGCTCGTTCTCCACCCGGGCGCGGTCCTCGTCCGGCACCTCGGCCAGGCGGCGGCGGTGCAGGATGCGGATCGCCGCGACGTGGCCCATGACCGCGATCTCGGCGGTAGGCCAGGCGAAGACGCGCGTGGCACCCAGGGAGCGCGCGTTCATGGCGATGTAGGCCCCGCCGTAGGTCTTGCGCGTCACCAGCGTCACCCTCGGCACGACCGCCTCGGCGAACGCGTGCAAGAGCTTCGCGCCGCGGCGCACCACGCCGTCCCACTCCTGCCCGACGCCCGGTAGGTAGCCGGGCACATCGACGAGCACGATCAAAGGGATGCCGAACGCGTCACACATCCGCACGAACCGGGAGGCCTTCTCCGCTGAGATCGAGTCCAGGCATCCGCCCAGGCGCATCGGGTTGTTGGCGATCACCCCGACGGTTCGCCCGCCGAAACGCCCCAGGGTCGTCACGATGTTGGGCGCCCATCGGGGGAACAGCTCGACCGCATCGGTGTTCTTGTCCAGCAGGTTCGTGATCAGCGGGTGCACGTCATAGGCACGCTTGGCCGACTCGGGAAAGGTCGAGGCCAGGTCGCGGTTCTTGACCTTCTTCAGCGACAGCTCACCCTGGTCGGCGAGTAGGGAGCACAGCAGGCGCCCCTGCTCGAACGCCGCGTCCGTGGTCTCGGTGACGACGTGCACCACTCCGGAACGGCGCCCGTGGGGCTCGGGGCCGCCCAGTCGCAGGGCGTCGACCGCCTCCCCGGTCACCGAGCGCACTACGTCCGGGCCCGTCACGAAGACGCGTCCGTCCGGCCCGAGCACGACGACATCGGTCAGCGCCGGTCCGTAGGCAGCGCCGCCGGCGGCGGCTCCGAGGACGACCGAGATCTGGGGGACCTTGCCCGAGGCGCGGGTCATGATCGCGAAGACCTCGCCGACGGCGTGCAGCGACACCACACCCTCTGCCAGTCGGGCACCGCCGGAGTGCCACAGACCCACCACCGGGATCTCGTCGGCCAGAGCGCGCTCGTAGGCCCGCAAGATTACCTGGCACCCGGCCACGCCCATCGCTCCGCCCTGGATGGTGGCGTCGGAGCAGAAGGCGACCACCGGCGTGCCCTTGACCAGGCCGGTCGCCGCCAGGAAGCCCGAGTCGTCGACCTCGGTCAGCAGCTCCAGGGTCTCGTCGTCGAAGAACGTCGCCAGGCGCTTGGTCGGATGACGTGGGTCCTCCTCGCGGGGCATCCGACCGCGCGCGGCCGCCGACGCCTGAGCCGAGGCGTCGCTGGGCGCCCGCGCGGTCACCGTGCGCTCCGGAAGGTCAGCGCCACGTTGGCCCCACCGAAGCCGAACGAGTTGTTCAGTGCCGCGAGGTCGTCGCCGGCCAGCTCTCGAGCCGACCCGGTGACCACCTCGAGGTCGATCTCGCTGTCCTGCTCGGTGAGGTTGATCGTCGGGGGGATGAGCCGATGATGCAACGTCAGCACGGTCAGCACGGCCTCCAGAGCCCCGGCGGCGCCGAGCAGGTGACCGGTCATCGACTTGGTCGCCGTGACCGGGATCTGCGTGGCCCGCTGCCCGAACGCACGGTGGATGGCCTTGGTCTCCGCCACGTCACCGACCGGTGTCGAGGTGGCGTGTGCGTTGAGGTGGTCGATGTCGTCCGGCTCCAGCCCGGCGTCGGCGACGGCTTCGAGCATGGCGCGTGCTGCGCCCTCACCCTCCGGATGACCGGCGGTGATGTGGTAGGCGTCGGAGGACATGCCGACGCCGGACAGCTCGGCATACACGGTCGCGCCCCGCGCCGTCGCGTGCTCATAGGACTCCAGCACCAGCATCGCGGCGCCTTCACCCATCACGAACCCGTCGCGCGCCGTGTCGTAGGGCCGTGACGCTGCCTGCGGGTCGTCGTTGCGGGTGGACAACGCCTTCATGGCGGCGAACGCGGCCACGGTGACCGGGTGGATCGCCGCTTCGGTCCCGCCGGCGACCATGACGTCGGCACGACCCTCGCGGATCATCTTCATAGCCAGACCCA
Organism: Ornithinimicrobium sp.; assembly: GCA_049683875.1. Lineage (GTDB taxonomy): Bacteria > Actinomycetota > Actinomycetes > Actinomycetales > Dermatophilaceae > Ornithinicoccus. The sequence continues at coordinate 9,195 of JBAUJO010000198.1, forward strand.
TGCCTTCCGCCCCGCTGGCACAGGCGCTCACCGGGCAGTGGGCCCCGGCGCGTGCACCGATGTCCAAGGAGACGGCGGCAGCAGGGCCGTTGGGCATCAGCATCGGCACCGCGAGGGGGAAGACACGTCGTGGCCCGCGCTCACGCAGCGTGTCCCATTGGTCCAACAGCGTCCAGACGCCGCCGATCCCCGAGCCGATCGCCACCCCGAGGCGCTCGGAGTCGACGTCGCCCTCGCTCAGGCCCGAGTCCGACCATGCATCGCGGGCCGCGATGAGCGCGTACTGACCGGCGGGGTCGTTGCGTCGCACCTCGACCTTGCTCAGCACCTCGGCTGCGGGGGTGTGCAGCATGGCCGCGAAGGTGACCGGCAGCTCGTGCTCACTGACCCATTCCTGCTCCAACGCGCGCACGCCGGAGCGCCCGGCGACGATCGCGTCCCAGGTCGAGGCTGCGGTGCCACCGACAGGGGTGGTCGCGCCGACGCCGGTGACCACGACACGACGCTCAGAGTTGGCGGACATGTGATGCTCCTTGAGAGTTCATGACGGGAAGGGGGACTCACTCATGGCGCATGACGGACTGCGCGCCCAGGGAGCGCGGTATGCCGTGGCGAACGACCGGCACACCGCGCTGGCGGGTCAGTCCTGGTTGTTGTTGATGTAGTTGACGGCATCGCGCACGTGGGTGAGGTTCTTGACCTCGTCGTCGGGGATGCGGACCCCGAACTTGTCCTCCGCGTTGACCACGATCGTCATCATCGACAGTGAGTCGATGTCCAGGTCCTCGGTGAAGGACTTGTCCATCTGGACGGCCTCGGTCTCGATGCCGGTCTCTTCGTTGATGATCTCGGCCAGACCCTCGAGGATCTCCTGCTCGTTCATAGCCATCGGGATGTGCTCCTTGATGTTCGGGTTCAGATGGACTGACCCGGGTTACCCGCCGGGCCGCGGGAGACGTCAGGGCAGGACCACGACCTGCCCGGCGTAGGCCAGGCCCGCGCCGAAACCCAGCTGCAGGGCGATGCCGCCGCTCAGCTCTGGCCGCTCCTGCAGCATCCGGGCCATAGCCAGCGGGACGGAGGCGGCCGAGGTGTTGCCTGTGGTCACGATGTCTCGAGCCACGGCGACGTGCTCGGGCAGCCGCAGCTCCTTGACCATCGCGTCGGTGATCCGCAGGTTGGCCTGGTGCGGCACGAAGGCGGCCAGCTCATCAGGCGACACCTGCGAGTCGGCCAGGATCTTGCGGGCCACCGGCGCCATGGAGTACACGGCCCAGCGGAACACCGCTTGGCCCTGCATACCGATCGAGGGCCAGTGGATGCCGTCGGGTCGGCCCGAGGCCTCCATGGCCTCTCGCAGGTCGGTCCACGGCTCGCGTTGGGCGATCTTGTCCCAGTTCTTGCCGTCCGAGCCCCACGTCGTCGCTCCGATGCCGGGCGTCTCCGACGGCCCCACCACGGCCGCCCCCGCACCATCGCCGAAGATGAACGCACTGCCTCGGTCGGCCGGGTCGGTGAAGTCGGACAGCTTCTCGGCGCCCACGACCAGCACGTGCCGGGCGCTGCCCGAGCGGACCATGTCGTTGGCCAGCCCGATGGCGTAGCAGTAGCCGGCGCAGGCGGCCGAGATGTCGAAGGCGGCCGGCGCCGGGATGCCGAGGCGGTCGGCGAGCATCGGGGCGGCGGCTGGGGTCTGGTAGGGGTGGGTCACCGTGGCCACCAGCACGGCGTCGATCTGGTCGACCTGCAGGCCGGCGTGCTCGATGGCGATCAGGCTCGCCGTGGTCGACATGTCGATCACGGGCTCCTCAGGCGCCGCGAAGCGTCGCTCGGCGATGCCCGAGCGCTGCCGGATCCACTCGTCAGTGG
>JBAUJO010000199.1:0-1648 GCA_049683875.1 Ornithinimicrobium sp.
CACCAACAGCCATACCCGTAAAACTATTTTCAGCGATCGGAGTATCTAGAACCCGCAACTCGCCGTATTTTTCGTATAAACCTTTAGTAACCTTATAAGATCCGCCATACTGACCAACATCTTCACCGAGAACAAAGACATTTTCATCTTGTGCCATTTCTTCATCAATGGCGGCGCGGAGGGCATTGAATAAAAGTGTTTCAGCCATTAACAACTAACCATATATAGCGGCAACTGACATCCTAACATTGCCTATGCCTGAGTTATGAAATTGAGGCTACAGGATTGGGTCGTTCCTAACCCTAAAGCAAGCTAGGAGAGGTTTTCTTGCCTTCGCTGTTAAATTGAGATCCCCCTAAATCCCCCTTGAAAAAGGGGGACTTTGATAATTAATGATTCTCCCCCCTTATTTAAGGGGGGCTGGGGGGGATCTCCGGGTTTCCCCATACACTCCCTTACTCCACCGAAAGACGTGATGCAAACCTCAATTTCCCTAAATCTGACAAGCATCAGCTTTTCCTTTGCAGAAGCAGTAAGTTACCCTAACGACAAGCCACACAAAGGTAAAGTGCCATGCCAGATCCTAATCAGCAGCAAGAATACGACGCCGTACTGGGAGGACAAACCCCCATCCCTGAAGGCAGTGCAATTTTGGGAGGAATTGAAGGTGTTAAGAGGCTCTTGGCAAAAGTTAAACAGGCATTACAAGAAGGCAATCCCTGGCGATTTTTTGAGTGCTTACGTACTTTGGACGGGCATTCATACTGGGTTCCTTCCTTCGCTATCAGCCCGGATGGGCAAACTCTTGTCATTGGAAATGGGGACAAAACCATCAAAATTTGGCATCTCCAGACTGGGGAATTGATTAGAACTATTGAAGGGCATTCACTCTCGGTTAAATCCATCGCCATCAGCCCGGATGGGCAAACTCTTGTCAGTGGAAGTAGGGACAAAACTATCAAAATTTGGCATCTCCAGACTGGGGAATTAATCAGAACTCTGGGAGGGCATTCAGATGAGGTTAATTGCGTCGCCATCAGCCCAGATGGGCAAACTCTTGTCAGTCGAAGTCTTGTCATTGGAAGTAGGGACAAAACCATCAAAATTTGGCATCTCCAGACTGGGGAATTAATCAGAACTATTGCAGGGCATTCATCTCGTTCCTTCGCCATCAGCCCGGATGGGAAGACTCTTGTCAGTGGTAGTGACGACAAAACCATCAAAATTTGGCATCTCCAGACCGGAGAATTAATCAGAACTATTGCAGGGCATTCATTTTCTGTTAATTGCGTCGCCATCAGCCCGGATGGGCAAACTCTTGTCAGTGGGAGTGACGACCATACCATCAAAATTTGGCATCTCCAGACTGGGGAATTGAAAAAAACTCTTGAAGGGCATTCACTTAAAGGGCATTCATCTTATGTTAATTGCGTCGCCATCAGCCCGGATGGGAAGACTATTGTCAGTGGTAGTGGGGAAAATCCTTTGTGTTTGTTTGGAAGTTGGGAGAATGGTAGTGGTCCACTTCCTTTAACTGTTTTTGACACAACTATCAAAGTCTGGAATCTCCACACCGGAGAATTAATCAGAACGATTGAAGGGCATTCATCTTCTATTAATTCCGTTGCCATTAGCCCAGATGGAAAAA
>JBAUJO010000200.1:0-2077 GCA_049683875.1 Ornithinimicrobium sp.
GGGCACGCCCGCGCAGGCACCGATCGACGCCGTCGCGAGCGGTGCCGCGACACCGGAGCGCCGGCCTAGCCGCGGGGTCACGTGAGCGGAGGGACGAGCCCGGAGAAGGGCACGCCACCAGTCGGTGCCGGCTACCCCCCGGCTGCCATCCGAGAGCTCAGCACCAGCAACGACGCGGTCAGCAACGCCATGCCCACGGCCGCCCGGAAAGGGGCGGCCCCGCTGCCCCGTGCCGCGATGACAGCGAACCCAGCGCCGAGACCGACGACGACCCATCCCCACCACCGGCCCGCACCACCGATCCCCGCCACTGCGACGACGACCGCTGCCAGCAGCAGCACCGGGGCCAGTCGTTGGGTACGTCGCGGCCCCAGGCGGTGCGGCAGACCCACGATGCCGTGGCCGGTGTCCTCGGTCAGGTCGGGAAGGGCGTTCAGCAGGTGGGCGCCGACCCCCAGCAGGGCACCCACCAGCATCATCCAAGACGGCGGCAGCGTGCCCGGGTCGCTTGGCTCCGGCCCGGCTCGGGTGGCCAGCCAGACCACCGCGGGCAGCGAGCCGAACGCCACGGCATACGGAACGAAGGAGCCGGCGGTCGCCTTCAGGCCCAGGTTGTAGGCCAGGCCGGAGCCGACGAGGCCCACGAGGTGGAGCACGCCGGCTCGCCAGCCCAGGGCCAGCGAGCTCACCAAGCACAGCACCCCGGCCACGCTGAGGGCGACGAGCACGGCCCGACGCGAGAGGTCGCCGGCCGCCAACGGCTTGTCCAGACGTCCATCATGGTGGTCCCGATCGGCGTCCAGCAGGTCGTTGGACCACCCGATGACCAGCTGCCCCGAGAAGACCGCAAGCCCGACGGTAGCGGCCTGCGGCGTCGTGGCCGCGAAGGCCAGGCTCAACAGCGCCGCCAGTGTCGTCACCGCGACCGTCGGGCCCGGATGGCAGCCGCGGGCCAGCGCGGTCATCGTCGCCGTCATCGCACCGTCTCCAGATCGTTGGCGGAAGCGTAACCGGCGGCGCTCACAGAGCGACTGCTGCCGTGGGCTTCCTTCCCCTGCCCTCTTTCGTTTCTTCCTGACGACACGGGTGCAGATAGTCGCCTTCCTGACAACACGGGTGCAGATAGTCGCCTTCCTGACAACACGGGTGCAGATAGTCGCCTTCCTGACAACACGGGTTCAGATAGTCGCCTTCCTGACAACACGGGTTCAGATAGTGGCCTCGTCGGAATGAGCGGGCTGGGGGACGCATCACCTGAGCGGCGCTCCACGTGGCTGGGAGTTTGCTGGGAATATGCCCACTTCGCAAACTCTTCGGCTTGGGGCGACGAACACCTAGTCACATGAGGCTGGCGGGGTCCTCTCGTTCGGCTCAACCATCTAAAGGAGTGACTTTCCATGCGCACAATCACCTTCGGTTCCACCCGCCGCGGCCTCGGCGCGGTCGCCGCCGTGAGTCTGCTGGCGTTGCCGCTGGCTGCTTTCAGCAACGACAGCGAAGCGGCCGCTCCTGCCTCCGCCTCCTCGATGAGTGTGGCGGCCGCGCAGAAGTCGCAGGCGCCCAAGCCGGTCGCATCGATCCCGGCACTCAGTGGTCAGGACACGCAGATCGCTCTCGACCAGGGTTTCGTGGACGCGCTGACCCAGCTCAAGCTGGAGCCCGGAGTTACGGGTGACGCCGAGCTCGCGGACGGCACGCTCTCCTTCCCGATCACCGGAGGCAACGTGACCGTCTTCGAGCCGGGCCAGGTCTCGCCGTACGTGATCGGACAGGTTCAGCACGAGAACTCGGGTCTCTCGCTCTCGACGCCCGACACGACCGTGGAGCTGACCAACCTCAACGTCGACCCAGGCGTCTCGCGCGTCTACGGCGACGTCTCGGTCAACGGTGAGACGGCCGTGACCAGCGCCTACCTGTTCAGTCTCGACGGACGCACTCTGGAGCCGCTGAAGGCGGAGGGCGACCAAGCCGTCCTGACGGGGACCAAGGTCACGATCTCGGACGTCGCAGCGCCGCTGCTCAACGAGACCTTCAAGACCGACGCGGTCGAGCCCGGCCTGCTGGTGGGGGTCGCAAC
>JBAUJO010000201.1:0-4279 GCA_049683875.1 Ornithinimicrobium sp.
CCGGGGGTGACCCATGGGGCGACGGTGCTGCTGCGGACCCAGCCCATGAACGGTCGGGCGGTGCCGTAGACGCCGTCGCGTTGCTTGGCGGTGAGTTGGCGTTTGGCGCGCAGCCCGTTGGCGGCGAGGGTCTGCCCGTGCTCGGTGAGCATCTGCTCAGCGCTCTGGTCATCGGGGTCCAGGAGCCAGTCGTAGACCTCGAAGATTGTGTGCCCGCCGAGCGCGCCGGCGAGCAGCAGCGAGGCCAACAGTTCCATGCCTTCGGTGTCCCAGTGGCTCAGTTTGGACAGGTCACCGCGGATCGCGGCCACAAACAGCCGCGCCAGTTCGTCGGCCCGTTCCAGGGTGGTCACATACGACAGCGGCGACCAGTACCAGGACGGTGCTTCCTGAGCGAGGCCTTGTGGGTCGTGCACCCACACCGGGCCCACCATCGACCTCGGCCCGCGGGTCAGGGTGACGATGTCGGGCTTGTTGGAAGTGATGAGCGCTGGGCCGCCGGTGGCGAGGATCTGCGGCACACAGACGCAGGTCGTCTTTCCTGCGCGTGTGCCCATGATCCACATCTGGGTCCATTCCCACGACGTACCGAGCGGCCGGCCCGTCGCGACAGCACGACCCAGCGGGACACCTGGCCCGCACACCGTGGCGACCCCGAGGCGGGTGGCTTCGGCTTGCAGGTGCGGTGTTTCGAGTTCGGCCATATCGCCTGGTTTGGACATCGTGCGGGCCGTGGCGTCCACGCGGGAACGCCCTGCGGACGTGGACCGGGCCAGGACGATCATCGTGGCGGCCAGTACCGCGACGACGATGACGACGATGAGGGTCACGAGGGTGCTGGCCGTGTTCCACGCAGGGTCATCGGAGAACAGCGCAGCGACCCACGAGGTGAAACTGGCCGCTGCGGGCCCGGCGTTGGTGACTCGGGCTATTACCCACGCGCCCCCGACTGCGGCGATGACCGCCAAAAGAGCACCGGTCAGCGCAATGTAGAGCGTCTGCTGGTCACCTGGCTCCCGGAGCCGACCGGGGCGGCTCATGCGACGTCGTCCTCGCCCCGGCCAGCGAGGCGACGTTCCCGTAGACCGGCCCAGCGGGAGTCGGTCTTGTGCAGGTGATCCCCGAGCGGAGACAGCGCCACCTGGAAGGGCACACCGGGTTTGCTGCCGATTTTCAGCAGAAACTTCCCCCGGCCCGGCGGCGCGGCGGACTGCCCGGTGGATTCGTCGTAGCCGCCTTCGGCGGTCCACTCCTCCAGCTGGTCCATCTCTCGTTGACTCATCTTGAACACGGTGGCCAGGTTGCCCATCTCTTGGGCGGACAGGCCGCCGAGGAAGACCATCGCGGAGCGTTCCACGAACCCCCACGCCTTCAAGGTGGCCGCCTCAGTAGCGAGTTTCAGGTCGTTCATGGTGTGGGTCACCATGATCTGGCCGAGCGCTTTGTTCCGGTTCAACCGGGTGAGTGAGTCGATGGGGTCGACCATCAGCGGGGAGGCACGCAACATCCGCCACAGCTCGTCCATCACCATGACGTAGTGCCGCTCCGGGCGTAGACCGGCCTCGGCCAGCACCTTCGCTGACTGAACCACCGACGAGGCGTAGGCCCAACACACCAGCTGCAACGCGGCCTGCAGCTCCAGGTCGGTGTCCTCAACGGTGTGCATGTCGAACACGACCGCCTTCTCCATCTCGATGGGCAGCGTGGTGTGTCGGGAGAAGATGTCCCCGAACTGGCCACCGGAGTCCACCGCCCGCAACGCATCGAGCAGGTTCTCCATCCGGTCGTCGTACCGAGAATCGTCGCCGCGGTCGCGGACCACGTCACGCACGAGGCGGTGACGGTCCTCGATCATCTCCCGGACATCGCCCATCACCGGGGTGTGCGGCTCGCGGTCGAGGTGACGCAGCACCGCGTTCAACACGTTGGCCTCGACGGTATTGAGCGAGGCGTGCATGACGAGCTCGAGCAGCCCTTTGAGTGAGTGCATCCGCCGCGCCCGAAGATCCTCGAGCGTGGAGTTACGCAGCTCCGGTGGAAGGGCGTCGAGATAGGTCACCAGCGGGCCGAGGTCGAGCACGTTGATCGCGTTCAACCCGCGACCCACCGGGATGACCTGACCCTCGATGGAACGGACCAGTTCGACGTGCTCGCCCTTGGTGTCGGACAAAATGATCGGCAGGATGCCCCACGCTGGCAGGATCACGCAGATGTGGCGCAGCAGGCTGCTCTTGCCCAGGGCGGGCAGTCCGAGGATGAACGCCGAGGGGTTGGACAAGAACCCGGCCAGGTACCAGGAGATGGGGTCGGCGCACACGGTGCCGGCGTACTGCTGGTGCGGTCCCAACGGGACGCCAACGGTCGGGAGACCAACACCGACGGAGAAGGGCCACAACCCACACACGTGATTGCTGGTGCCTTCGAGCTCGTTCGGCGGGGTGACCCACGTCGCACGGCCGCCGCCGCGCATGGTCCACCCCCGGTGGCCGGGCCGGCCGCGCCGCTGCTCGGCTTGCTCGCGGACCCGGCTCATCCCCTGACGAAACCTCGCCCACCCTCCGGTTCTGGCTGTCTCGGCTGCGACTGCGGCAGCGATGGGACCGCTGGCCGCCGCCGGCTTGGAGTGGGTGTTCATCACAGACCGTCCCGGACGACAGAGGGCAACAGCAGGTGATCGGCCAACACTTGCCCGATCGGCAGCGTCGCCACAAAGGCCACGTCTTGCCCGGCCCGGATCGGGCGCAGTTTCAGCCGGGCCTGGGTACCGAGTGACTCGATCGCGCGGCGCGCCGCGGGCAGGTCATCCAGCGAGGAGACGGTGACCGTCGTCAACAAACCCATGCGGATGAACGGCGCGCCGCGCGCTTCATCGTTCGCGTTCAACTGCGCTGCCTCTAGCTCGACACTCTTGCGCCCTACCCCACTGCGAGACTGGCTCGCTTCGAACCGGGCTTGCCGGACCCGCATCTCCGCGAGGTTGGCCGACAGTGCGGGGTTGTTCGGCCGGTAGAGCAACGCGACCCGTTTGCGCGCCACCTTCGGGCTCGGGGAGAGCAACCGGGACAACGAGAGCGTGTAGAAAATGCCCCTGGGCGGTTCGGTCAACATGTGGCTGATCGAGACCGCGCCGTCGTGCACGTAGTGGTCATAGAAGGCGTGCGCCGACTGGGGCCCGGCCTCCTCCCACGACAACCCGGTGCCACCCTTAGCGCGAGCCTCATCCACGTCGGTGGCCACGCTCGGATCGAACGCGACCCGCGCATGGTCAGTGATGTCCTGAGCAGTGCACGCGCGGACCGCAGAACCAGCGCCGGTCTGCTTCAAATGGTCCAACAACGTGGGAAGGCGGGTGCCGATGTCCTCGGCCATCGTGTCGATCGTCGCGGCCTTGCCGTCGTGACGCTTCGCGGTGAACGTCAACGTCACTCGCGTCGTGACCTGTGCTGAAGAATGCGGCGCACGATCCACCACATCTTCCAGCACCGCCCGCGACAGGTCGGGTGCGTCGTCCTCGATGGACCCCAACGCCATCGCTCGCAGCTTGTGCCCCGTATCCGGCGCGGTCTCGATGACGACCTGAGCGCCGACCAAGTCAGGTTCACCGCCGAGCTGGCCCAGCCAGGAACCCCAATGCGCAGCCTGGTTGTCGATCTGCTTCTGGTCGATCCCGGATACTCCCGGTGGTTGGCAAGAGATGACGACCGTGTAGTGCTTCGGGCTCGGCGTCACCAGCAGACCGAAAGGTCGTCCGAAGACGTCCTCACACGAATACAGCTCCGTCTGAGCAGCCAGCCCAGGAAGGCGGGTCTGACCATCGGGCGTGAACCCCAGCAACCCCTGAGACAAAACGGTCTGCCCCCGCCGAACCGCGCGTGACCACAGGTATCGCCGCCACATCGCCTCATACGGATTCCGGCCGACGAGGGTGCCGACCACCCATGGCACCACCACCGCGGCCGAGGCCAAGAAGTACAGCCCGCCCCAGAACAAGGAGACGGTCACCAACACCGCACCCGGCAGCGCCAAACCGATAATCACGATCGCCTGCACCGTGCTGGCCCCGTAGAAGCCGGGCAGCTTCGGGCGACGCAAATTGCTGTACCCCACCGGCTCGACAACCTCTGTCACGTCGCTCATCAATCTCTCTCTCCTACCGGCGCGGCCCCTTCGGGCCGCTCATCGTTGATCCCCGCTCCAGCACCAGCCATCGCGACCGCCCGGCACAAACCTTCAGGAACATGCCGCGCCCCACGACTCCCGGCCCGGCGCACACCAGGGA
>JBAUJO010000202.1:0-13187 GCA_049683875.1 Ornithinimicrobium sp.
GCACCAGCATGCGCGGGGGCCCCATCTGCGCCACCGTCGAGCCGTCGCGGAACTCGACCATCGAGTGGATCTGCTGCTGCGGGTGCACCACCACCTCGATCGAGTCGTAGCCGACGTCGAACAGGTAGTGGGCCTCGATGACCTCCAGCCCCTTGTTGACCAGGGTGGCGGAGTTGGTGGTGATGACCGTGCCCATCGCGAAGTTCGGATGCCGAAGCGCCTCCGCCGGGGTCACGCGGGCCAGCTCGGCGCGCGTCCGCCCGCGGAACGGGCCACCGCTGGCCGTGAGCACCAGACGCCGCACCTCCTGCGCCGACCCCGAGCGCAGACACTGCGCGATCGCGCTGTGCTCGGAGTCGACTGGAACGATCTGCCCGGGCCGGGCCTCGCGGGTCACCAGGTCGCCCCCGACGATCAGGGACTCCTTGTTGGCCAGGGCCAAAGTGCTGCCGCACCGCAGCGCAGCCAGCGTGGGCCGCAGGCCGATGCTGCCCGTGATGCCGTTGACGACGACGTCCGCGCCGATCCCGGCGACCTCCGTCGCCGCTGCGGGCCCGACCAGCACTCGAACGGCATCGCTGCGCCGCCCGGCCTGCTCGGCTCCGACCGCGATGGCGTCGCGCAGCGGCCCGGCCGCATCCTCCCGGGCGACGCCCACCACCTCGACGCCATGGGTGAGGGCCTGACGGGCCAGCGTGGCGGCGTCGCTCCCTTGGGCGCTCAGCGCGACAACGCGGAAGTCGTCCGGGTGGTCCTCGATGATGCGCAGGGCTTGGGTGCCGATGGAGCCGGTCGATCCCAGCAGGGAGACGGTGCGAGCCGAGGTCACTGCTCCATGGTGCGCCCTCGCAGCACCTCGCCCAAGTCGTCCAGCACGCGACGGTCCTCGATGGTGCCGGGGACGAGGGCATCCTGTCCGTCGGCGATCTGACGCATCGTCTTGCGCAGGATCTTGCCCGAGCGCGTCTTAGGCAGGGCGTCCACGATGTCGACGCGGCGCAGTGACGCCACTGCTCCCACCTCGTCGCGCACGCGGGCGACCATCTCGGCCTGTAGCGCGTCGGCCGCACCCTCCTCACTGAGGTCGACATCGGACTTGAGCACGACCAGAGCCCGTGGCACCTGCCCCTTGAGGTCGTCGGCGACCCCGATGACCGCGCATTCGGCCACGGCGGGGTGCGAGGCCAGAGCCTCCTCGAGCGAGCCCGTGGACAGCCGGTGGCCGGCCACGTTCAGCACGTCGTCGGTGCGCCCCATGACGAAGACGTACCCGTCCTCGTCGAGGTACCCACCGTCGCCGGAGAGGTAGTAGCCGTCGTAGGCCGACAGGTAGGAGTCGATGTACCGCTGGTCGTCGCCCCATAGCGTCGGCAGGGTGCCCGGGGGCAGCGGCAACCGGATGCAGATCGCCCCCTCGGTGCCGGCGGGTACGGCCTCCCCCTTCTCGTCGAGGATCTGCACGTCGTAGCCTGCCGTGGCCGGGCCAGGCGAACCCGGCTTGATCGGCAGAGCGTCCGAGCCCTGCTCCACGGGAGTGATGGCGATCGGCCATCCGGTCTCCGTCTGCCACCAGTTGTCGACGACCGGCACCCCCAGCACCTCACCGGCCCACTGCCAGGTGTCCGGGTCGAGCCGTTCACCGGCCAGGTAGAAGGCCCGCAGCGAGCTGAGGTCATGGTCGGCGACGAGCGCACCGTCGGGGTCGGCCTTCTTGATGGCTCGGATGGCGGTGGGGGCACTGAACGCCGCCACCACCCGGTGCTCCCCGAGGAGCCGCCAGTAGGCCGAGGCATCCGGGGTCCCGACCGGCTTGCCCTCGAACAGCACCGTCGTCGCCCCGGTGAGCAGCGGTCCGTAGACGATGTAGGAGTGCCCGACCACCCACCCGACGTCAGACCCGCAGAACCAGACCTCACCGGGGGCCAGGCCGTAGAGGTGCTCCATGGACCACCGGAGCGCTACCGCGTAACCGCCGGTGTCCCGCACGATGCCCTTGGGCTTGCCCGTGGTTCCGGAGGTGTAGAGCACGTAGAGCGGGTCGGTGGCCTGCACCGGCACGCAGCCTGCCGGCTGCACCACCCCCGGAGCCATCACCTGCTTCCACTCGAGGTCCCGCTCGGTCATCTCGCAACGGTGCTGCTCACGTTGCAGGATCACGCAGTGTCTCGGCTGGTGGGCCGAGCGCGCGATCGCCTCGTCCAACATGGGCTTGTAGGGCACGACACGGGTGGGCTCGACGCCGCACGAGGCGGAGACGATGACGACGGGCTGGGCGTCCTCGATCCGAGCGGCGAGCTCGGCGGGCGCGAAACCACCGAACACCACCGAGTGCACCGCGCCGATGCGCGCGCAGGCCAGCATCGAGATGACGGCCTCGGGAACCATCGGGAGGTAGATCACCACGCGGTCGCCCTTGCCCACCCCGAGATCGCGCAGCACCCCGGCGAAACGCGCCACCTCGTCCAGCAGCTGGGCGTAGGTGTAGGAACGCTGCGCCCCCGTGACCGGACTGTCGTAGATCAGGGCGAGCTGGTCGGCACGCCCGTGGACCACGTGCCGATCCAGGGCGTTGAAGCACATGTTGAGGCGGCCACCGGGAAACCAGCGGTACAGCGGTGCGTCCCCATCCTCCAGCGTGGCGGTGGGCCTGTTGATCCAGCTGATCTCCCGAGCCGCTTCGCTCCAGAAACCCTCAGGGTCGGCGAGGCTGCGCTGCACGGTGTCACGGTATTCCGTCATCCGCTCATCGTCGCCCGTGGACCGGGTCCCGTCCAGAGCGCGGTCCGAGTCGGTTCAGACCGTCGCCGCCAGCTGTCCGCACGCGCCGTCGATGTCCGAGCCCCGGGTGTCCCGCACCGTGGTGGGGATGCCGTGGGCGACCAGCCGTTCGACGAACTGCTGCTCCACGCCGGGTCGGGAGGCGGTCCACTTCGACCCCGGCGTCGGGTTCAGCGGGATCGGGTTGACGTGCACCCACCCCTTGCCCCGAGACCGCAGCTTGCGCCCCAGGAGGTCGGCCCGCCAGGCCTGGTCGTTGATGTCACGGATCAGGGCGTACTCGATACTGACCCGTCGCTTGGTGCGCTCGAAGTACCGGTAGGCCGCATCCAGCGCCTCATCGACCTTCCACCGGGTGTTGATCGGCACCAGCTCGTCCCGGAGCTCGTCGTCGGCGGCGTGTAGCGAAAGTGCGAGGGTGACCGGGACGCCCTCCCCGGCCAACCGGTCGATCGCCGGCACCAGACCGACGGTTGACATGGTCACCCCGCGCGCCGACATACCCAGACCGCCCGGGGCCGGGTCGACCAACCGCCGGATCGCCGCCACCGAGGCCCGGTAGTTGGCCAGGGCCTCCCCCATACCCATGAACACCACGTTGCTGACCCGGAGCACCTCCGCCGTGCCCTCGGCGCCCTCCTCACGCAGGGCACGGGCAGCCGCAACGACCTGCTCGACGATCTCGGCAGTCGAGAGGTTGCGTGTCAACCCGGCCTGTCCAGTGGCGCAGAACGGGCAGTTCATGCCGCAGCCGGCCTGGCTGGAGATGCACATCGTGATCCGCCCGGGATAGCGCATCATCACCGACTCGACCATGGCGCCGTCGTGAAGCCGGTGCACCTGCTTCAGGGTGGTCCCACCGTCGGCGGTCAGGCTGCGCACCGGATGCAGCAAGGTCGGCAGCAGCTGCTGCACCAGGCCCTCGCGCGAGCCTGCGGGGAGGTCGGTCATGAGCGCGGGGTCTCGGGCCAAGCGCTCGAAGTAGTGCCGCGAGACCTGGTCGGCCCGGAAGCCCTGATGGCCGAGCTCCTGGACCCACTGCCGTCGCCCCGCGGGGTCCAGGTCGGCCAGGTGCCGCGGGGGCTTGCTCCGTCGCGGCGGCGTGAAGGTCAAGGCGCCGGGTGCGGGCGAGCTCGGCGAGGGCATGGGCAGGTCGGTGGACATTGCCCCCATCCTCGCAGGAAGGTCACCGGTCGTGGTGCGGGCCGCGGCCTGCTCAGGCGGCGACCCGGATGTGCTCAGGCGGCGACCAGGGCCGTCAGGATGGCGAAGGTCACCGGGATGGTCATGACCAGCGAGTCGAGCCGGTCCATCAGGCCACCGTGGCCGGGCAGCATCGAGCCCATGTCCTTGATCCCCAGGTCACGCTTGAGGGTCGACTCGGCCAGGTCGCCCATGGTCGCGAAGCAGGCCACGGTCCCTCCCAGGATCAGACCCGCCCACCAGGCACCGCCCAGCAGCAGCACCACCGAGAGCATCCCGACCAGCACACAGCTGAGCACGGACCCGGCGAAACCCTCCCACGACTTCTTCGGGCTCAGCGACGGTGCCATCGGATGCCTGCCGAACACCACGCCGACGGCATACCCGCCGATATCGCTGGAGATGGTGACCAGGATGAACACCACGATGCGTGCCACACCGTCGGATTCCGAGACCAGCAGGGCGGCCAGTCCGGACATCAGCGGCACGTAGGCGGTGATGAAGATGCCCCCCGCGGCATCCCTGATGGCCCGCTCCGCGCCCAGGGCCGCGCGCCAGACCAGGATGAGCACGCAGAAGCACGCGAAGCCGACGGCCAACGCCTGCGGGCCACCGACGTAGGCCAGGGGCATCAGCGAGGCGGCCGCAGCGAGCGTCGGCACCGGCGGGGCCTCGATGCGGCCGGCGCGCAGAGCGTCGATCAGCTCGTAGACACCGAGCACGATGCCCACGGTGGCCACGGCGATGAACGAGGGCTTGGACAGCAGCAGGGTGGCCAGGATGATGCCACCCAGCCCCACCCCGACACCGATCGCCGCTCGAAGGTCTCGCCCGGCTCGCGTTGGCCGGGGGGCGTCCGGCTCCGGTGCAGGCCGGTCCGACGCGGCGCGATAGTCGCGGCCCGTCGCGAACCCTTCACTGTCGTCGGTCATCGGCGTCTACACCTCGAGAAGCTCTGCCTCCTTGTGCTTGAGCACGTCGTCGATGGCCTCGACGTACTTCTTGGTCAGCGACTCGAGCTCCTTCTCGGTGCGGCTCCCCTCGTCCTCACCGATGTCGCCGTCCTTGACCGAGGACTCGATGATGTCCTTGGCGTGGCGTCGCACGTTGCGCACCGAGACCTTGGCGTCCTCCCCCTTGGTCCGAGCGAGCTTGATGTAGTCGCGTCGTCGCTCCTCGGTCAGCTGCGGCATGATGATCCGGATCTGGTTGCCGTCGTTGCTGGGGTTGACGCTGTTGTCCGAGTCCCGCAGGGCCTTCTCCACCGCCTGCAGTGAGGACTTGTCGTAGGGCTGGATCAAGATGGTGCGCGCGTCCGGGACGTTGAAAGAGGCCAGCTGCTGCATCGGGGTGGGAGCACCGTAGTAGTCGACCAGGACCTTGCTGAACATGCCCGGGTGAGCTCGGCCGGTACGGATCGAGGACATGTCCTCGCGCGCGACCTCGAGCGCCTTGGTCATCTTGTCCTCGGCCTCCAGCATGGCCATCTCGGTGGTGTCGGACATGTTCGGGGCTCCTCGTGTGACGGTCAGGTCAGGGATGGTCGCGCAAGGGTGGGGCTGCGCTCACTCCGCCGTGACCAACGTACCGATCTTCTCACCCAGGATCGCCGAGGCGATGGTGTCGGCGCTGGTGTCATTGGAGTCGCCCGACCCCTCCATGCCGAAGACCAGCATCGGCAGCCCGTTGTCCATGCACAGGCTGAACGCGGCGGCGTCGACGACCTTGAGGTTCTGGGTCAAAGCGTCGTCGAAGGTCAGGGTGTCGAGCTTGACCGCGGTGGGGTCGGTGCGCGGGTCGGAGGTGTAGACCCCGTCCACACCGTGCTTGCTCATCAGCACCGCGTCACACTTGATCTCCAGCGCCCGCTGGGCTGACACCGTGTCGGTGGAGAAGTAGGGCATCCCGGCGCCGGCCCCGAAGATCACGACCCGCCCCTTCTCGAGGTGCCGGATGGCACGTCGTGGGATGTAGGGCTCCGCGACCTGGCCCATGGTGATGGCCGTCTGCACCCGCGTGGCGACTCCTTCCTTCTCCAGGAAGTCCTGCAGGGCCAGGCAGTTCATCACCGTTCCCAGCATCCCCATGTAGTCCGCGCGCGCCCGCTCCATGCCGCGCTGCTGCAGCTGGGCGCCGCGGAAGAAGTTGCCCCCTCCGATCACGACGGCCACCTGTACCCCCTGGCGGGCGGCGAAGGCGATCTGTCGAGCGATGCCGCGGACCACATCGGGGTCGACCCCGATCTTTCCGCCGCCGAATGCCTCCCCCGAGAGCTTCAGCAGCACACGGCGCACCTCTTCGTCGCGAGTGTGGCGCACACCGTCGCCGCGGGTGTCCGGGAGTTCATGGTCGATCTCGGCGTAGGTCATCGAATCCTTCCGGAACGCACGGCGGCGCTCACCGTCGAGTAGTCGCTGCGAATCCTGCCATATGCCGAGCACGGCAGGGCAACGGTGATCCTGCCGCCCAAGGCGGCATGATGACGCCATGCCTGCTGAGCTTCCGACCCCGGAGCGTGCTGGCGTGCCCGCGGGCACTCCGCCCCGCTGGCAGCCGGAGCGTCAACGCGTCAGCACCGAGCTCGTCGCGGTGATCGCCTCGATGTCCGGCGACCAGCCCGTCGTTCTCACCACGAACGACGGGACCCGGCTGCCCTCAGGTCCGTTGCGCAGTGACCACCGCTCACTGCAGACGGGCCTGCGCGCCTGGGTCGAGCAACAGACGCAGCTGCCGCTCGGCTACGTCGAACAGCTCTATACCTTCGCCGACCCGGGCCGTACCGTTGGCGAGGACCGGACGATCTCTGTCTCCTACCTCGGCCTCACCCGGGCCACCTCGGCGCTGTCGCAGTGGCGCGGGTTCTACGAGTTCTTCCCGTGGGAGGACAGGCGCCACAGCCAGAATGACACCCGAGCGCTGGTCGCCGAGCGACTGCTGGAGTGGACACGGACAGCTGCGGCCACCCTCGCGCGACAGCGCCGTTTGCGGTGTGCCGTGAGCTTTGCCCTGGACGGCAAGCCATGGCGTCCGGAGCTGACCTTGCAGCGCTATGAGCTGCTCTACGAAGCCGGACTGCTGCCCGAGTCGCCCTCGCCGGTCGCCGACCCGGCCCCTGGGAACCCGATGGAGGATGACCACCGGCGGATCGTGGCCACTGGCATCGCCCGGCTCCGGGCCAAGATCCAGTACCGGCCGGTGGTCTTCGAGCTGATGGCGGATGCGTTCACGCTCGGCCAACTGCAGGCGGTCGTCGAGGCGCTCGCAGGCCAGGCCCTGCACAAGCAGAACTTCCGTCGCCTGATCACCCAGCAGGATCTTGTCGAGGACACCGGACTCACGGACAGCCGCACCGGCGGCCGGCCCGCCAAGCTGTACGCCTTTCGACGTGAGGTGCTCGATGAGCGTGGCACGGCGGGCACCACGCTGCCCGTCACTCGGACTCGCTGAGCGACCGGTCCCCATCCATGGCGCTTGGCCCGGTTTGTCATGCTCAACGTGAGCATATAGGGTCGACCTCGTAAATATGCTCAGAACTAGCATAAGGCGCCGGCGATCCCAGGAGGACCCCATGGCCCCGTCCCAGTTCCAGTCCCCCGTCCTCGTCCCTACCGAGGCGCTGTACGAGTCGGTACGACACGTCATCCCCGAGGTGGAATGGTCGGTCTTCTCGCCGGAGATCGAGGCCATCCAGCGCCTCAAGGCCGAGCGCAACGCAGTCATCCTCGCCCACAACTACCAGACGCCGGAGATCTTCCATGGTGTGGCCGACATCGTCGGCGACTCCCTGGCACTGGCCCGCGAGGCGCAGTCCGTGCAGGCCGACGTGATCGTGCTGGCCGGGGTGCACTTCATGGCCGAGACCGCGAAGCTGCTCAACCCGGACAAGACAGTGCTCATCCCGGACCTGCGCTCAGGCTGCTCGCTGGCCGAGTCGATCACCGGTGCCGACGTGCGCGCGCTGCGGCAGGCCCACCCCGGTGTGCCGGTGGTGACCTACGTCAACACCTCGGCGCAGGTCAAGGCCGAGAGCGACATCTGCTGCACCTCGGGCAACGCGGTGAAGGTTATCGAGTCGCTGGGAGCGCCGAGGGTGATCATGATCCCCGATGAGTACCTCGCGCAGAACGTCGCGCGGCAGACCGGGGTCAAGGTCATCACCTGGGCGGGCCACTGTGAGGTGCATGAGCGCTTCACCGCCCAGGACATGCGTCAACTGCGTCTCGACCACCCCGGCGCCGTGGTCATCGCCCACCCGGAGTGCCCGCCGGAGGTCATCGACGAGGCAGACATGTCGGGCTCGACCGCCCAGATGCTGGACTACGTCACCGCCCGGCAACCAGAACGGGTGGCGCTGATCTCCGAGTGCTCGATGAGCGACAACATCGCTGCCGAGCATCCGGAGATCGAGTTCGTGCGCGGCTGCAACATGTGCCCCCACATGAAACGCAATTCCCTGGGCACCATTCGCAGGAGCCTGGAGACGCTCACCCACGAGGTGAGCATCGACCCCGCCATGGCCGAGCGTGCTCGCCTGGCCGTGACCAGAATGCTCGAGGTATGACCGGCACCGGGCTCGATGGCCCCACGCCTGTCATCATCGGGGCCGGGCTCGCCGGGCTGATGACCGCACTGAACCTCTCCCCCAGGCCCTGCGTGGTGTTGAGCACGGGTGTTCTCGGCGCGGACGCTGCCACCGCGTGGGCCCAGGGCGGCATCGCCGCGGCATTGGGCACCGACGACTCACCGGATCTTCATGCCGACGACACCCTGACCTCCGGAGCCGGACTGTGCGATCCCGAAGTGGTCGAGGCCATCACCCAGGCCGCGCCGAGCGCTGTGCAGCGCTTTGCCCAGCTCGGCGCGCGATTCGACCGTGACGCTGACGGCGAGCTGCGACTGGGTCTGGAGGGGGCACATGGCCGCCGGCGTATCGTGCACGCCGGTGGCGATGGCAGCGGCTCGGAGATCCTCCGTGCGGTCGTCGAGGCCGTACGGAGCACCCCATCGGTCACCGTGGCCGAGCACACGCGCGCTGTGCTCATCCTGACCAGCCATCACGAAGGACACGACGGGCCCGGCGTGCAGGGTGTCCAGGTCGAGACCGCCCAGGGTGAGCACGTCATCCCGACCACGGCGGTGGTGCTGGCCACGGGAGGGTATGGCGCGCTGTGGCAGCAGACGTCCAACCCCCTGGGCGCGCGCGGTCAAGGTGTGGCGATGGCGGCGCGCACCGGCGCTCGCGTGCGGGACCTGGAGATGGCCCAGTTCCACCCCACCTCCCTGCACACGCGGCTCGACCCCATGCCCCTGATCAGCGAGGCGGTGCGGGGTGAAGGTGCCGTGCTCGTCGACGGCCAAGGCGAACCGCTGCCGTGTGACAACCTCGCCTCGCGCGATGTCGTGTCCCGCGCGGTGTGGGCCGAGCTCAGCTCTGGCGGGTCGGTCTTCCTCGACGCCCGAACGGCGCTGGGCGAGCGCTTCGCCGATGTGTTTCCGGGCATCGACCGAGCGTGCAAGGAAGCAGGCATCGACCCTGCCACCCAGCTCATCCCGGTGCACCCCGCGGCGCACTACCAGTGCGGCGGAGTGGAGGTAGACCGACGAGGGCGGACCTCCGTCGAGGGCCTGTGGGCCGTCGGCGAGGTGGCCAGCACCGGCTTGCACGGGGCCAACCGGCTTGCCAGCAACTCCCTGCTCGAGGCCGTGGTCTGCGCGGAGTGGGTCGCTGCCGACATCGATGACCCCGACAGTGCGGCCCGCCCCGCGGCGCCCCTCGTGGAGCCCGACCCCTGCCCACGAGCCGAAACCGGTCAGTCGCGATCAGCGCTGCGCGAGCTGCTGAGCCGCTGTGCCGGGGTCGTACGCAACGAGCACGACCTCAGCGAGGCCATCGATGCGCTTGCGTCTCGCGCCGAGCCAGGGGTCGAGGCGCTGAGCGATGACGAGCTGATGACTCTGCTCGTGTGCTACAGCGCGCTGCTCCGACAGGAGAGCCGCGGTGGGCATCTGCGGTCGGACCATCCTGGAACGCAGCCCCGGGCTCGGCATACGGTGCTCTGCCTGGAGGATCTCCCGACTCCCGTCGGCAGTCCGGCATGACCCTGACACCTCTGGCTGCAGTGCTCCTGGAGCCCGCTGTGCGCGCCGCACTCATCGAGGACCTGGGTCGCGCTGGCGACGTCACCTCCGAGGCCCTCATCCCCGTAGGGGTGGCGACGCGGTTCGCTCTCGTGGCGCGGGAGCCCGGGGTGATCGCCGGCATGGCCGCCGCCGCCGCGACCTTCGCGCTGGTGGACCCGGCCGTGGTCTTCGTTGCCTCGGTAGCGGACGGTGCACGGGTGGACGCCGGAGCTACCGTTGCCCTCGTCGAGGGCCCCGCGCGCTCCATCCTGACCGGGGAACGGGTGGCCCTGAACTTTCTCAGCCATCTCAGCGGAGTGGCCACCGCGACGGCCAGCATCGCTGACGCCATCGCGCACACGTCGACGCGTGTCAGCTGCACCCGCAAGACCACCCCCGGGTTACGCGCGCTGGAGAAGTATGCAGTGCGCGCCGGAGGCGGGGCCAACCACCGCTTCGGGCTCGACGACGCCATGCTGATCAAGGACAACCACATCGCGGTGTGCGGAGGGGTGCGGGAGGCGATCGCACTAGCCAAGCGGGCGGCGGGTCACCTGATGCCGATCGAGGTCGAGGTCGACTCCCTGGCGCAGTTGGGCGAGGTGATGCACGACCCGGTGACCGCGGTGCTGATCGACAACTTCGACGCCACCATGGCGGCACAGGCGGTCGCGACGGTCAACGGCCTGATGACGGTCGAGGCCTCCGGTCGCGTCACTCCCGAGCTGGCTCCCGGTCTCGCCGAGGCCGGTGTCGATCTCGTCTCTGCCGGGTGGATCACGCACAGCGCCCCGGTGCTCGACCTGGGCTTGGACGAGGCCTGATCGCGGCCACGTCGCGCGGCGTTCGGATCTGCGCAGACATGACTCGGGCCAGGCACCCCATGGGGAGCCTGGCCCGAGTCAGGGGTCTAGAACGCTCAGACGCCGACCTTCACGCGAGCGAAGGACGTGACCTCCACCCCGCCCTCGGTGGCGACCTGGGCCACGGACTTCTTGGAGTCCTTCGCGAACGCCTGGTCCAACAGCACGTTCTCCTTGAAGAACCCGTTCACCCGGCCCTCGATGATCTTGGGCATGGCCTTCTCCGGCTTGCCCTCCTCACGGGCCGTCTCCTCGGCGATCCGGCGCTCGGTGGCCACCGTGTCCGGGTCGATCTCCTCGCGGCTCAGCACGGTCGGGCTGAACGCGGCGACATGCATGGCAATGTCGCGAGCCAGACCCTCCTCGCCGCCCCGGGTGGCCACCAGCACCCCGATCTGCGCGGGCAGGTCGGGGCTGGTCTTGTGCAGGTAGGACACGACCGAACCACCCTCGAGCGCGTCGACGCGAGCCACCCGACGGACCTCGATCTTCTCCCCGATGGTGGCGTTGGCCTCATCGAGCATTTCCTGGACCGGACGACCGTCGATCTGCGAGGTGAGCAGCTCGTTGGCGTTGTTGGCCCCGATGGCCACGGCCTGGGCCAGGACCTGGTCGGCCAGCTCGGCGAACTTCTCACCCTTGGCCACGAAGTCGGTTTCGCAGTTGACCTCGACCAGGGTGCCGACGCCGTCGCTCACGTCGACACGAACCAGGCCGTTGGACGCTGAGCGACCCTCACGCTTCGTGACTCCCTTGAGTCCCTTGACACGCAGGAGATCGGTGGCCTTGGCGGTGTCGCCGTCGGCCTCGTCGAGCGCCTTCTTGACGTCCATCATGCCGGCGCCGGTCTGTTCCCGGAGCGCCTTGATGTCTGCGGCGGTGTAGTTCGCCATGGTGCTGCGTTTCTCCTTCTGCTGGACAGGGGTGGTCAGGATGCGGGGGTGTCGGCCGGTGCCGGCGTCTGCGACGCAGCGTCCGGGGCCGCGTCAGCCGCGTCGTCGGTGGCCTCGGGGGCCACGACCGGCGTCTCTTCGACGGCGCCGGGAGCCGGCGCGTCCGCGTCGGCGTCCTCCACCGCCGCGACCTCTTCGGTGACCTCGGCCCCAGCCGGAGCCGTGCTCGGTTCGGTGACGACCGTCGAGGGCTCCTGCGCGGTGGACTCTTCAGTGCTGGACTCTTCAGTGCTGGACTCTTCAGTGCTGGACTCGACGACCTCAGCGCTCCCGGCGAGCAGCTCGCGCTCCCACTCGGCCATCGGCTCATCCGCCTGACCATCGGGGGTCGCACCCCCGGAGGAGCGTGAGATCAAACCGTCGGCGACAGCCTCGGCGACAACCTTGGTCAACAGCGTGACCGAACGGATGGCGTCGTCGTTGCCGGGGATCTTGTAGTCGACCTCGTCGGGGTCGCAGTTGGTATCCAGGATCGCGATCACCGGGACCCCGAGCTTGCGAGCCTCGGTGACGGCCAGGTGCTCCTTCTTGGTGTCGACGACCCAGACCGCGGACGGGACGCGGTTCATGTCGCGGATCCCACCCAGGGTGCGCTCGAGCTTGTCCTTCTCCCGGCGCATCATCAGCAGCTCCTTCTTGGTGCGACCGGAGGCGGCCACATCATCGAAGTCGATCTCTTCGAGCTCCTTCAGGCGGGTTAGTCGCTTGGAGATCGTGCTGAAGTTGGTCAGCATCCCGCCCAGCCACCGGTAGTTGACGTACGGCATACCGACGCGGGTGGCCTGCTCGGCGATGGACTCCTGAGCCTGCTTCTTGGTGCCGACGAACAGGATCGTGCCGCCGTGGCCGACCGTCTCCTTGACGAAGTCGTAGGCCTCGTTGAGGTAGGTCAGCGACTGCTGTAGGTCGATGATGTAGATGCCGTTGCGCTCGGTCATGATGAAGCGCTTCATCTTCGGGTTCCAGCGACGGGTCTGGTGCCCGAAGTGGACGCCGCTCTCCAGGAGCTGGCGCATGGTGACGACGGCCATGCCGTGTCTCGCTTTCTGTGAGATGTGCAGTTGGTCCTGGCACGGGCGGCGACTCTCACCTGAGCCAGGGGGCTCAGGACTGCGAGGGCACGCCCCGCCGCCTCAGATGGCAGCGGTGGGCTCGTGCGCGAATTCGTCCGGTGGACACACCGGACGTGGGGTCATCGTACGCTGCGCCCGCTCCCCCACGGAAATCAGCGGCGCTCCCGGTCGCTACGGTGCAGTCATGGGATCTCCAC
>JBAUJO010000203.1:0-9458 GCA_049683875.1 Ornithinimicrobium sp.
CAACTGGCCCTCGAGGGCCACGTCCGTACCCGCGGTCGCAACGGCACGGTGGTGCTCCCACAGGCTCCGGCAGGCCGCGCCGACGAGTGCACGACCTCGGCCACCGCCTTCGTCGACGCAGCGCGTCGACACGGGCTGTCGGTGACCGAGGCCGTCGGGGTCGTGCGCCGCCTCTGGTGAGGCGGTTCAGTCCAGCGGCGTGACGTAGGCGCTGCCGATGCCCCCGTCGACGACGAACTCGTTCGCGGTCATGAAGCTGGAGTCGTCGCTGGCCAGGAACGCGACCGCCGAGGCGATCTCCTCCGGCTCGGCGAAGCGTCCCATCGGCACATGCACCAGACGCCGCTGCGCCTCGGCCTGGTCGGCGGCGAACAGCTCACGCAGCAGCGGCGTATTCACCGGCCCGGGGCACAGAGCGTTGATCCGTACGCCGCTGCGGGCGAACTGGACTCCCAGCTCACGCGTCATGGACAGCACCCCTCCCTTGGACGCGCTGTAGGAGACCTGCGAGGTCGCGGCACCCATGAGAGCCACGAAGGATGCCGTGTTGATGATCGAGCCGCGGCGGCGCTGCAGCATGTAGGGCAGGACCTTCTGGCAGCACAGGTACACGCTGGTGAGGTTGATCTCCTGGACCCGCCGCCACGTCTCGAGGTCGGTGTCCAGGATGGAGGAGTCGGACGGGGGGTTGACCCCC
Organism: Ornithinimicrobium sp.; assembly: GCA_049683875.1. Lineage (GTDB taxonomy): Bacteria > Actinomycetota > Actinomycetes > Actinomycetales > Dermatophilaceae > Ornithinicoccus. Next base: position 698 of record JBAUJO010000203.1, read on the forward strand.
GCGTTGTTGAACGCGATGTCGATGGCGCCATAGCGCTCGTGGGCGGCCGCGTACATCGCCGCGACCTGGTCGGCATCGGTCACGTCGGTGCGGACGAACATCCCGTTCAGCTCGGCGGCGACCGCCTCGCCCGTGGCCGTGTCGCAGATGTCGCCGATGACGACATGCGCCCCTTCGGCGGCGAGGCGTCGGCCGGCAGCCAGGCCGATGCCGCTGGCCCCTCCGGTGACGACGGCGACGCGACCGGGCAGGCGAGTGCAGGTTGAGATGTCAGACACGTTGAGGTGCCTTTCGAGTTGGGGACGTCAGTGCGATGCGAAGAATACGGTCTTGACCTCACTGAACGCATCCAGCGCGTCCGGGCCCAGCTCACGGCCCAGCCCGGACTGCTTGAAGCCGCCGAACGGAGTGTTGTAGCGCACCGAAGAGTGGCTGTTCACCGCGATGTTCCCGGCCTGCATCCCGCGGCTCACGCGCAGCGCCCGCCCCATGTCCCCGGTCCAGATCGACCCCGCCAGGCCGTAGTTGGTGTCGTTGACGATCTCGATGGCCTCGGCTTCGGTGTCGAAGCCGAGGACGGAGATCACCGGCCCGAAGATCTCCTCGGTAAAGGTGGGGTCGTGGCGATCCCGAGCCCGCACCAGCGTGGCCGGCGACCAGAAGCCTGGGCCCTGGGGGCAGGCGGCCTGCGCCACGACCTCGGCTGACTCCACGTATGCGGCGACCGAGTCTCGCTGCCCGGCCGAGATCAGCGGCCCCATCAGGGCATCCTTGCGACTGGGGTGGTCGACGATGACGCCGTTCACGGCGCTGGAGAGCTCAGCCAGGAAGTCATCCATCACCTCGCGCTGCACCAGCAGGCGCGAGCGGGCACAGCAGTCCTGACCTGCGTTGTCGTAGGCGCCTGGAGGGGCCGCTGCCGCTGCGGCGGCCAAGTCCGCGTCGGCAAAGACCACGTTGGCGTTCTTGCCGCCGAGCTCCAGGGTGAGTCGCTTCACCTGGTCGGCGCAGCCGGCCATGATCGAGCGCCCGACCTCGGTCGATCCGGTGAAGACGATCTTCCCGACGTCAGGGTGGCTGACGAAGCGTGCCCCGACGACCGAACCCTTGCCCGGCAGGACCTGCAGCAGACCTTCGGGAAGCCCGGCCTCCAGGGCCAGCTCTCCAAGCCTGATCGCGGTCAGTGGGGTGAGCTCTGCAGGCTTGAGCACGACCGCGTTTCCGGCGGCCAACGCGGGCCCAATGGCCCAGCCGGCGATCGGCATCGGGAAGTTCCACGGCACGATCACACCGACCACGCCGATGGGCTCGTGGAAGGTGGCGACCATGCCCCCGGAGACGGGGATCTGCTGGCCTAGGTGTCGCTCCGGTGCGCCCGAGTAGTAATGGAGCACGTCGGCGACGTTCTGAGCCTCCCCGCGTGCGTTACCGATGGTGTGACCGGCGTTGCGTACCTCGAGCTGGGCCAGCTCCTCGTTGTGGCTCTCCACGACTGCAGCGAACCGGCGCAGCAGTCGTGCCCGGTCAGCGCCGCTGACCTCCCGCCAGCGGGCCTGGGCCACCCTCGCCCGTTCGATCGCGGCATCGGTGGAGGCCACATCGTGCAGAGCGAGGGTGGTGATGACCTCCTCGGTGGAGGGGTCGAGGACGTTCGTGGTGCTCACAGGCGCTCGAAGCCGCGAACGAGCTCCCAGTCAGTCACGGCGGCCTCGAAGTCACGCAGCTCGATGTCGGCCATGTGGACGTAGTGGTCGACGACGTCGTCACTGAACACCTTGCGCGCGATGGCGGAGCCGTCCAGCAGGTCGCGGGCCTCGCGCAACGTGTTCGGCACCTGGTCCTTGTCCGCCTCGTAGGCGTTGCCCTCGGTCATCGGCTCGAGCTTCAGCTTGTTCTCGATGCCGTAGAGGCCGGCCGCCATCATCGCGGCCAGCGCGAGGTAGGGGTTGGCGTCCCCACCGGGCACGCGGTTCTCCATCCGAGCGCTGCCGCCCTCGCCGACGATCCGCACGGAGCAGGTGCGGTTGTCCATGCCCCAAGCGACGGCCGTAGGCGCGAACGAGCCGTGGGCGAAGCGCTTGTAGGAGTTGATGTTGGGGGCGTAGAACAAGGTGAACTCACGCATGGTGGTCAGCAGGCCAGCGATGAAGTGGTCGTAGAGGGCGGTCCGCTCGTTCTTGTCCTTGTCCCAGAAGACCACCTCGTCGTCCAAGCCACGCAGCGACAGGTGGATGTGGCACGAGTTGCCCTCGCGGTCGTTCGGCTTGGCCATGAACGTGATCGCCTGACCCAGCTCGGAGGCGATCATCTTCGCGCCGTTCTTGTAGACGCTGTGGTTGTCGGCGGTGGTCATCACTTCGTCGAAGAGGAAGCCGATCTCGTGCTGGCCGAAGTTGCACTCGCCCTTGGCCGACTCGACCACCATGCCGGCGGCATACATGTCGTTGCGGATCCGACGCACGGTGGGCTCGACTCGCCCGGCGCCCATGATCGAGTAGTCGATGTTGTACTGGTTGGCCGGGACGAGGTCCTTGTACTGCTGGTCCCAGGCCTGCTCGTAGCTCGTGTTGTAGAGGACGAACTCCAGCTCCGTGCCGGCCACGGCCTTCCAGCCGTGGGCCGCAGCGCGCTCCATCTGGGCGGTGAGCATGGAGCGGGGCGACATCGGCACCGGCGACCCGTCCGTCTGGGCCAGGTCGCACTGGATCATCACCGTCTTCTCCAGCCACGGCACCCAACGGATGGTGTCGAGGTCGAGCTCGAAGACCATGTCTCCGTAGCCGGCCTCCCAGGAGGAGATCTTGTAGCCGTCGACCGTGTTGAGCTCGACATCGACAGCCAACAGGTAGTTGCAGCCCTCGACGCCGTGCCCCAGTGCCTCGTTGACGAAGTAGTCGGCGTGCAGGTACTTCCCGGCCAGCCGTCCCTGCATGTCCGTGAAGGCCACGATGACCGTGTCGACCTCCCCAGAGTCGACCGCGGCGCGCAGGGCGTCCACCGAGATCATGCGCGGGTTACGGGGATGGGTGCCGGGATCGGACATGGGTGGCTCCTTCGTCTCGGCGCCCACGGGCACCGGTTGGGGTGGGTCGGTGCTGCGGTGCGGATCAGCGCAAGTCGGACTCGGCCTCGTCGATGCTGGAGAACTCCTCCTCGGGCGCGTTGGCCACGACGTGGTGCCGGCTGTAGAACTGGAAGTAGGCGAGGAAGGCCAGGAAGACGGCCGCCGTGATGCCAGCCGCGCGGATGTCGACGAAGAAGGTCGCGATGACCGCGACGAGGCTCAGCACGAAGGCGACGCCCGTCGTGGCTGTGCCACCAGGGGTGCGGTACCCACGCTCGAGGTCGGGCTCGTTCCTGCGCAGCATGATGTGGGACAGGTTCAGCAGCACGTACGACATCGCCGCACCGAAGACCGCGATGTTGATGAGCAGCCCGCCAGCATCTGCGCCCTGGGCGTAGAACAGGACCGAAGCCAGCAGGAAGCCGACGGTGCCCGGGACGATCAGGGCCACGAACGGGGTCTTGCGCTTGCCGGTCAGGGAGAGCACGCGGGGCAGGTAGCCAGCCCGGGAGAGGGCGAACAGCTGCCGCGAGTAGGCGTAGATGATGGAGAAGAAGCTCGCGACGAGGCCAGCCAGACCGGCGTAGTTGACGAAGCTGGCCAACAGTGAGTTGTCACCGTAGGCGACCCGGATCGCCTCGGGCAGCGGGTTGCTGGAGGCTCCCACGGTCTCCGCGCCGCCAGCGCCCGGCACCAACGTGAGCATGAGGGCCGCGGTGACCAGCAGGACCATCATCGCGACGATGATGCCGCGCGGCATGTCCTTCTTCGGGTCCGTCGTCTCCTCCGCCGCGAGCGGCACCCCTTCGACGGCCAGGAAGAACCAGATGCCGTAGACGAAGGCCGCCAGCACGCCGGTGATCCCGAACGGCAGCAGCGAGCTGGACATCATGGACCCGTCGGGCGCGATGTCGGTGAGGTTGGCGGGGTCGAACTGGGGGATGAGCCCGACGGCTGTGGCGATGAGAGCGACCATCGCGATGGCGGTGATGGCAAACATCACCTTCAGCGCCTCACCCACGCCGTACAGGTGCAGCCCGACGAAGATGGCGTACATCGCCAAGAAGATCCACCAGCCGTTGGTGATCCCGAAGAGGCCGAGCGCCTCGATATAGCCGCCGATGAAGACGGCGATAGCCGCCGGAGCCACCGCATACTCGATCAGCACTGCGATGCCGGTGGCGTAGCCGCCCAGCGGCCCGAGGGCACGTCGGGCGAAGCCGTAGCCGGCTCCCGAGGTCGGCAGTGTGGACGCCATCTCGGCCAGACCGAAGACCATGCAGGTGTACATGATGCCCATCAGCACCGTGGCGATAAGCAGCCCGCCCCACCCCCCGACGTCGATGCCCACGTTCCACCCAGCGAAGTCACCGGAGATGACGTAGCTGACACCGAGGCCGGCCAGCAGGATCCACCCCGCGGCACCGGCCTTCAACTGCCGGTGCTCCATATAGTCGTCGCCGGACTTGCCGCTCTGTTCTGCCTTGCTCATGGAGTACACCGTTCGTCATGGGAGGAATACCGGCTACTACGGGGCGGGGGAAGTCTTGCGGCACCGCACGGAGGCGTCAAGTGGAACCACCTGCAGCGACATGCGCTGGTGAGCACGAGGTGCCACCGCGGCCAGCGGCCCCGCTATGGCTGTCGTCGAGCCCGACCAGTCTCAGCTGACCTCCCAGACAGGCGACCTCAGCCCCCGAGGGGGGTCAAGGATGATCACAGGTGGATCGCGACGACGGCCAGCCGAGCCGAGGTGCGGAGCACTTCGACGAAGCCCGCGTCGAGAAAGGTGCTCAGTACCCCAGGATGCAGCTGCTCACTGATCGTCGCGCCTGCGATCCTCGTCGCGTCCGGTCCAGGCCGCCATGCTGGATCTTCGCTCTCGAAGCCGAGCCGCGTGTGGGCCAGCTCGTCCGCGAAGCACGACCACGGCGCAGCGCCCATCCGCGCCAGACACCAGCTGTAGTGCAGCTTGAGTGGGTCGCTGTCGCAGAGTGCGGTTCTCGAGCGAGATTCAAGGTCGAGGGCCGCCCGCCAGCGAGCGGAGTTGACCCCCACCCAGAAGGCCGCCTGATCGGACGCTCCACTCGGGTCGGCCTCAAGACCCGTCGGCGCGTGCTCCGCAACGAACACGGACGCGTGCCGGCGACACCAGGTCGTCTTTCCGGCCGCGCTCGGCCCCTCCACCGCGACGATCACGGCACCATTCAACCCGGCGGCGAGGTGATCCGGTGCGGATGAGGTGGATCGCGACCGCGGACAGGTGCGGTGCAGCTGTTCGTATGGTCAGCGCCAACGCGGCGGTCATCGTTCGATCGCCGAGAACCGGCGAAGCGCCTCAGCGCCAGCGCCGGCGCCGGCCGGCCTCGACGTCACCCGTCTTGCGGCTCACGGCGCGCCTAGCCCTCAGAAGGGGCGGGCTCGGCTGCGGTGGCCGCCAGCTCGTCCACCGCCAGCTGGAACAGGCCTGGCCACCGGACGGCCGCGGGCACCAGGGCCGAACGCAGTGGGGGCACGCGGCTGGCGGACAGCAAGGCCGAGGTCAACGCGGTGCTGCGCCAGCTGACCCGCCGGGCCAGGTGCGGGTAGTCCTGCGGCCGGTCCTGTGACAGCGCCTGCACCGCGACAGCCGCCTGGGCCAGGCCGACGGCCAGCCCCTCACCGGTGAGTGCGTCGACATACCCACCGGCGTCGCCCACCAGCACCACCCGCCCCTGGGCGCGGGAGCGGACGCGCTGGCGCAGCGGGCCGGCCCCACGCAGCTCTGACGCCGCACTCGCGGGGCTCAGCCGCTCGGCCAGCTCGGGAAAGGCGGCCAGATGCTGGGAGAACGACTGCCCGGTGTTGCTCAGGACCGCCACGCCGACCGTGTCGGAGCCGACGGGAGTGCAGTACACCTCGGCATCCGGGCCCCAGTGCACCTCCACGTCCGTCGTCCACGGAGCGAGACGGAAGTGCTGCCGGTAGCCGAAGCGTCGCCGAGGCCTGCGCCCGTCGTGTAGGCCGGCCTGGCGCCGGGTGCGCGAATGGAGCCCGTCGGCGCCCACGGCGTACCGCGCGCGCAACGGCGCCGCCCCGCTACCGAGCTGCACCTGGACGCCGTCCTCGTCCTGCGACAGGGCTCGCATCGAGGCGCTCACCCACTGCACTCCAGCGCTCTCGGCCCGCCGCCGTAGACCCTCATGGAGCTCGGTCCGACGAATGCCGCGCCCCGAGGCGCTACGGAACGCTGCCCGCACCCTGCGCGAACCGGCCCGGTAGGTGATGCCGTGGAGGTCCGACCCGGGGGGGTCGACGCCCAGGCCGTGCAGCGCGCGCAGCGCACCGGGCATGACCCCCTCCCCGCACGCCTTGTCGACGGGGCCGGAGCGCGGTTCCACCACCGTGGCCCGCATCCCGGCCTCGACGGCGTACAGCGCGGTGGCCATTCCCACCGGCCCGCCCCCCACGACCAGGACGTCGCAGTCCGCGCTCATCACGGCCCGGGTGCCTTCGTCGCCTGCGTCGCACTGTCCAGTGCCGTGTTCTCGCACCGGATCCGCACGGTCAGCAGCCACGCGTTGAGCGCCGTGAAGGCCAGCGCGGTCAGCCACGCCGAATGGACCAGGGGCAGGGCCATGCCTTCGAGGACGACAGCGACGTAGTTGGGATGGCGGATCCACCGGTAGGGACCCCGCGCGACCAGCGGGACCCCGGGGGTGATGATGACCCGGGTGTTCCACGCGGGCCCGAGGGTGAAGATGCACCACCAGCGCAGCCCCTGGGCGGCCAGGACGACCGCGAGCATCGGCCATCCGAGCCAGGGCACGAACGGGCGGTCGAGCCACGTCACCTCGACCAGGCAGCCCAGCAGCAGGGCCGTATGCAGCACCACCATCGGGGGGTAGTGCCCACGCCCGTACTCGACTCCGCCGCGCTCGCGAGCCCAGGCCGTATGCCGGATCGAGACGACCAGTTCGGCGACGCGCTCGGCTGCTACCAGGGCGAGCAGCACGACGTACCAGGTGGTCGAGTCACCCACGTGCGCTCACCTCATCCGCCGTAGCGGCCCGAAGTAGCACCGTCTCCAGGCAGAACCCGGGCCCCATGGCCATCAGCATGCCCCACGACCCCGGAGTGGGGGTCGTGGTGTTGAGGGTGTCCGCCAACACGTGCAGCACCGAAGATGAGGACAGGTTGCCGATCCGAGCCAACGACCGCCACGTCACCCCGAGCGCATCCGGGGTGATCTCCAGGGCCTCGGCGAGAGCGTCCAGCACCTTCGGGCCTCCCGGGTGGGCGACCCACCAATCGATATCTTCTCGGCTGAGCCCTGACGAAGCCAGGAAGGCGTCGACGTCGGCACGCACGTGCGACCGGACCAGCTCCGGCACCTCGGCTCCCAGCACGATGCGCAGCCCGGAGGCGCCCACGTCCCAGCCCATCGCTCGCTCGGTGCCGGCATACATGCGACTACGGCTGCCCACGACCGACGGAGCACCCGCTGTGGCGGAGCCGTGGCGCTGTGCTGCGCGCTCGCCCATCAGGACCACGGCCGCAGCCCCGTCACCGAAGAGCCCGCTGGCCACCAGGTTCGCCATCGAGGTGTCGTCACGCTGAACGGTCAGACTGCACAGCTCGACCGAGAGCAGGACGACAACCTCGTCGGGATGACCGACGAGGTAGTCGTGCGCGCGGGCGATGCCGGCTGCGCCGCCGACGCAGCCCAGGCCGACCAGGGGCGTGCGCTTCAGGTCAGTGCGCAGCGGCAACCGGGCCATCAGGCGGGCTTCGAGCGATGGCACGGCCAGCCCCGTCACCGTGGTGGAGATGATGGCGTCGACGTCCTGGGGCGTGATCTCGGCGGCGGCGAGCGTCTGGGTGACCACTTGCTCGGCCAGGTCCGTGCCTACCGTGATGAAGGCGTCGTTGGCGCCGTCGAAGGTGCTGGTCACCTGCGCGTAGTCCTCGATCGGGAGCGCCAGGTGACGGTGCTCGACGCCGGCGTTGGCGTGGATGCGCGCCAGAGTGCCGATCTGAGCCGGCGGAAGTCCCGCCAGCTCAGCCAGTGAAGCCGTCAGCTCCGCCTGCGCGTAGCGATGCTCTGGCACGACCCCGCGCACGGCGGCGATGATGGACACCCCCGAAGACTACGAGTGCATGCTGCGCGCAAGATGAGCACCCGGGGTCCAGCGGGCCCAACATGTCGCCGGGCCCGGCACACAACACGGATCTTCGCTCGTACCGGGCTTCGATCGACCCGAGAATCGTGTTCGCCGAGATCGCCTCGCGTCCGAGCAAGTTCTCCAGGGCCGGGACACTCGACATCGCGACCCTCGCGACTGAACTCGGTGACAGCGACCACGCCCATCTGACCCCCGACTTCCGAACCACCCTCGGCAACCGAGGACCACTCTGTGGTGATCGACCTTCTTCTGGAATGAGTTCGCTTGCCGTGCAATGAAGCCGCGACCTTTACCCTCACGACTGAGACAAAGGCGCTTCGGTCCACAAAGAGAATGGCCTTGTCTGCCGGAGGCTAACGCGGTCTCGCGCATTCCAACACCAGTGGGCCCGGCACGAAAGAAACTCGAACACCAGTGGGCCCGGCACGAAAGAACCCGACGAGCACCGCCCTGACTGGACGCGTGCTCGCCGGGTTCTGAGCTCGGGGCCGACGAAGCGCCGGCCCCGAGCGCTCAGGTCACTGCGTGTCGC
>JBAUJO010000204.1:0-4452 GCA_049683875.1 Ornithinimicrobium sp.
GTCTAGTGTCGTTCGCGGGGACGGTGGCGGGGGTTGGGGAGGAAGGACGATCGCGGCGGCCTGGATCCTGGTCACGGTCTACGGAGGACCGGTCGCTCTGATGCTGTATCTGCTGGCGCGCCGGCGACCCTTTCCGGGAGCCCACGAGGAGGTCACATGGCTCGCGAGCCCGAGCTCGTGGCGATCGGGTGTGTCGCTGAGCCACGAAGGGCCCGAGGATCGTGCCCGACACGTTCTGACCGAGGCGACGAACGCCTCACCCTCATGACTTCTTGGCTGCACTCGCCTTCGTGGTCGTGGTCGCCTTCGTCGTCGTGGTCGCCTTCGTCGTCGTGGCCTTCTTCCGGGCTGGTGCCTTCTTGGTCGTCTTCTTGGTCGCCTTCTTCCGGGTGGTCGGTCCCTTGGCGCGCTTCTCAGCCAACAGCTCGAACCCGCGTTCGGCGGTGATCGTGGCGGGGTCGTCGTCCTTGAGCAAGGTGGCGTTGACCTCCCCGTCGGTCACGTAGGGGCCGAACCGGCCGTCCTTGACCACGACCGGCTTCTCCGACACCGGGTCCGGGCCGAGCTCCTTGAGCGGTGGCGTCGCCGCCCGTCCACGTTGCTTGGGCTGCGCGTAGATCGCCAGCGCCTCGTCCAGCGTGATGGCGAAGATCTGTGCCTCGGTAGCCAAGGAGCGCGAGTCTGTGCCCTTCTTGAGGTACGGGCCGTAGCGGCCGTTCTGAGCGGTGATGTCCTCCCCGGAGTCGGGGTCGGCGCCGACCACGCGCGGCAGGCTGAGCAGCTGCAGCGCCGTATCGAGCTCGATGGTCGCCAGGTCCATGTCCTGGAACAGACTCGCCGTGCGCGGCTTGACCTTGGACGTCCGCTTCGCGGGCTTCTTGCCTGCGGTCTCGGTCGAGGCAACGGTGCCGTCATCGGGTAGGACCTCGGTCACGTACGGTCCGTAGCGCCCCGCCTTGGCCACGATGTCGCGGCCGGTTCCCGGCTCCTGTCCGAGCACTCGTCCGTCCTCGGAGGCCGTCTCCAGCAGCTCTCGACCCTTCTCGGCGGTCATCTCGTCCGGTGCGATGTCGTCGGTGATGCTGGCTCGCTTCGGTTCCCCCTCGGCGGTGGTGTCTTCGACATACGGGCCGTAGCGCCCCACACGCACCACGATGCCCTCGCCGATGTCCACGGTCGAGACTCCCCGGGCATCGATCTCTCCCAGGTCCGCGACCAGACCCCGCAGACCTTCGCTGTGGGTCGCCTCGTCACCGAAGTAGAACCGCTGCAGCCAGGCCACCCGCTGCTCGTCCCCCCGGGCGATGCGGTCCAGATCCTCCTCCATCGAGGCGGTGAAGTCGTAGTCCACCAGCCGAGGGAAGTGCAGCTCGAGCAGCCGGGTCACCGCGAAGGCGAGCCAGGTGGGGATCAGCGCGGAGCCGCGGGTGTTGACGTAGCCGCGGTCCTGAATGGTGCCGACGGTCGCTGCATAGGTCGAGGGGCGACCGATTCCTCGCTCCTCGAGCGCCTTGACCAGGGTCGCTTCGGTGTACCGGGCCGGTGGGTTGGTCTGGTGACCCAGCGCCTCGGCGCGCAGCGTATCCAGGTCGACCCCCTCGGACAGCTTGGGCAGGCGCCGCTGCGCAGCTGCTTCGTGCGCGCCGTGACGATCCTCATCACGACCCTCCTCGTATGCCGCGAGGAAGCCGCGGAAGGTGATCACCGTGCCGCTGGCGGAGAACTCAGCGTCCCGGCGAACGGTCTCACCGGAGCCCACGCCCTCGGGCAGAGTCGCGCCCAGCTTCACGCTCGCGGTCGACCCGCTCGCATCGGCCATCTGTGAGGCCACCGTCCGCTTCCAGATCAGCTCGTACAGCGCGTACTCCTGGCCCTTGAGCTCGCCGGCCACCTGGGCCGGGGTCCGGAACGCGTCCCCGGCGGGACGAATCGCCTCATGCGCCTCCTGTGCGTTCTTGGCCTTCTTGCCGTAGGCCCTCGGGGTCTCGGGCACGTACTCGGCTCCGTACAGGTCGCGTGCCTGCGACCGCGCCGCACCGACCGACGCCGAGGACAGGGTCGTCGAGTCGGTGCGCATGTACGTGATGTAGCCGTTCTCGTACAGACGCTGCGCCGTGCGCATCGTGCTCTGGCTGTTGAGCCGCAGCTTGCGGCTGGCCTCCTGTTGCAGGGTGGAGGTCGTGAACGGAGCCGACGGCCGTCGGGTGTAGGGCTTCTCGGACACCTCGCGCACGACCACCTCGGCCTGCGGCATGGCCTCGGCCACCGCGGTCGCCAGCTCGGCGTCGAGCTGGCGGACGCCCGAGCCCTTCAGCGCCCCGCTGTCGTCGAAGTCGCGCCCCGAGGCGACCTTCACGCCGTCGAGCCCGGTCAGCCGCGCCACGAAGGCGTCCGAGGCCTGTCCCCGCCCGGAAGAGGGGGCGAACTCACCCTCGATGTCCCAGTAGGAGGCCGAGCGGAAGGCCATGCGCTCGCGCTCGCGCTCCACGACCATCCTGGTCGCCACCGACTGGACCCGTCCCGCCGACAGGCCCTGCTTCACCTTGCGCCACAACACGGGTGAGACCTCGTAGCCGTAGAGGCGGTCGAGCACCCGGCGGGTCTCCTGGGCATCCACCATCCGGATGTCGATGTCGCGGGTCTCGCGAGCGGCGCGCTGGATGGCCTCCTTGGTGATCTCGTGGAAGACCATCCGCCTGACCGGCACCTTGGGCTTGAGCACCTCGAGCAGGTGCCAGGCGATGGCCTCGCCCTCGCGGTCCTCATCCGTGGCCAGCAGCAGCTCGTCGGCGTCCTTCAAGGCCCGCTTGAGCTCGGTGACCTTCTTCTTCTTGTCGCCGTCGACCACGTAGTAGGGCTCGAAGCCGTCCTCGATGTTGATTGCGAAGCGGCCGTAGGGACCCTTCTTCATGTCCGCCGGAAGCTCGCTGGGGTTCGGGAGGTCACGGATGTGCCCGACACTGGCGTCGACCTGGAAGCCGCGGCCGAGGAACTCGCCGATCTTCTTGGCCTTGGCCGGCGACTCGACGATGACGAGCGTGTGTGCCACGTGTGCAACTCCTTGCTGGGCCCACGTGCCGCGGATTCGTCGCGGCTCCGACGTCGGACTCCGCGCACACCGTAACCGACCGTGGCGACGAGGTCGGCGACGAGGATGACCGGTGCACCGGCATCCGCCGCGCCGATGCCGCCGCGCCGAGACCCGCCGCGGCCAGTCCACATCGGTGTGCCTGTGGACGCACCGATGGGCTACGGACAGGGGCGCGGTCTACTGGTCCCCGCTGACCGAGGGGAGGCCGCGATGCAGCACCGTTCACCGTCACCAACCGGTGACGACCCCGCCGACATCCGGGCTGCCGCCGCGCGGCTGGTCGCCGAGTCCTCGGCCGTCCGGGACACGGCGACCACGCTGCGCGCCCAGTGGCTCGGGATGGCGGCCGCTTACCAGGCGCCGGAGGCCGACGCGGTGGTCTCGGCGATGGACCGCCCGGACGACAACGCTCGGCTCGCGCTGGAGACCAGCCGCGCAGTCGAGCACGCCCTCTGCCGGTACGCCGATCGGCTGCAGGAGATCCGCTGCTGGAGCCTGGGGGACGTCCCCGAGGATGAAGTCGTGCAGCTCGCGCGACGCCAGGCTGAACAGACATGCGCGGCCGCCATCGCCGCCCTGGCGAGCGAGTACCCCGGAACGGCGGTCCGACGTGCGGACCTCAGGGTTGCGTCTCGGGTCGTCGATCGTGTGCCGACGGCACCAGCGACCGGCATCCGTGACCGGAGCCGGGGTGGCTCCCAGTGGCTCGGCTTTCGTCCACCGACGGACGGCGACGTCGTCCAGCGCAGCGTCTACGGCTTGGAGATGGTGGGGTTCACCTCCTCCGCCTACGCCAGCTGGATGGTCACCGTCGAGCACGGCGTCTTCCGTCCCCGCGACTCCTTTGGACGCATCGTCTCGGCGGGCTCCCTGACCCCGGCGCAGCGGATGTGGGCTGGCGCCGGCCGGTTCTCCACCGCTCGGGGGCTCAGCCGGGTCGAGCGCCTGCGCAGCTTCGATCCCGAGGGCAGCGTGGTGGCCAAGGGACACCGTGGGGCCGCCCATGCGCGGTGGTCACGCACGGCGACCGCGCTCGGGCGCGGCAGTACAGCCGTCGGGGTCGTCGGCACCGGTTGGAACCAGTGGCGCAGCACCGCGGGTCAAGCAACCGACGTCCGGATCGGGCGCACCGCGACCACCACCGCTGCGACCGGCAGCGGCGCCTGGGCCGGGGGCCAGGCCGGAGCGTGGCTGGGCGGGGCCGTCGGCACGGCTGTGCTCCCAGGCGCGGGCACGGTCATCGGGGCAGCGGTCGGCGGAGTGCTCGGCGGTGTCGCCGGCTCCGAGGCCGGGTCGTGGGTCGGAGCGCGCCTGGAGGGTCATGGAGCCGCCGCCGGCGACTCGGTGGGCGATGGCATGGA
>JBAUJO010000205.1:0-2376 GCA_049683875.1 Ornithinimicrobium sp.
CTTATGGGTTTGCCGAGCCGTCTGGATCGGCGGCTATCGGCGATTCTCGGGCACTTGCGGTGGGCCTGGCGCACCTGGTGGTCATGGACACCAAAGAACTAGCCCACAAGGTCACAGACCGCTCGCCAGGCGCGTTGATCGAGCAGGTCCTCTCCCTATCTGAACTGTGCGCGCATCTGCACGTCAGCGCTCAGACCATCTACGACCTACGTAGCCAGGGCCGTGGTCCACGAGGGCTCCGCGTGGGTCGTGAACTCTCCCGCTTGCGTCGGTAGTCATCCAGGTCGCCCATGACTGCGGTCATAGGCCGAGAAGTTTCTGGGTGGGCTGCGCAGGCTTGCCGCAAACGGTGTGGCACGACGCCGAAATTCGCTCGCTCAATCACGCCCCGACGCCTGGGCCGCGCTCTTCCCGGGTGCGCGGAGGCCCCGTGCTGTGAGGCGACTGCGCGCTGGGAGGGGAGTCACGTCACGATTTTCTGGGCTGACCAATCCGCTGCCGAACCGGCTCCGAATACCTGACGTGGTTGGTGGAGGAAGTCGGCGCCCCTCGCTCCTCGAAGGCGTCGCGACTTATGGTTCGTAACTGCAGATGGTAAGAAGTTGTACAAGTCTGATAAGGACTTCGTTTCTGGCATGGTTTTCAGGCCAAGCTTGAGGCATGGTCATCTGGGTCCCTACTACGCTTGTTCTTGTTTGCGTAGGCGCCCGTGTAGTCAATACCACTGGAACGACATGGCATTCCTGAGAGGATCACAATGACTTCACACCACCGGGCATCAGGTCGGAGCCGACCGGCCAAGGCGATGCTCGCAGGAGGCTCCGCCTTGATGGCGATCGCTTTGGCGGGTGGCCTGCCGCACTTCGCAAGTGCGTCCAGCCACCGGGAGGCACCGCTCATCGCAGACGACCCGGCACACGACAACACGGACACCTACGCCTTTGTGAGCCCCGACGCTCCCGACACGGTGACTCTGGTGGCCAGCTGGGCACCATTCTCCGAGCCGAACGGGGGACCGAACTTCTATCCTTGGGAGGACGGTTCTTGGTACGACATCAATATCGACAGCAACGGCGATGCCACCCCGGATGTCACCTATCGTTGGACGTTCAGTACCGATGACCAACGAGGAACCAACACCTTCTTGTACAACAACGGGCCGGTGGAGTCGTTGAACGACGAGAATCTCCTCTTCAAACAGAGTTTCACGTTGACCAAGATCGAAGGCGAGGAAGAGACCGAGATCGCTTCCGGGCCCGTCGCCCCGTCCAACGTCGGTCCGGCCTCGATGCCGGACTACGCCGCGTTGCGTGACGGCGCTATCACGGATGTCAACGGCGGCGGGAAGACCTTCGCCGGACAGAGCGACGACCCGTTCTTCCTCGACCTGAGGGTCTTCGACCTGCTCTACGGCGGGGACCTGTCCGAGACCGGGGAGGACACGCTCGCCGGCTACAACGTCAACTCCGTCGCACTTCAGGTTCCTGTGGATGAAGTGGCTTTGAACGGCGACTCCTCGACCAACCCGGTCGTGGGCGTCTGGAGCACCACCTCCAAGCAGAGCCTGAGCCTCGAGCCCGGAGTAGCCGAGCCCCAGGGCGACCACGTACAGGTCTCGCGTCTGGGCATGCCGCTGGTCAACGAGGTCGTCGTACCCGCGGGTCTGAAGGACGCCTTCAACGGGCTGACCCCAGACCAGGACGCCACGGCCGCGGACGGTGCCGTGCTCGACCGGGTCCTGGACCCCGAGCTGGCGACGCTGATCGAGAGCATCTACGGCATCCCGGCTCCGGATACCCCCCGAGAGGACATCCAGCAGATCTTCCTCACGGGCATCGCTGAGTCCACCGGACCCATCGCTGCCGACCTGAACTCTCAGGTGCTCAACGGCGACGTGGAGGCCGACTCGTTCGTGCCCTCGGAGATGCTCCGGTTGAACCTCACCGTGCCTGCAACCGAGGAGCCGAACCGGCTCGGCGTCCTGGCGGGTGACCTGCAGGGCTTCCCGAACGGTCGTCGCCTGACCGACGATGTCGTCGACATCGAGCTTCAGGCAATCATGGGTGCCGCGCAGACCGGTGAGCTCGTCGAACCGCTGGCCGCAGGAGACGGGGTCAACACCAACAACGTCGCCTTCGAGGACTCCTTCCCCTATCTGGCTCTGCCGAGCAACTCGGCGGTCAACCAGGGCGAGGACCTCATGCCCGGCGGCGGTGTCGCGACCGGTGCAGGGGGCACCGCCGACGAAGGAGGCATCCCGACCTGGGCGCTGACCACTGGCACAGGCTCGTTGATCTTGATCGGCCTGGGTGCAGGGACGCTACTGCGCAACCGGCGGCAGCAGAAGCAGGTGGGCTTCGGTTCGGGAACCCTCGC
>JBAUJO010000206.1:0-2760 GCA_049683875.1 Ornithinimicrobium sp.
CGCCAAGGAACTCGAAGACACGATGCCGCACACCAACACCATTTACCGGATGGTCACTTCCGGTGCGCGTGGTAACTGGTTCCAGTTGCGTCAGATCGCCGGCATGCGTGGCTTGATGGCCAACCCCAAGGGCGAGATCATCCCGCGGCCGATCAAGTCGAACTTCCGCGAGGGGCTGTCGGTGCTGGAGTTCTTCATCTCCACTCACGGTGCCCGCAAGGGTCTGGCCGACACGGCGCTCCGGACAGCGGACTCGGGCTACCTGACCCGTCGTCTGGTCGACGTCAGCCAGGACGTCATCATCCGCGAGGACGACTGCGGCACCGAGCGCGGGTTCGTGATGCCGATCGCCGTCCGCAACGAGGACGGGTCGCTGCGCGAGCACGACGACGTGGAGACCGCTGTCTACGCGCGCACGCTCGCCCAGCCCGTCGAGTACGAGGGCGCGGTGCTCGCCGAGGCCGGGATCGACCTCGGTGACGTGGTCATCGACGCACTGGTCGCCACCGGTGTCGAGTCGGTCAAGGTGCGCTCGGTGCTGACCTGCGAGTCGCTGGTCGGTACCTGCGCCAAGTGCTACGGGCGCTCCCTGGCCACCGGCAAGCTGGTGGACATCGGCGAGGCCGTCGGCATCATCGCGGCGCAGTCGATCGGTGAGCCCGGCACCCAGCTGACGATGCGGACCTTCCACACCGGTGGTGTGGCGGGAGACGACATCACCCAGGGGCTCCCGCGTGTGGTCGAGCTGTTCGAGGCCCGCACGCCCAAGGCCGTGGCTCCGATCGCCGAGGCCACCGGGCGCGTGCAGGTCGAGGACAGCGACAAGGCACGACGCCTGCTGCTGGTCCCCGACGACGGGTCGGACGAGCACGCCTACCCGGTCAGCAAGCGGGCGCGCCTGCTGGTGACCGACGGGCAGCACGTGGATGTGGGCACCCAGCTGGTGGTCGGAGCGATCGACCCCAAGCAGGTACTGCGCATCCTGGGCCCGCGTCAGGCGCAGCAGCACCTCGTCGACGAGGTGCAGCACGTCTACCGCCAGCAGGGCGTGTCGATCCACGACAAGCACATCGAGGTCATCGTGCGTCAGATGCTGCGCCGGATCACGGTCATCGAGGCCGGCAACACCGAGCTGCTCCCCGGCGAGCTGGTCGAACGGGGCCGTTTCGAGACCGAGAACCGCCGGGTGGTGGCCGAGAGCGGTAAGCCCGCCTCTGGTCGCCCCGAGCTTATGGGTATCACGAAGGCCTCCCTGGCCACGGACTCCTGGCTCTCGGCCGCCTCCTTCCAGGAGACGACCCGCGTGCTGACCGAGGCGGCCATGCAGGCCAAAAGCGACCCGCTGCTCGGCCTGAAGGAGAACGTCATCCTCGGCAAGCTGATCCCCGCGGGAACCGGCCTGCCGCGCTACCGCAACCTCACGGTGGAGCCCACCGAGGAGGCCAAGGCAGCGGCGTATGCCGTGCCGGTCTACGACGCATACGACGAGTACGCGAACTTCGGCCCGGGTTCGGGCGAGGCCGTGCGGTTGGACGACTTCGCGGTGGACGAGCGCAGCCGCTACTGAGCGCGGTCACCTCCAGCACGACACGGGTATGCCGGGAACGCAGATTCCGGGCGTACCCGTGTCGCGTCTGCGGAGCAGCGAGGGCCCCAGGACGGGATTTTGCCCTGCACTCCGCCCCCGGTAGCCTAGGGGGCTGTGTGTGGGTCAACCCTGCGCACAATCGGACTGTCAAAAGTCCGATCATCTCTCTCGCCGGGCAGTCCGGCCGACTCGACCACCGTCATGGCGATGGTCTGCGGTCGTCCGGGAAGTGCAGGGGAGAGGCCCGACCGACGCGCAGGACTGGCGCCGTGAAGGCAACACCAAGGAGTGTCCGCACCCGCCCGCGGGTCGACACAGACAACGACGACTGAGAAGAGCATCGGTGCCCACGATCAACCAGCTGGTCCGAAAGGGCCGCCAGGACAAGGTCAAGAAGAGCAACAGTCCTGCCCTCAAGTCCAACCCGCAGCGCCGTGGCGTCTGCACCCGTGTCTACACGACCACCCCGAAGAAGCCGAACTCCGCGCTGCGTAAGGTCGCCCGTGTGCGGCTGACCAGCGGCATCGAGGTCACGGCCTACATCCCCGGGCAGGGGCACAACCTGCAGGAGCACTCGATCGTGCTCGTCCGTGGCGGCCGCGTGAAGGACCTGCCCGGTGTGCGCTACAAGATCATCCGTGGCTCGCTGGACACCCAGGGTGTCAAGGGACGCAACCAGTCCCGTTCTCGGTACGGCACGAAGAAGGAGAAGAAGTAATGCCTCGCAAGGGCCCCGCCCCGAAGCGTCCTCTCATCGCCGACCCGGTCTACGGCTCGCCGCTGGTCACCCAGCTGATCAACAAGATCCTCGTCGACGGCAAGAAGTCCGTGGCCGAGACCATCGTCTACGGCGCCCTCGAGGGATGCCGGGCCAAGACCGGCACCGACCCTGTGGCCACCCTCAAGCGCGGCTTGGACAACGTGAAGCCCGCGTTGGAGGTCAAGAGCCGTCGCGTCGGTGGTGCGACGTACCAGGTGCCGATCGAGGTCAAGCCGAACCGGTCGACGACCCTGGCGCTGCGATGGCTGGTCGGCTACTCCCGCCAGCGTCGTGAGAAGACCATGACCGAGCGCCTGATGAACGAGATCCTCGACGCCAGCAACGGCTTGGGGGCCGCGGTCAAGCGCCGCGAGGACACCCACAAGATGGCCGACGCCAACAAGGCCTTCGC
>JBAUJO010000207.1:0-2232 GCA_049683875.1 Ornithinimicrobium sp.
TTGAATATCCCCGTATTGGACTTTTGGCAGGCAAAAAAATTGCCATTGTCGGTGATATTTTACATTCACGGGTGGCACGTTCTAATATTTGGAGTCTGACGGCAACTAAGGCTGAGGTACATCTAGCTGGACCCCCAACGTTATTGCCACAGTTATTTGCCGAATGGGGTGAGTCAGGGAAAATTAAACAGGCAAATGCCAAACTTCCTAAGCGTAATTTATTTATTCATTGGGATATTGAACCTGCAATTAAAGATGCTGATTTTGTAATGACTTTGCGCTTGCAAAAAGAACGGATGACGGCTCATTTGTTGCCGAGTTTGCGCGAATATCATCAGCGTTATGGTATTACACGCGATCGCTTAAAACTTGCCGCACCTGATGTAAAAATCTTACACCCTGGTCCTGTTAATCGTGGTGTCGAAATTAGTTCTGATTTAATGGATGATCCAGAATTTAGTCTGATTTCTCAACAAGTTACTAGTGGTGTTGCGGTGCGGATGGCGCTGCTGTATCTCATGGGTAGCGGCAAGACTTGAGCAACTAGTTATTGGGTAGCGGCGAAACTTGACAAAATAATTATTTCGATTATTCTAGAAATATGGTTGACACAGAAACAGCACGTTATGCAGATATCTTTGCCGCATTAGGTTCTGAGCCACGGCTTGAGATTATGCGGTTATTGTTTGCAGCCTACCCAGAGGGGTTAACAGTAGGTGAGATTCAAGGGCAAATTAAGATACCAAATTCCACACTTTCCCACCATTTGGAAAAGCTGAGGGTGGAAGGATTGGTAAATTCCCAGCGCGATAAACAATACCTTTGGTACTCAGCTAATGCCGGAACAATCGAATATTTGTTGTCATTTTTATTAAGCAACAAGCAAACAAAGGAACCCGTTAACAACATAACTACGCAGGAAAAACCGATGTTTGAAAGATTTTTTGCCTCAATCTATGAACAGTTGACAAAGCTAGTCTCCAATGGTGCTTCTCTACCCAGCTTCCTGACAAGATTCACCCAAAAAGCGATTATCTCAATGCGAATTGCTCAAAATGAATCGCGCCGTTTAGGACATAAATATGTGGGTACAGAACAGATTTTGTTGGGACTAGTTGGAGAAGGGAGTGGCATTGCCTCCCAGTTTCTGACTGCCACAGGAGTGAACTTTGAAAGCACCCAAATCGAAGTAGAAAAAATTATTGGTCGCGGCACTGGCACACCTACAGAAATTCCATTAACACCACGGGCAAAACAAGTTCTGGAATACTCTTTAGAAGAATCTCAACAGTTTGGTCATGACTATATTGGCACAGAGCATCTGCTTTTGGGTATCATCCGCGAACCGGAGGGACTAGGAGCAAAAGTTTTGCAAAATCTAGGAGTTGATTTAGCAAGTTTAGAGCAAAGATTAAGAAGAGCCTTAACTTAAAAATCAAACTTAATCATTGTTTCTAACTCGCTCAATAGTTTCCAATAACTCTTGTGTGGTGTAAGGCTTAGACAGAAATGTTTTGACGCCTGTACCCGCAGCTTGAGCCAGTTTATCACTAGAAGAAAGACCACTAACTGCAATAATTTTGACATCTGGGTTGATTTTTTGCAATGTACGGATCGTAGTTGGACCATCCATTGAGGGCATCATCATATCTGTTAATACCACACTAATTTGCTCACGATGCTCGGCATAAATTGCCACTGCCTCAATACCATTACTCGCCGTTATTGCTTTGTAATTATAAGCTTCAAGTGAAGCTTTGGTAATTTCTCGAATTGCCATTTCATCATCAACAACTAAGATTAATTCTCCTTGTCCTTTGCGGAGTGATGATTTTGCTATCGGCAAAGTTTCAGGTGTATCAACTGCAGGGAAATACACTTGAAATTGTGTACCTATACCAATCTCGCTGTAGACCTTCACAAAACCACCGTGACTTTTAATAATACCAATAACTGTGGAAAGTCCAAGACCGGTACCTTTACCAATTTCTTTAGTGGTAAAAAAAGGTTCAAAAATACGGTCTAATATTTCTGAAGGAATGCCCATACCTGTATCTGTAACTGTTAGAAAAATATAGGAACCAACTTTGGCATCAAGATTGAGTCTTGCATAATTTTCATCAATAAAAATAGTTTTAGCAGAAATAGTTAAAGTTCCACCCTGTGGCATAGCGTCACGGGCATTAACACAGAGATTCATCAAAACCTGATGTAGCTGTGTGGCATCACCAC
>JBAUJO010000208.1:0-9459 GCA_049683875.1 Ornithinimicrobium sp.
GGCCTACCGGGCCTGGCTGATCGAGCGAGGCGAGCAGTTCCGGGCCGGCGTGAAGATCGCCACCCTGGACCCGTTCCGCGGGTACACGAACACCATCGATGACCAGCTCGAGGACGCCGTCGCCGTCCTCGATGCGTTCCACATCGTCAAGCTCGCCACCGCCGTCGTCGACGACGTCCGCCGCCGCGTCCAGCAAGACACCACCGGGCACCGCGGCCGCCGCGAGGACCCGCTCTACCGGATCAGGAACATCCTGCGCGCCGGCGAAGAACACCTGACTGACCGGCAAAAGGACCGGCTGCGCACGGCCTTCACCGCCCGCCAGGAAACCTCGAGGTCGAGGTCGCCTACCGCTGCGCCCAGCAGGTACGAGCCTGCTTCCACCAAGACAGCCACACCGCCGGCCGACGCCTCGCCGAGCAAGTCCTGGCTAGCCTGCCGACCTGCCCGATCCCCGAGGTCGCCCGCTTCGGCCGGACCCTCAAGCAGTGGCGCGCCGCGTTCCTGGGCTACTTCGACACCCACGGCGCGAGCAACGGCGGCACCGAAGCAGTGAACGGGCTCATCGAGCTCCACCGACGCGTCGCCCGCGGCTTCCGCAACCGCGACAACTACCGACTCCGCATGCTGCTCATCGCAGGCGGCCTAAGGCCATGACCACACTCAACGGCGAAGAGCCGGTGATGTCCGATTAGTGACCTCGGACGCGCACGCCGGGTTGAAGGACGCGATTGCCGCGAACCTTCCCGGTGCGGCGTGGCAACGGTGTCGCACCCATTACGCGGTGAACCTGATGTCGGTGACACCGAAAGCCAGGTCAAGGGGTAAGTCACTGTCTCCGAACGCTAAGTCGGGTTCTCGGGGTCCGTATTGGACTACGCAGCGACGGCACTCTCCGAGTCCACGCATCTGACACTCAACTCTTTCAGTATGAGACGACGTGCGAAACAATCGAAGTCTTTCCAATCATTCGAGATGAGCAACTTATCGACGCTCATGGCGGCGGCGCCCAAAACAGCTTGGTCACCTTTATTTTTCGGACAGATTTTCTGCACCTGAACGGATTTCTGACGAGGCGGTCGATCTACAAATCTCACGCGCCCTGAACCGAGCAGGTGCCGCAGCACCATTTCACTAAGCGAACCCGGCGGAATATGTTGCTCATATTCACTGTAAAGCCGACTGGTTGATGGTTCAGGCTTGGCTTTACCAATATCATCTAACACCAAGAATACCTCACACCCATAAATCCACTGAACCACGTCCACTGCAGACAGAAACTGAGGGCAAGAACTATTAGCTGCATGCACTAGGACATTAGTGTCTATGACGACATCTTCCTCACACTCGAGATTCATTTCGAAGCGCCTGGGGTTGGCGTGTTTTGGGGCCCTTTGCCCGCACGTGCCTGAGCAATCGCCAAGGCGAACGCATCGTCCATGAGTTCCCCAAAGAAGCCCGCGGGCCACGAGTCTCTACCGATGTTGCCCACGTGGTCAATATCCACCTCGCGAAATTTCGACCTTCCCGGTGAGACTTCTTCAACGAAGTAAATTCGGACAGATTTGCTATCGAGCTCGCCCTCTGCAATTCTTCGACGCAACCTTAAGAGCATGTGCTCGCTATGGGTTTCTAAGATAACCCTGGTTCCCCTCTGGCATCTTTCAATTAGAAAGTCTGCAACTAAGGTTTGCTGGGCTGGGTTTAGATGAATCTCCGGCTGTTGCGTGATGAAGGTTTCATCTTCTCCTGCAATAAGCCCTTGGGCTAGAATCGGAAGAATTTGAGATACCCCAGTACCAGTGTGTGCAATGTTGACTGACAGATCGTTTTGCTTGTTCACCAGGCTTGCTTGGAAGAAATCATCGCCCAGTTGCTCAAACGCTAACCCCCCGTAGCCCAAAATGTTCATCCATCTATTCACAGTGGTGTAGATTTCGCCCTCCCGGCGACGGAAGAGCAGTTCCGCAGCATACTGACCGTCCGGTCCCACTGTGGTTGGCGGCTCGGCAGTAAGTCGATAGGTGCGCAATGCTTTTTGACGTAGCGGACCCACGTAGTGGATTCCCATAAGTGTTCGTCGCGCAAGAAAACCTGCGTGGCTCTGGAACTCGTAGAGGGTGCTGGTCTGGTTGTACCAATCACGTACTTTTTCCCATCGCTTAGGGTCCTCTCGGAAACTTAATGGCAGGTAAAGGCCCCCCGTTCCACTGAACAAGAATCCAGACGGTTGCTCATCCCTAAGCGACTTTCGCAAAAGAGTGATTTCTTTGATAGGCCGTCCCAGCGTGTTTGCTTTTGGCAACATCGGAGAGGAGATATCGAAGGCTTTTTCTTCGACCTTGCGGGACCGAGATACCTGCGCCTTCCCGTCGTTATCAAAAACTCTCTGCTTGATCAGTTTGGCCGAAACGGAATCTGCCGAAGCA
Source organism: Ornithinimicrobium sp. (assembly GCA_049683875.1). Lineage (GTDB taxonomy): Bacteria > Actinomycetota > Actinomycetes > Actinomycetales > Dermatophilaceae > Ornithinicoccus. Next base: position 2,430 of record JBAUJO010000208.1, read on the forward strand.
AAGATGGACTCAATGCGTGCCGGCTTGGCTATCCGCAGGCGTAATTCGTTAGGGATTGAAAAACTTAGCGATAGTGATTTGGAAGTGTCGTGATCAGTCACATAGTCTCGATAGGTACCCACGTCGATTAGTGAACCTCGTCCAAGCAGGGCAGTCTCGGGCTGGATAGCATCTAAAGTTTGCCTCAACATTAGCAGCGGAGCGTAGAGAGAAGATTTGCCGACGTTGTTCCGTCCGATGATGACGGTAAGGGGAGCGATGTCCAAGTCGCGAGGCATATCGAGTCCGCGAAAATTCGTCCACCGAACGCTCAGATTCTCCACAATTATGCCTCAATCTTAGGGAGTGAAGGCCACATGCCTCCCAAGGTTACCTTCCCGCAGGTTGCTACGCCCACGCTCAGCCGCCTGCTCGGCGCCGTGAGGGGCCCGTGCTGCCAACGCCGTGACCAGCTTGTTGAGCCGGTCCCGGTGTTGTCGGTGCCGGGCCGCTGTCGATCTGGAAGCGAGCCTCAGTCGGTCAACGGGAGGAAGAATGATGCTCGCCTTCCGGCGCCCTACACCCACCTTTTGATTGCCAAGGAGACGGATGCGGGAGAAGCTCGGTCATCTGGACGATGCTGTGCCGACTCACCCCCTCGATGCACCTGGATCCGGTGCAAGTCTGTGCTACTGACCCTAATGGTGCGATGAAACTCGCCTTCGGTCCGCTGCTGTTCGCCCGCTACTCATGCCAGCATGGAAACCACAAGCGGTGACCGTGGAGGGCAGAGGTCGATGTTTTCGTGCCAGCGCAGATGGTCGTCTCACCGGCCCGTGGGCACGCGGCCCGCCGGGGACGCGGGAGCGTACCTGAGTCATCGAGAACGCCTGCAGATTGCCAACTTGCGTGAATGGAAGAAGCGATGGCGCCGACTATGGCTACGATGCTCTCCACCGTCGGATTAAGATCGGCGGATTGGGATGACACCAGCGTCTGGACGGCTTCGACCAACTCGGGCCGGGCAGCAACGGCTGCCACCGCGCTCCGAGCCTCGCGATCATTGGCTGCCTGGACACCGTCAAGGTGCCCAACGGCGGCGACCTGGTCGCAGAGCGCCAGCGCCGATAGGCCCGCGGCCTGACCGTGTCCGGGGTCTGTCCAGGGGCTAGATGTACTCGGCTGACAGGTTGGTGACGGTGCGGGTCTTGTGAACGAGGAGAACCTCCCGGCTTAGTGGAGATGTTTGACGTCTCTACTCGCCCAGGAGGTTCTCGTGACCCACGCTAACGCCCGCCTTACCCCGCACGGCCGTCGCCTGCTGGTGGACCGTGTCATCAGGGACGGCCGACCGGTTGCCCACGTCGCCACGGAACTCGGGGTCTCACGCCAGTGCGCTCACCGCTGGGTCGCCCGGTTTCGCGCCGAAGGAGCCTCTCTGGGCTCCTCGACAGGTCCTCACGCCCGCGCCGCTGTCCGCGACGGACCCCCGCATCTGTTGAACAAGCGGTTTTGGCACTGCGACGGGACAAGCGGCGAGGGCAGGACTGGATCGGACCCGAGCTCGGCATCGCACCGCGGACGGTGGCGACGATCCTGCGCCGCCACCACGTGCCGTACCTGCGTGAGTGCGACCCGCTCACCGGTGACGTGATCCGCGCCACGAAGAGCACCGCCCGACGCTACGAGCACCCCCACCCGGGGTCGCTGGTGCACATGGACGTCAAGAAGATCGGCCGGATCCGCGACGGCGGTGGGTGGAAGGCCCACGGTCGCTCGATGGGGTCGACCGCTCACATGAAACGCCACCTGGTCGGGTTCGACTACGTCCACTCACTCGTCGATGACCACTCCCGACTGGCCTACTCCGAGGTCCTCGATGACGAGAGAGGCCCGACCTGCGCAGCGTTCCTGCTGCGTGCCGCCCAGTACTTCGCCGGCTTCGGGATCACCCGCATCGAACGCGTCATGACCGACAACCACTTCAGCTACAGCCGATCCAACGACGTCGCAGCCGCGATGAAAGCGCTCAGCGCCAAGCACGTGTTCATCCGTCCGCACTGCCCCTGGCAGAACGGCAAGGTAGAGCGCCTGAACCGCACCCTGCAGACCGAATGGGCCTACAGCCAGGTCTTCCTCACCAACGCCCAACGGACCGCAGCGCTGGCGACCTGGCTGGAGTTCTACAACACTGGCCGACGCCACTCAGCCATCGGAGGACTCCCCCCGATCAGCCGACTGTCATGAACGTGTCAGCCGAGTAAAGCTAGAACGGTCACTCAGAAGGGGGTTGCTGCGCGATGGCGAAGGGGAGGCAGAACCGTGTTAGCCCGATCTTCGTGACGATCGCAGCAAGCAGAAGTGCCTTCTGCGTATCGCCTTGGATGGCGTCCCGAGCTACTTCTAGCGCGAGGTAGGCGGTGGCGATTTGTTCGATATCGTTACCGGGCAGACGGGGGGTACCGTCGACGTTGCATAGGGCGGCGGCGAGACCAACCTTGAGGTTGTCGAAGCGTTGTTGCCCGAAGTCTCGCAGGCGGTCGCCGCCGCTCGCGCCCATGCCTGGGCCTACGCCCAGCAGGAGTCCGCCGAGTTCTTCGTAGAGTTCGTCTTCGGTGAGCCCGGCGAGGCTTTCGGCGGTGATCATGAGTCCTCCTGGAGTCGGTGGTGAGCCAGTGCTGTCGCGACGAATGCTGGCATTGTTCGGTCTTGCTGTGGGGTGTCAGGGTTCCATAGCGAGTTTCGGGTGAAGGCGCTAACGAGTCCGAATCTCGTCAGGGGACTGGTGGTGTCCAGTATGCGATGTGCAGTTCTTGTGGAGACGCCACATTCTTTGAGTGTTGCGGATAGGCTTTCATCCGAGTCAAAAGCCACGTGAATCGCACGAGCGAATGAGGCGGCGTCAGGGTTTGCGTATGGCATTTCGAGTAGCATCTCGAGGAGGGCCTTCCGGGGCGTGTCCCAAAGTTTGTCGAGGGTCGCTGTCACGGCATAGGGATATTCGCCACGTATGTTGGTCTTCCAGTGACGTGAGGCGTGCATCGCTTGCCACCACTGTTCTGGCAGCCGCTTGTTGAGGTGTGAGCCCATGTCAACAACGTCTTGGAGCAGGGTGCCCTCGTCCCAGACTTGGCTGACGTTTTGCCACTCCCGGGTGGCTGCTGCCCAGCGTTGCCCGATTGGGGGGTGTGTGTTCGAGGGCCTGATGAATGCTCCTCGCTCGCGTGAGTGCATTGTCATCAGAGCCAGGTAGATGCCGCGTAGGGCTTCCCCTTTCTTGAAGCCGGCCATCATTCGGCTTTGGACGCCTTCACGAAGCAGAAGTCCTGCCCAGGCGTCCGCTTCTAATTCTTGGTGTCCTTGCCTCGGACCCTCCGGTGTGTCGTGCCCTAGGACGTGGTGGGCTATTTCGTGCGCCAGGACGAAGTGCAGGGCCATCGATTTGCGCTTGTCCCATCGGCCCTTGTTCATTCCGGGGGCATAGTGGGTGGCGCTGAAACCGAAATGGGCCTGTTGTAGGTGGTAGAAGCGCAGCACGGCACTTGATGCTTGAATGGTGTGCTCATCTGGGTTGTCGGTCAAGGTCTTCAGGGCATCGCTGTGCATCGCTACGCCAGAGAAGAACCCGCTGCTGATGAGCGCGATTCGGGTGCCACGGTCGCTGACTTGGCTTTCGGCCCACGGGTCGTCCAGGTCGATTACGGCGCCGTCACGCAACGCCAGTTTGGACATGGCTTCTGCCCCGAATAATACGGTCGCGTCTTCGACGATCTGTGTCAGGGCAGTTGTGACGACCCTTGTTGGAAGCTGTGCGAAGGTGACGTTGTGAAGGCTTCTGTTGAGGCTATCGGCTACCCTGCGAATGTCTTCGGAGGTGCGCGGGTCGTTGCTGAGCCGCTCGGCGATTTTATCCCAATCGCCACCTAAATGACTGGCGAACGTATCACCTGACGCGGTTCCCGGCGAGCTCATGTGGCGTGATACCCAGTCGCTTATGCCTCCCATATCGCAACGCTGACCTTCTGCTGAGCGGGGAAGGACCGATGGGTGGGCGAATCGCAACGTCGGTGTCTAAATCTTCGAGGCCGGCCGCCGCCTCTCGCGCACACGCCACGCGGGAATGCGTCCAGTTCATCGCAGGGGTCGGTTTTTGATAGTTCTTTCCGCCTTTGCGCGCCGTTCATAGGGTTCCTTGGAGCCGGTTAAAGGTGAGCGCAGCCGCGGCCGAGGAGAGAGTGAAACGCTGGCGCTGCGATATGTGAGCGGGCCAACGCGTGCTGCGGGTGAAGGCGCTGACGAGCGCGAACAGGGTGAGTGGGCTGGCGTCGCCCAGTATCCGATTCGCAGTTCGCGAAGAAACACCACAATCGCCCATGACGGTAGAAAGATCGTTACTGGACGCGGAGGCATCGGATGTCGCAGGGGCGAATGTTGCGGTGTCAAGGCTGACCTCACCTACACCAGTCATATTTTCTTGAAGATCGCGACTTCGGGTGCCCCAGACTTTGTCGAAATGTGCTGTGGTTGTGTACGCAGAGGCTGCACGCAAGTCAGTCTGCCAGTGCGGGCGAAAGTGCATCGCTTGCCACCACGGCTCGGGGAGCCGGTCGCCGATTCTTGACCCCCTCTGCAGGACGTCGCGGAACAATGCGCCTTCATGCCATATCTGGTTGGCGTCCTTCCAGCCCTGGGTTGCTGCCGACCAGCGGTCCCCCCTGGCGGGTGCGTTTTCGGGGTGCTGATGCACGCCCCCCGCTTACGTGAGTGCATCGTCATCAATGTGAGGTAAATGCCGAGTAGCGCTTTTCTGGGCCTGCCCGCCATGAGCCTGCTCTGCAAACCTTGGCGCAACAACGCGCCTGCACATGCGTCAGCCTCAAGTTCGAGCTCTTGCTGCCTGGGCCCGTCTGGGGTGTCGTGGCCCAGGACGCGATGGGCAACTCCGTGAGAGAGAACGAAGATGATTTCGCCCAGCACACTGGCCCAGTTCCCGCCCAGAACGACGGCCGCGGGGTTTCGTGGACCCGTTTCGAGTGGGCCGCCGAATCGTGACAGCCACCTTGTTGATCGTCCCATTCCAGGCCCTCCTCACGGGGTTTTCTGGCCGATGTGTGCGTCGCCGGACGCGCGGTTGCGGACTGCTGCACCGATAGGTGACAGGTTGGGTCAGGCAGCCTGAGCGGCTGGTGTAGTCATGATGGTCTCGTACTCGATGGGGGTCAATCGGCCGAGAGCGTCTTGCCTGCGGCGGCGGTGGTGAGTCCTTTCGATCCAGGTAACGATCGCGATCCGTAGCTCGTCTCGGGTGCTCCAGGAGCGGCGGTCGAGGACGTTCTTCTGAAGGAGAGAGAAGAAGCTCTCCATGGCCGCGTTGTCATCGCAGGGGCCGAAGCGCCCCATCGATCCACCCATGTCGTGCCGGGCCAGCGCGCGGACATGCTTCCGGCTCCGAAATTGGGATCCTCTATTGGTGTGCAGCACGCAACCGGCGACGTCACCGCGACGGGCGACGGCGCTGTTCAGCGCCGCGACCGCGAGCCGTGACTTCATCCTCGAGCCGACGAGTAGCCGACGATCCGGTTGGAGACGTCCTTGATCGCGCAGAGGTACAGCTTCTCCTCGCCGGTCCAGAGCTCCGTGATGTCACCCAGCCACAGCTGGTTTGGGGCGTCGGCGGTGAAGACGTGCCGGGGCACCCCGTGCTCGTCCACCACGGCACACCGGTCGTCGTGGATCGGTGGCCCTGCCTTCTCGCCACCCCGGGCGCGCTTCTTGCCGAACGCCGACCACCAGCCGTGACTCGAGCAGATCGCCCACGCGGTCCGTTCGGCCATCACTTCATTCGCGCCGGCGGCTTCGTCGTGTAGGAACCGGTATCCGAACTCCGGGTCGCCGCGGTGGGCGACGAACAAAGCGTTCGCCCGGTACGCCGCGACTAGGTCGGCCCGGCGGACCGGCCCTTGCAGCCACCGGTAGTACGGCTGGCGAGCGATCTTCAGCACCCGACACGTCACCGTCACGGGGATCCCGTCGACGGCCAGCTCGCTCACGAGCGGGTAGAGCCTTTTGGGCCGATGTTCGCCTGCGACAGGTAGGCCGCGGCGCGGCGCAGGACCTCGCTCTCCTGCTCCAGCAGCCGCACCCGACGGCGCAGGTCGCGGTTCTCGGCCGACTGCTCACTGGTCGTTCCTGACTTGATCCCGGCGTCGCGGTCGGCTTGGGTCATCCAGTTCGTTAGGCACGACTCGGAGATCCCGAACTCCTTGGCGACCTGCTTCAGGGTGACGCTGTCCTCACGGTGGCGGGCGACCCGCACGACGTCGTCGCGGAACTCCTGAGGGTAGGGCTTGGGGCATGGTGCACATCCTCTCCCGTGGCACCTCATGGCACCACAGATCGGTTGTCACCTATCGGTGCAGCAGTCCCTAGCGACGACGTAGCGCTCTACTCTCAGATCAACGGCACTAGATCCGTCGAGCACTCACTATGCGACCCGGCGTCCTGCGACGCCTTGCTGTCGCCCTGGACACCTTGAACAAGGCGGCGCACCTCGCGCGCGCTCACTTCCTCACCACACCACTGCGCAACCTGGGAGGCCGAGAGCCCCTCCCCCCGCATCGAGAGCACAGCGACCCCGGCCCGCTGCTCCGCCTCCCGAATCGCCTCATCACGCTCTCCTAGCGCGACCAACACATCCACCACCAAACCCTCTAGCCGTTTGTCCTGGCCCGCCCGCTGGCGACGCCGCTCCTCCTGACCTTCCAGAGCCTTCCTCCTCGCTGCCTGTTTGCTGCTGCCTATTCACCGATCCGCCCTCCTCCGTTCCAGAGCACCGTTTACACCTTCACTAGGACGGACCGACCCTCTCCCGTGCGCACCGAAGCACTAGCAATCTCACCGGACATCCGGGCACGGATCCGGCATAGGGACTATCGCATTAACGGTGTAAGAGGCCTGATTGCCCCGACAGGGGCGGGAGGTCGACATGTTGGATCACGAGGCGACACTGGTGGGTATGAGCGAACCACCACCACAAACACCGCTGCCGGGT
>JBAUJO010000209.1:0-1896 GCA_049683875.1 Ornithinimicrobium sp.
CGGAGGCTGCCCCGGAGCCGGTGCAGGCCGGTGGCGCCGAGGAGGCCGAGGACACCGCGCCACCCCCGGACCTGGCGGTGCTCGTCGCCCAGACGGTCGCCGGGCTGCAGCAGTCCTCGGCCGGTCCGGTCACGGCCTCGACCCTGAAGCGCACCCTGCTGCGCAAGGACCCGACGTTCAGTGAGGCTGACCACGGGTTCCGCGCGTTCGGCGAGCTGCTGGAGAAGCTGCAGACCCGCTCGATCATCGAGCTGGTGCCGGGCCCGGCCAAGGGTGACCCCGAGATCCGCCTGCCCGAGGTGGGCGACCGCGCCGAGGCCTTTGCGTTGCTGCGACAGGTGGTCGCTGAGACCGAGGCCGCGGAGGGGCGGGTGAGCCTGTCCGGTCTGAAGGACCAGCTGCGCCGCAGCCAGCCCGGGTTCAGCGAGAAGAAGCAGGGATACCGCTCTTTCCTGCAGTTCTGCAAGGCCGCCCAGGCTGACGGAGTCATCGAGCTCGACTGGGACCAGGCGGGTCGGGAGTATCTGCTCCGAGCGCCATAGGCGGTAGCTGTGTAGGTGGCCAGGCGTGTCGCGCGCGTATCGAACATACGTGCGGCTACTCTCGTGCACAGGTTCGTCGCCACAGTGCACTGTCCACAGGTCCATCCGGGCCGGGGTAGGTATGTCGGCGCCGCTGCCTAGCGTCTGACGCATCGGATCAAGCACCCGCCAGTGGGGTTGCCTGAGCTCGGTGGTCGAAGGTAGGCGCGCTCACCACGTAGCGAAGGAGCAGGAGATGGCGCAGAGCAGCAAGGTCACGCCCATGCATGCCGACAAGGGCAAGGCGCTGGAGTCCGTGATGGCACAGATCGAGAAGCAACACGGCAAGGGCTCGGTGATGCGGCTCGGCGACGACATCCGCCCACCGATCGCGGTCATCCCGACCGGTTCCATCGCCCTCGACGTGGCCCTGGGTATCGGCGGGCTGCCGCGTGGTCGCGTGGTGGAGATCTACGGCCCGGAGAGCAGCGGCAAGACGACGGTCGCGCTGCACGCCGTGGCCAACGCCCAGCGGGCCGGTGGGATCGCAGCGTTCATCGACGCGGAGCACGCGCTGGACCCGGAGTACGCGAAGAAGCTGGGCGTGGACACCGACGCGTTGTTGGTCAGCCAGCCCGACACGGGTGAGCAGGCCTTGGAGATCATGGACATGTTGATCCGCTCCGGAGCGCTCGACATCGTGGTGATCGACTCGGTGGCCGCCCTGGTGCCCCGCGCGGAGATCGAGGGCGAGATGGGCGACAGCCACGTCGGCCTGCAGGCCAGGCTGATGTCCCAGGCGCTGCGCAAGATCACCGGCACGCTCAGCCAGACCAACACCACGGCGATCTTCATCAACCAGCTGCGCGAGAAGATCGGCGTGATGTTCGGAAGCCCTGAGACGACGACGGGTGGCAAGGCGCTGAAGTTCTACGCCTCGGTGCGCATCGACGTGCGGCGGATCGAGACGTTGAAGGACGGCACCGACGCGGTGGGCAACCGGACCCGGGCCAAGATCGTGAAGAACAAGGTCTCGCCGCCGTTCAAGCAGGCCGAGTTCGACATTTTGTACGGGCACGGAATCTCGCGTGAGGGCGGCCTGATCGACATGGGTGTCGAACAGGGGTTCGTCCGCAAGTCAGGTGCCTGGTACACCTGTGAAGGCGAGCAGCTCGGCCAAGGCAAGGAGAACGCTCGCACATTCCTGATCGACAACCCCGACCTCGCCGACGACATCGAAGCCAAGATCAAGGCCAAGCTCGGTATCGGAAGGCCGCCGGAGACCGACGTGCCTGACGGGGTCGACCCCGCCACCGGTGAGGTGTCGGTCAACTTCTGAGCGTGGCTGGCACGACGCGCCGATGAACGTCAACGC
>JBAUJO010000210.1:0-17018 GCA_049683875.1 Ornithinimicrobium sp.
CTGGAGTACACCTCCACGGCGCGCTCGGTCCAGCCGCTGAGGGTCAGTGCGACCAGCGACTTCGACGGCCAGCGTTGGCTGGCCCCTTCGCGTGACGGCACCGAGGTGCAGGGTTCGCAGCTGCCCCCGCCCACCGGGCTGTCGCCGGGCGCAGTGGCCTCCTCCGAGGAGGTCGCCGTCACGGTCAACACGTTGCAGGCTCCCCACCTGGCCGTCCCCGTGGGCACCACGTCGGTCTCGGTGTCCCCCCCGACCGTCGAGGTGAACGAGAACTCGCAGGCCGTGCTGCTGCAGTCACCTGTCGAGGCCTACTCGGCAACGTACGACGAGCTGCTCCCCGACGGTGAGCCCGACCCTGTCGGTCCGAGCGCGCAGAGCGTGTCGGCCCAGGACCCGCGCCTGGTGAGGGTTCCGGAGAGCGGCATCCCGGCCATCTCCACGCTCACTGAGCGGATCGTGGGCGACCAGAGCGATCCGCTGACGGTGGGGCGGCAGCTCCAGGAACACTTCCGCAGCACGGACTACACCTACTCCCTCGACCTTGGCCCCGAGCAGCCGGACGCGGCTGACGACCCGATCAGCCAGTTCTTGGCCACGAAGCAGGGCTACTGCGTGCAGTTCGCCACCGCGATGGTCATGATGGCGCGCTCAGAGGGCATCCCGGCACGGATGGCCGTGGGGTTCCTCCCCGGTGAAGTTCAGGGCGACGGAAGCCGACGCGTGGTCGCGGCTGATGCGCACACCTGGCCCGAGCTCTACATCGACGGTTTCGGGTGGACCCGGTTCGAGCCCACGCCCGGGGCGCGCACCGGTCTTCCGCCGCAGCTCACGCAGACCGACACCGCGGAGTCGACCCCCGAGCAGGCACCCGAAGTGCCGGAGACCGAGCCGGAGACCGACCCCGAGGCAGGCTCCTCGGCGCCGGACTCGACGGGCTGGGATGCCGTCGTGGCCTGGTTCGCGCGGTGGCGCTGGCCGATAGGCTTCGGGGTTGCGCTGGTGCTGGCCCTGACCGTGCTTCCCCTGGCCAGTCGCTGGTACCGCCGCCACGAAGCTCGTCGTCGTCGGTCGGCGCACGACCACGTGGAAAGCCAGTGGCTCCTCCTGACCCAGTCGCTGGCTGATCTCGGTGTGCCGGAGCCGGGACCCAAGAGCCCGCGCGCCATGCAGACGCACTACGAGGACCGGGCCGCCCTGGACTCTGACAGTCACGCCGCGTTACGGCGGATGAGCACGCGCTTGGAGCAGACACGCTATGCCGCCGATCCCGGCCTCGACGCCTCGGCGCCGCAGGACATGAGCACCGACGTCGACGTCATCGTGGGGTCGGTGCGTTCCTCGGCATCGTGGGTGAGTCGAGCCAGAGCCGCCCTGCTGCCCAGCGCCGGACGCATGGCAGTGCGACAGTGGCTACACGCCGCGACCAGTCAGTCCACAAGGATCCAGTCCGGGGGGGATCAGTCCGGAGGGGATCAGTCCGGAGGGGATCAGTCCAGGTAGTCCCGCAGCACCTGCGACCGTGACGGATGCCGCAGCTTGGACATGGTCTTGGACTCGATCTGCCGGATACGCTCGCGCGTGACTCCGTAGACCTTCCCTATCTCATCCAGCGTCTTGGGCTGACCGTCAGACAGACCGAAGCGCATCGACACCACACCGGCCTCGCGCTCGGACAGCGTGTCCAACACCGAGTGCAGCTGTTCCTGCAGGAGGGTGAACGACACCGCATCGGCCGGCACCACCGCTTCGGAGTCCTCGATGAGGTCGCCGAACTCGCTGTCCCCGTCTTCACCGAGCGGGGTGTGCAGCGAGATGGGCTCACGGCCGTACTTCTGCACCTCGACGACCTTCTCCGGGGTCATGTCGAGCTCAGCCGCGAGCTCCTCCGGTGTCGGTTCGCGCCCGAGGTCCTGGAGCATCTGACGCTGGACCCGTGCGAGCTTGTTGATCACCTCGACCATGTGCACCGGGATTCTGATAGTGCGCGCTTGGTCGGCCATGGCGCGGGTGATCGCCTGCCGGATCCACCACGTCGCGTAGGTGGAGAACTTGTATCCCTTGGTGTAGTCGAACTTCTCGACCGCGCGGATCAGCCCTAGGTTGCCCTCCTGGATCAGGTCCAGGAAGAGCATGCCCCTACCGGTATAGCGCTTGGCCAGACTGACGACGAGCCGAAGGTTGGCCTCCAGCAGGTGGTTCTTGGCGTTCCTGCCGTCCTGCCCGATCCACCACAGCTCTCGCTTGAGCTTGGCGTCGAGCTTGTCTGCGGAGTTCAGGCGCTCCTCGGCGAACAGGCCGGCTTCGATCCTCTTGGCCAGCTCGACCTCCTGCTCGGCGTTGAGCAGTGCGACCTTGCCGATCTGCTTCAGGTAGTCCTTGACCGGGTCCGCCGTCGCACCGGCGGTCACGACCTGCTGGGCCGGAGCGTCGTCGTCGTCGGCCGAGGACAGCACGAAGCTCTCGTCCTCACGAGTCGTCGAAGACGTGGACCGTGCGGGCGTCTTGGCGCCGACGCTCTTGTCGTCGTCGACAACGTCTCCGGTGCCGGCCTCGTCCTCCTCCTCGGTGTCGACCTCGTCGACCACTGCCTCCGCCGAGTCGACCTCGGCCGCACCATCCTTGGCTGCAGCCCGCTTGCTCGTGCTCGTCGCCGGAGCCGGGACGGCCGCCGCAGCCGCCTCCCGGGTCGTGGTCGCTCGCTTGGTGGTCCTCTTCGCGGTCGTCGACTTGGCGGCTGCCGCCTTGGGACTCGCGGTCTTCTTCGCCGAAGTCCTCGTGGCGCGACCGCTCGAAGGCTTGGACGGGGACCCGGTGGCCGACTCCTCGGCAGACTGCTTCTCGGCGTCGGTCGGCGAACCGGCGGCCGGCTTCTTCTTCGCCGCTCTCTTGGTCGGGGTGGCGCGCTTAGCGGCGGGGGCCTCCGAGGTCGAGTCCTCCCGCACCTCGATGGCGTGGTCGCTGAAGGTGCGCAGCACGGCGGTCTGGCCCTTCTTGCCCTTCTCCGCCAGGCCCGTAGTCTCCAGCGCCTGCCTCACCTGAGTCAGCATCACGAAACCACGGTCCTTGCCTTCGGCCAACAACTCCCTTAGTGCGGGTGCCGCGAACTCTTTGGGTAGATCTTGGGTGGAGTCACGAGACTGAGTCTTGGCCGTTGCGGGTGTCACGGAATGCACCGACTACTTTCTGCGCCATCAGAGTGGCACGGGACGACGGTCGCCACGCTTGACCGCAGGCAAACGCGGATCAGCATCAGGCGAGGTGTGGTCATGTGGTGCGATCGATCGAGCGGACCAATCGGCGGCTACGTTCATTATAGAACCTCTCACGCCGCGCTGCTGTTCCCACGACGCTCACCACGGCGTTTCGGGGGCCTTCACGGCCAGCACCGGGCAAGAAGCGTCGAGCAGGACTCGTTGCGCGTGAGAGCCCAGAATGAGCTTGCCGACCTTGGAACGCCGCCTCAGCCCGATCACGATCAAGGGGGCCTTCACCTCTTCGGCGACAGCGATGAGGTTCTCGCTCGGATCGGTGGATCCCACCGGAGCACGCACCGCATGGTCGATCTGGTGATCGCCAAGGGGCCGCAGCGCATCGGCCAGATCGGTGTCGAAGCGCTCACCCTCCTCGGCGCCGAACTCGTGACCGCGGCTCTGCGTCCTGACCACAGTCAACGAGACTCCACGCAAGGCGGCCTCGGCCGCCGCGGTCTCCAGAGCCGCCCGACCCTCGGGAGTCGGGACGTATCCGACGACGATAGACATGGTTCACTCCTGCTCACGGGGACCGGCCGGTGTGTGCCGACAGCCGAGGTTACACGCAGCGCGCGCCACCGCCGGTCGTCCGCGGGCGGGCCGGCGGGAGGGCACTGGTCAAGGCCAGGCTCATCAACCGGGCCAGCGCGTAGCGCGGGTCGCACCGCAAGGCCCGCTCGATCGCGATGTTGGCCAGGGCACCGTCTCCCGCCTGCCACGCTACGAATCCCGTCACGGTCAGCCAGGGAGCCGCCCATGGTGCCGGGACGTGGGCGCCGACCGTGGCGAGCCGGGCTGCGGTCGCCCGGCCGTGGGGCAGGGTGCGAGAGATCGCCTGGTGCACGGCATCCTGCAGTCCCCCGCCAGCGGCGGCGGCGCCGGTGTCCGCATGGGTCAAGCGGCTCAGCACCGCGTCGCGCAACGGCACATGGTGCAGTGCGCTTGCGACACAGGCGATGTCGGCAGCAGATGGCAGCGCTGGTGCAGCTCTGGTTCCCGTTCCCGCGACGATCTCGGCGAGCACTTCGGCCGCAGCGCGGGCGTTGATCAACGCAAGCGTCGGAACGTCCTGCGGCGAAGCACATCCACCCTGGGCGTGTAGAGCCGTGCGCACTGCGGCGAGCAGGCCGGGGTCGGCCGGGCGCAGCAAACCCTCGAGTACCCCCCGGTCGCGGAGCGGGGCTCGTCCGACCGCGACAAAGTCGGCCACCGCCGGGACGTCACGCGCCGGGGGCAACGAGCGCCACGGGCCCTGCTCGGCGCAGCCGGACACCGTGCACCAGCGGTGCCGACAGACCAGGGCCAAAGCGCGCACGGCCACCTCCCGCTCTCGGGCCAGTTCGCCGACCTGGGCCAACAGCCCTGTCACGTGAGGAGCGAACGGCGGCGTGTCGGCGAAGGCGACGGCCACCAGCGCCTGCGTCTCCGGGCGAGCGAGCGCCGGACCCAGCGCGGCCAAGACCCCGGCGTGCTCGCGCGGCTCCGGCAGGTCGACGCGGGCGGTGAGTGAGACCCGCTCCGCAGGAGGCGACAGCGGGTCGCCCGCTAGCGGTGACGCCGCAGTCATGCAGACGACCACGAGAGAGTCACGCGGGTGGTAGCCCAGCTGGTAGGGCAGGGTCACGATGGTCTGCTCCAAGCCGTACAACGTGACCGGTGGAGGATCTGCACAGGAGTCCATCCAGCCACCGTGGCTCACGGCGAGCGAGGTCGCTGATCACCTGTGGACGCAGGCGCTGTGTGGATCTCGGCCCCCGCGGCGCGTCGTCGCGCCCTGGCTCAGCGCCTCAGCGCTGCGGGAACTCCGAACGCACCGAGTCCGCCAGCTTCTTCATCAGGTAGAGGTCGAGGCCGGCGCCGATCACCCCTCCGGCCAAGGGGACGGCTCGGCCCAGCCGGCCCAGACTCCGGGCCCCGAGGCCAGTGGCCAGGCGAAAGCCGAGACCCTTGTTGATGACCATCGCGGCTGCGCGCGGCAACCGGTTCACGGCGATGGAGGACATCGTGCCGCCGCCGACCACTCCGGCCTTGCGCAGCAGGTCGTCGGCATCAGCACCGAGCAACGTCAGCACGACTGCGGTGCGGGCGGCCTCGGTCTCGATGTCGTAGCCCCGCAGTGAGGCGACAGAACCCACCATTCTGGCCGCCAGCACGTAGAAGCTGAACACGTTCGCCGGCAACGCCACCGGCAAGGTGAACAACCCTCCGACACCAGTCACGAACCCCCCCGCGGCAGCCAGCTTGAGGTGATGTCTGACCACGGCGTCGATCGCCGCCTCGCTGTCCGGATGCTCCTGCAGGGCGGAGGCCACGATCTCGGCGGCAGAGTGCTGGGGGCCACGGCCGTCCAACCCGACGTCGACGACCTTGCCGAATGCGGACAGAGAGATTCGAGCGGGAAGCGACTCGTGCTCCGATGTCTGCCCAGCATCGTGGTCGTTCTGCGTGTCGGTGCCGAACGTGCTCATGGGTTCTCCTTGCGGCCGGGGGGGCGATGTCGCCTTCGCCGAGGCTACCCGCGCGTGGGGTTCGGCGCAGGACACCGTTGTTCCAACGTCGCCGGGCAGGCTCAGGCGGTGGGCGGGTTCCCTTCCGTGCTCTCTCGCAGGAACTCTTCGAACTCGGCACCGATCTCGTCCGCGGACGGCAGCTCCGCCTCCTGCTCGGCCAGCACGAGACGCTGACGCTGGCCCTCGAGGAACTGGTCGTAACGCTTCTCGAGCTCGGCCACGCCCTCCCCGATCTCCGGCGCGGCGCTCACCTGCTCGGTGATCTCCGCTCGGTTGACACCGGCGGCTGCGACGAGGGCCGCCGTCGGCATCTCAAGACCGGTCAGGGTGAGGTAGGCGTCCATCGCAGCGACCGCGGCGTCGCCGAAGGCCGACTCGGAGAGGTAGTGGGGAACGTGCACCGCAAGCCCCATGGTGCTCAGGCCCTCCTGACCGAGGCGCAGATGCAGCAGCGACTCGGCGCTGGCCGGCACCTTGACCTGCCCGAACATAGGCAGGTTGTCGCCGATGAGCTCCTGGTCGTTGGCGAAGCGCGTCATCCCCACCGGTCGGGTGTGCGGCGCCGCCATCGGGATGCCGTGGGCCGAGACCACTCGGCGCACACCAAAGGCCAGGCAGAGCTGGTGGACGGCCTGCGCGAACGCTTCCCAGCGGAAGTCGGGCTCGTCGCCGTGCAGCAGCAGGAACGGCTGTCCGGTGCTGTCGAGCACCCGGTAGAGCACCAACGACGGGTCGTCGTAGTCCACCCAGTGGTCGGAGTCGAAGGTCATCATCGGCCGGCGGGAGCGGTAGTCCACCAGCTGGTCCATGTCGAAGGAGGCGACCACACGGTGCTCCAAGGTGTCCAGGATGTGCCTGGTCATCTGTCCTCGCACCTGACCGGCGTCGATGAACCCGTCAATCGCGACGTGGAGCAGCGGCGCGTGCAGGGGCTGCACCTGGGTGTCCGGTTCCAGGCGGAACAGTGGCGAGTGGTCCATGACACGTCCTCTCGTGAGGCGGAACGAGCATCGTCGATGAGTTCAACGACCCGTGGGCCGATCTGATTCCGGATGCCTGCCAGGCCTTGGAGGTGGTAGAGAGAGCGGCATGACTCCCGCTCCCCCGGTCGGCACCGTCTTCCACGACCTCGACACCTTCGTCGCCCACCCCCGGGTCGACAGCCTCGCGCTGTCCCCCGACGGGTCCCGTCTGGTGGCGAGTGTGAGCCGGCTCGACCCGAGCGGAACGGGATATCGTAGCGCGCTCTGGGAGATCGACCCCACGGGTGAGTCGCCGGCTCACCGGTTGACCCACGGCAGCGCAGGCGAGGCGGCGCCGGTGTTCACCTCGTCGGGAGACCTGCTCTTCACTTCGGCCCGGCGCCCACCCGAGGCCGAGGACAGCGACGAGGACGGCGCCGACGACAGCGCACTGTGGCAGATCGACGCCACCGGCGGCGAGGCGCACCCGATCGTCGTTCGCCCCGGTGGCCTCACCCTTGCCCGCTGCGCCAGCAGCGCGGATCTCACGGTCGTTCTCGCCCCGGTCCTGCCGGCAGCGGCCGACGAAGAGCAGCACGCGAGGGGTCACCGGCATCGCGAGAAGAAGGGGGTCGACGCGATCCTGCACCAGGGCTACCCGGTGCGCTTCTGGGACCACGACCTCGGGCCCGCCCAGCCGCGGTTGTTCACGGTGTCCGACGAGGGAGGGCTGACCGCGCTGACCGGCGACATGGGAGCAGCGCTGGTCGAGCACGAGCCGGACATCGCACCCCACGGTCGCTTCCTCCTCACCACCGCTACCGTGCCCGAAGCAGCCGGGAGCCAACGCAGCGTCCTGCTGCGCATCGACGTCGACTCCGGCGAGCAGACGCGCGTCATCGACGAAGCGGGCATGGACGTCCAAGCGGCCCTGCTGAGCCCCGACGGCACCCGGGCGTTGGTCTCGATCGACCCGCACACCACCCCGGCGTCCGCACCACGTCCCGCGCTGTACCTGCTCGACCTGGCCACGGGTGCGCGCACGCCCGTGGCCGCGGACTGGGACCGGTGGAGCACCCCCGCGGCCTGGGTGGCCGACGGCAGTGCGGTCCTGGTGCTGGCCGACGACCGCGGGCGGGGACCGGTGTTCAGCGTCGACCCCAACAGCGCAGACGTGCGCCAGGTCACGCCCGACGAGTCGACCTACTCGACCGTGCTCACGGCGCCGCACGGTGACCAGACGGTGGCCTATGCCATCCGCAGCAGCCCCGCGTTCCCGGCGGAGGTGGTCAGGATCGACCTGCGCAGCGGACATGTCACCCCGCTGCGTGGTCCGGTCGCTCGGCCCGAGCTCCCCGGGGGGCTCACCGAGGTCACCGCCACCGCACAGGACGGCAGTGGCCTTCGAGCCTGGTTGGCCCTTCCCACATCGGGCAACGGGCCAGCGCCCCTGCTGGTGTTCATCCACGGTGGGCCGCTGGCGTCGTCGAACGCGTGGACCTGGCGCTGGAACCCCTGGGTGCTCGTCGCGCAGGGGTATGCCGTGCTGTTGCCGGACCCCGCCTTGTCCACCGGCTACGGGCAGGACTTCGTCCAGCGCGGGTGGGGCGCTTGGGGAGGTGCGCCGTACACGGACATCCTCGCTCTCACCGACGCCGCCGTGACGCGGGAGGACATCGACGCCGAGCGCACCGCAGCCATGGGCGGCTCCTTCGGCGGCTACATGGCCAACTGGATCGCCGGTCACACCGACCGCTTCGCGGCCATCGTGTCGCACGCCTCGTTGTGGGCGCTCGACAGCTTCGGCCCCACCACGGACGCGTCGAGCTACTGGCGGCGGGAGATGACCGAGCAGATGGCCCTGGACAACTCCCCGCATCGGTTCGTCGGTCAGATCGCCACGCCCATGCTCGTCATCCATGGGGACAAGGACTACCGGGTGCCGATCGGGGAGGGCCTGCGGCTCTGGTACGAGCTGCTGGCGGACTCGGCGCTGCCCGCAGCCCCGGACGGGTCGACCTCGCACCGCTTCCTCTACTTCCCGCACGAGAACCACTGGGTCCTCAAACCTCAGCACACGAAGATCTGGTACAAGGTCGTCCTGGGCTTCCTGAACGAGCACGTCCTGGGGGCGCCGGCGGCGGTTCCGCCGGAGGAGCTCGGGCTGAGCGCCCCGAACGACTAGCCCGCCTGCCACCCGGTGTGCTCGGCCCATCGCTCAGCACGCGGGAAGACCGAGGCGAACCAGGGCTCCTTGGCCTCGGCGTAGTCGTCGACGCGGCCGAACCGGGCCTCCAGGTCCGCCTTGAGCGTCGCGTACTCGCGGCGTGCCGGAGCCGTGGCGTCCATCCAGTCCCGGAACAGCAGCGCGCGACGGCCGGCAGGGCTGTGGCGCGGTCGGACATGAAGGTTGGTCGCCCGCGCCGGATCGGTGCCGAGCATCATCCGCTTGGGATACCGCGCCTCGGCATCGTCACCGTGGGCGTGGTCCCACCACGACCCCGGTGCCGTCACCCATCCGGCCTCGGCGAACCTGGCCGCACGGTCCGCCTCGTCCAGGCTGGCCGGATCGTCGACCACCAGCTGCAGGTCGATAACGTTCTTGGCCGGCATCCCGGGGATGGCGGTGCTGCCGATGTGGTTGATGTCGATCTCGGACGCATCCGCCCCCCAGGCACGCTCGAGGCGGGAGATCAACCGCTCGGCCTCGGCCGGCCACGAGGGGTCGGGCGCCACAATGGCCAGCTCCTCGCCGGGCCGGGCGGGGGTCTGCGTCCGCACGTTGCGTTCAAAGGGCACCAGCCGGCTGCCCCAGAGATGGTCCACCCACTCGCACAGATGCTGGTGCGTGCTGGAGTTCTCCAACCAGACGTCCGCGGCTCGTCGTCGTGCCGCGTCGTCGGCCTGGCTGCGGATCCTCGACCGCGCGGACTCCTCGCTCATCCCGCGCTCCTGCGTCAGTCGACGCATCCGTTCGGCCTGGGGCGCGTCGACGATGACGACGAGGTGATAAGCCGCGCCCATCCCCTTCTCGACCAGCAGGGGCACATCGTGCACGACGATATCCTGCGCACCGGCCATCGCGATGAGCTCGGCGGTGCGGCGCTCGATCAGCGGATGGGTGATCGCCTCGAGGTCGCGACGTGCGGACTCCTCGGCGAAGACCACCTCACCCAGGGCCGGGCGGTCCAGCGCACCCTCGGCGTCGACGACCTCGGAGCCGAAGCGCCGGCGCACCTGCGCCAAGCCGGGCGTGCCGGGAGCCACCACCTCACGAGCGATCCGGTCGCTGTCGACGATGACGGCGCCGAGGTCGGCAAGCCGCTGGGCGACGGTGGACTTGCCGGACCCGATCCCCCCGGACAGACCGACGCGCAGCATGACGTCAGCCTAGGAGGTGGACTGCTGGACCAGATCCATCGCCGCATAGATCCGTTGGGGGGACACCGGCCCGGCCGCACCGAGCCGTGGGGCGAACAGCGAGACCCGCAGCTCCTCGACCTGCCACCTCAGGTCACGCACGTCCGGGTCCTCACGGCGCCACGCCGGCAGGGCTTCCACGAGGTCCGCGAGCTCCTGTTGCACCACATGGACCTGTTCCATGCGGCCCGCGTCTCGCGAGGCGTCGCGTGGCCCTTTGTCCAGGCGCTCCGACATAGCCTCCAGGTAGACCGCGAGCCTGGGTAGCCGCCGGTAGCCGATGTCGGTCACGCACCCGGGACGCACCAGTGCGGTGTGTTGTGCGCGCAGGTCGATGACCATCGGCGACTGCCCCGCACCGTCCAGCCGCACGCCGAGCTCCCTGGCCGACGGCAGCACGCGCGCGAGACGCTGCAGCATCGGCACCAGGCGCGGAACCGCCTGCTCGCGCAGGCTGCGGGACAGCTCGTGGAACTCCTCTGCGCTGCGCACGACCTCCCCCGGTGGACACCGGTCCTGCAGGTCCGCATCGGCCAAGGACTCGAGCGCGTCCTGCAACAACGTCGGCACCGATGGATGTGGAGCCGTTCCGAGCGCGAGCTTGTCGGCGTTGCTGAGCTGGGACAGGACGCGCTTCCAGGGCGGAGCCGCTGTCAGCACCAGCAGCCGGCGAACCGCCCGGCGGGTGGATCGCACTGCTTCGCCCTGCTGGGGCAGAACGCGCAGGTCGACCGCGGTGCCGGCGTCCACCAGCGCCGGGTAGCCCCGGACCGTCTGGCCCTGGACCGTGTCCTCGAACACGCGGGGGATGCTGTCCAGCTCCCACGACGTCATCCCCCTGCGCTCGATCGCCGATGCCGCGACCTCGACCCGTGAGCGCACCAGGGCCGCGAGCTCGGTCTGGAGAGCCACGAGGTCTTTGCCTTCGGCGAGCACCTCGTCCGTGGCCTGCCGGCCGCGAGCCGGACCTGACCCTGCCGGGGTGCCCTCGATGACGAAGGTCGGTCGCAGATGCGCCGGGACCCGGTCCCAGGAGAAGTCCTCGCTGTGCACGCGCACCGACCCCGCGGCCGTGAGGACACGCGCGAGCGCACTGGTCAACGACTCCGTTGAGCCCCCATGCCGACCGGGCCCCTGCTCGCCCTCGCGTAGGGCCCGCAGCGCGGTCCGCGCGTGATCCGGGGCCGGCACGTAGTGTCGGCGCAGCTGCTTGGGCAGGGCTTTGACCAGGGACACGACCAGGTCCTCACGCAGACCCGGCACCGACCATTCGAACTCCTCGGGCCGCAGACGGTTCAGCAGCTCCACGGGCACGTGGACGCTCACCCCGTCGCGCGGATCCCCCGGCTGGAAGCGGTAGGTCAGCTCCAGCTCTACCTCGGCGTCACGCCAGTGCCCCGGGAAGTCGGCGACCTGGTCGACCTTGTGGTCACCGGCGACCAAGACGTCCTCGGTCAGGGTCAGCAGGTCCGGAGCGTCACGGCGCGCGTGCTTCCACCAACGGTCGAAGTGCGCCCCGGAGACCACGTGTTCAGGAACGCGCTCGTCGTAGAAGCGCAGCAGCGCCTCGTCATCGGCCATCAGCCCGCGTCGCCGCGTCCGCTCCTCCAGGTCGGCCACCTCCCGGGTCTTGGCCTGGTTGGCCTCGAAGAACTGATGCCGCGCGTCCCAGTCGCCCTCGACGAGGGCGTGGCGCAGGAAGAGCTCGCGTGCAGCCTCGGGGTCGACACCTCCCAGTGGCACGGTTCGGCCTGCGGCCAGCGGGACGCCATACAGCGTGACCCGCTCACTGGCCACTGCACCCGCCCGCCGGCGCGACCATCGCGGCTCGGCGTAGGAACGTTTGACCAGGTGAGCCGCGGCCGCTTCGAGCCACGCGGGGTCGGTGCGCGCGTTCACCCTGGCCCACAGACGCGTGGTCTCCACTAGCTCGGCGCTCATCACCCAGTCCGGGTTGGTGCGGCGCAGAGCCGATCCGGGCTGGATCGCGAACCGGACCCCGCGGGGGCCGAGGTACTCGCGCTTGTCACGGTCGTAGAGGCCGAAGAGGGACAGCAGGCCTGGCACCAGCGACTGGTGTACCTGCTCGTCACTCGCGGCAGAGCGGTTCAACCTCATCCCGCGCGAGGTGGCGGCTCGGCGCACCTGGTGGTGCAGGTCCTGCCACTCCCGGACCCGGAGGTAGTGCAGGTACTCACGCTGACACATGCGGCGGAACGCGCTGCCACTGAGCGCCTTCTGCTGCTTCTTCAGGTAGCGCCACAGGTTGAGCATCGTCAGGAAGTCACTGCCCTCGGCGACGAACCGGGCGTGTGCCTGGTCGGCCTGGGCCCGCTTGTCGGCCGGTCGCTCACGCGGGTCCTGGATCGACAGGGCGGAGACGATGACGAGCACCTCGCTCAGCGCCGAGTTGCGGTCCGCCTCGATCAGCATGCGGGCCAGGCGCGGATCCAGCGGAAGTCGGGCGATGGCCCGGCCGGTCGCGGTGAGTCGGCGTTCCGGCCCGCCTGCCGGCCCCTGCGTGTCGATCGCCTGGAGCTCGTGCAGCAACCGCACTCCGTCGGAGATCTGGCGGGAGTCGGGCGCCTCCAGGAACGGGAAGTCCTCCACGCGGCCCAGGCCCAGGTCGGTCATCGCGAGCACGACGCTGGCCAGGTTGGTGCGCAGGATCTCCGGGTCGGTGAACTCCGGGCGGGCCTCGAAGTCCTCCTCGGAGTACAGCCGGATGGCAGTTCCCTCGGCCAGGCGCCCACATCGTCCCGAGCGCTGCCGCGCGCTGGCACGAGAGACCGGTTCGATGGGCAGGCGTTGTACCCCGCGTCGCTGGCTGTAGCGGGAGATCCGCGCAGTCCCGGTGTCCACCACGTACCGGATGCCGGGCACGGTCAGCGACGTCTCGGCGACGTTCGTCGCCACGACCACGCGGCGCCCACGGTGGCTGGAGAACACCCGGTGCTGTTCCGCCGCGGACAGCCGTCCGTAGAGCGGTACCACCTCGGTGTCGCCGAGTCCGAGCGCGACGATGCCTTCACAGGCGTCGCGGATCTCCCGCTCGCCGGAGCAGAACACCAGAATGTCCTGTGGACCTCCGGCGGACGAGGCCGGGTGGGTCCACAGCTCCTCGACGGCCTCGCAGATTCCCGTGACCTGGTCGATGTGCAGGGTCCCGGGGGTACCGTCGGGCCCGGGCGGCCCCGGCCGAACCAGGGGGCGGTACAGCATCTCGACCCCGAAGCTCCGACCCGAGACCTCGACCACGGGCGCCGGACGACCGTGGCCATCCCTGAAGTGCCTCGCGAAGCGGTCCACGTCGATGGTGGCCGAGGTGATGATCACCTTCAGATCCGGTCGTCGAGGCAGCAGCTGGGTCAGGTAGCCCAGGATGAAGTCGATGTTGAGACTGCGCTCGTGGGCCTCGTCGATGATGAGGGTGTCGTAGCGGCGCAGCTCGCGGTCGTGTCGCATCTCGGCGAGCAGGACGCCGTCGGTCATCACCTTGACCAGGGTGTCGGGGCCGCTGCGGTCGGTGAAGCGAACCTGGTATCCCACGGTGGCCCCGAGCTCGGTGCCGAGCTCGTCGCTGATGCGCTCGGCGACCGCTCGGGCGGCGATGCGCCGAGGCTGGGTGTGCCCGATGAGCCCGCGAGCGCCGCGCCCGAGCTCCAGACACAGCTTGGGAAGCTGGGTGGTCTTTCCCGAACCGGTCTCTCCCGCCACCACGGTCACCTGGTGGGAGCTGATCGCGGCGAGCAGCTCGGCCTTGGCGTCGACCACGGGCAGAGAGCCCGGGTAGCTCAAGGTGAGCCGGAGCCCATGCGCGTCGATGGGCGCGCTCATAGCCACCTCCTGTCTCGACCTCGTGCCCACGACGTAGCGTCGGGCCGAAGACCCCATCGAGCGTAGGGCACGCCCCGACCTAGGCCACCGCTGCTCAGGCGGCCTCGCGGGAGACCGGGAGGCCCAATACCTCCTCGGCGCTGACCAGGTAGGCGCCGAGCAGGCGGACCCCGATGCTGCGGCATACCTCGATGGCGTCCTGGTGCAGAGCGCGGTCGTCGTCGGTCACCGCCGCGTCGACGTGCACGATGCCGAACACCACCGCACTGCCGGTCTGCGAGCGGGTGCATCCGGCGATCAGCGTCGTGACCGCGGCACGCCGCTCCAGGCGCGGCACCGGTCCGCCAACGCAGAAAGGTTGCGCCAAGGTCAGATCGTCGCGCAGCACCAGCACGCACACGCCACCTTGACGGCGAGCGACGTCGCTCACACACAGGTCCAGCACATCCGCGGCCAGTCGGGAGTCGCTCAACGGTCGACGCGGCCAGTCGGCGGGCAGATCGCGAAAGCTCATCGGGCCAGACTGCCCTGCCCGTTGACGGGCCGACGGGCGTTGTCCACAACGTCAACCAGAGAGCAGCTGCGTCACGGCGTGCAGCACCAGACCCACGAGTGCTCCCACCACGGTGCCGTTGATCCGGATGAACTGCAGGTCGCGTCCGACGTGGAGCTCGATCCGCTCCGCAGCCAGCCGTCCGTCCCAGGCCCGGATGGTCGCGGTGATGACCCCGGTGACCTCGGCGCCGTACTGCTCGACCAGCGCCATGACCGTGTCGGCCGCCCAGGCGTCGAGCCGCTCGCGCACCCTGTCGTCGCTCACCAGTCGTCCTCCCAGATCCGACAGCTCGCCGGCGAGCCGAGTGCGCAACGGGCCCGGAGCGTCCTGGAGAGCCTCGATGAGTGCGCGCTGGACCGTACCCCAGAGAGCCACGGCCGTGTCGGCCAGCTGCGGATGCTCGAGCAGACGGCTCTTCAGCGACTCGCATGCCTGCATGGTCCGGCCGTCGTGTTGCAGGTCGTCGGCCAGTCCGGCGAGGTAGTCATCCAGCGCCTCGCGAGCACGATGGGCCGGGTCGTCACGGACCTCGGCGACCCAACCCAGGAGCTCGGTATGGACGCGTCGGGCGACGCGCTCGTCGACCCAGGGCGGGGACCACCACGGGGCGCGGGACCCGATGAGCCGGACCACCTCATCGGGATGGGTCAGCAGCCACGCGTGGGCCTCGCGAGCCGCCAGGTCGACCAGACCATGGTGTGTCCCATCGCGCACGACCCCCGCCAGCAGGTGCCCGGCCAGGGGCGCAACCGGCTCCTGGTCGAGCCGCGGCAGCACGGTGCCACTGAGCACCGCGCGCGCGTCCTGCTCGGTGATCCCGTTCAGGGCGGTGCTCACCCATGGTGCCACCTCGGCCACGACGCGCTCGCTGTGCACCGGCTGGGCTAGCCAGGTGCCTACCCGGGTGACGACATCGGCGTCGAGATAGCGCTCGCGCAGGGTCTGGGGGCTGAGGAAGTGCTCGGTGACGAACTCTTCCAGCCCCGCCGCGAGCGTGTCCTTGCGGCGCGGCACCAAGGCCGTGTGCGGAATCGGTAGGCCCAGTGGATGGCGAAAGATCGCCGTCACGGCGAACCAGTCCGCGATGGCCCCGACCATGGCTGCTTCGGCGGCGGCGTGCACGTAGCCCAGCCACCCCTGGTCCACCTGCATGGTGACCAGGAAGACCAGCGCCGCCAACACGAGCAGCCCGGTGGCCACCCGGCGCATGCTGCGCAGGTCCGCGCGACGGGCCTCGTCAGTGGTCCGACCCTCGGGCCGGACGGCTCGGTGAGCACTCACCGGTGCGGCGTGGCCAGGTCGGCGAACCGGCACAGGGCGTTGACCGCTCGCAGCTGCTCCGGACTGCGGACCTCCGCTTCGAGCAAGGCGGGACTTCCCACCACAATGCACATGGCTCGCGCCCGGCTGACGGCCACGTTGAGCCGATGGACGTCGTAGAGGAAGTCAACCCCGCGGGGCGCGTCCTGCGCGCTGGAGGAGGCCATCGTGTAGATCACGACGGCCGCCTGCCGGCCCTGGAACTTGTCGACCGTGCCGACACGCACACCCTCGGGCAGCTTCGCTGCCACCGCGGAAACGTGGGCGTTGTAGGGCGCCACGACGAGGATGTCCTCGACACCGATGGCCTGATCGTGGCCCTTCTGGTCCGACCATCGGCCCCGGAGCAGCCGGGCCACGAGGTCGGCGACCACGTCAGCCTCCTGGTGGTTCTCGCTGCTCTGGCCCGTATGGTCCACCGGACACCACCGAAGCCCTGCTCCCGACAAGGACGGGGGCTGCACACCCAGCACCTGTTGACGATCTAGCCCCGGGGCCGCCTCGAGACGGCCGGCGTAGGACATGGTGGACACGAACGCAGCGATGTCGGGATGCATCCGCCAGGTCTGGTCGAGGAACACGCCCCGCTCCGGCGGCATGACCTCCGCGCCGGCCAGCATGTGCTCCAGCACCGAGACACCGGCGCCAAAGGGGTGGACGCCGTTCGACGGGGCGGCCAGCTGCTGCGGGTCGCCCAACAGCACCAGCGAGTCGGCGCAGTCGGCCACCGCCAGTGCGTTGGCCAGCGAGAACTGCCCCGCCTCGTCGATCACCAGCACGTCCACCGACGACCTCATCCGCTCGTCGGCCCACAGCCAGGCCGTGCCACCGACGAAGCGGCAGGTGCCTTCAGTCAATGCGCTCTCGACGTCACGGTTCGAGGCGACCAGCGTGAGCAGGTCACCCTCGTCACCGTCCAAGCCGGGATCGTCGGCGCTGACCTTGCGCAGTCCGGGTCGACCCGTCTTCTGCATCAGCTCGTTGATGACGCTGTGCGAGGGCGCGGTGACCCCCACCCTCAGCTGCGCATCCAGCAGATCGGCGATCAGGTGGACGCCGGCCTGCGTCTTCCCCGAACCCGGGGGTCCCTGCACGGCCAGCACCTCACGCCGCAGGTTGCTCCCGACTCTGCGGACGACGTCGCGGGGCCGCTCACCGGGCC
>JBAUJO010000211.1:0-38705 GCA_049683875.1 Ornithinimicrobium sp.
GCCGAGGCCTCTGCGGCCACCGCTACCACCGCTACCACCGCTGAGGGAGGTCAGTCCTGATGTTGATTCCGCGGCGAGTGCGCTACCGCAAGCAGCACCATCCCACGCGATCAGGCGTGGCCAAGGGTGGCACCGAGATCACGTTCGGCGACTACGGCATCCAGGCGTTGGAGCCTGCCTACGTGACGAACCGGCAGATCGAGTCTGCGCGTATCGCGATGACCCGGTACATCAAGCGTGGCGGGAAGGTGTGGATCAACATCTACCCCGACCGGCCGCTGACCAAGAAGCCGGCCGAGACCCGCATGGGCTCCGGAAAGGGCTCACCGGAGTGGTGGGTCGCCAACGTCAAGCCGGGCCGCATCATGTTCGAGCTCTCCGGAGTCTCCGAGGAGGTCGCCCGTGAGGCGATGCGGCTCGCGATCCACAAGTTGCCGATGAAGTGCCGTTTCGTGGCGCGTGAAGGTGGTGAGTAGCCGATGGCCATCGGATCTAAGGACCTGACGTCCGAGCAGCTGCGCGGCCTGGAGAACGACCCCCTGCGCGACGCGCTGACCGAGGCGAAGAAGGAGCTGTTCAACCTGCGGTTCCAGTCAGCCACCGGCCAGCTCGAGAGCCACGGCCGACTCCGCGCGGTGCGGCGCGATATCGCGCGGATCTACACCGAGATGCGTGAGCGTGAGCTCGGCATCGGTCAGCCGCCCCAGTCGGCGACGACAGCGGACGAGCAGGATGAGGCGGCCACGAGCGAGGAAGAGGCGAGCAAGGCATGAGTGAGACGTCAACGGAGCAGACCGCGGCCAAGGACGGTCCGGAGCTCGAGATCGACCCGGCGCAGGTCGTGCCCGAGGCGATCCACGATGCCTCTCGCAACTACCGCAAGGTGCGTCAGGGCTACGTAGTCTCGGACAAGATGGACAAGACCGTGGTCGTGTCCGTGGAAGACCGTGTCAAGCACGCGTTGTACGGCAAGGTGCTGCGCCGCAGCTCCAAGGTCAAGGCACACGACGAGTCCAACGAGGCCGGCGTGGGTGACCTGGTGCAGATCATGGAGACCCGCCCCATCTCGGCGACCAAGCGCTGGCGCGTGGTCCGCATTCTGGACCGCGCCAAGTAGGCCGGTTCCACACACCCGATATTCGTCTACGACGTTCGGCCAGGCTCATCCGGCGCCGCCGGGGGAGAACCAGCACGACGACAGGAGTTCGACAGTGATCCAGCAGGAGTCGCGGCTACGTGTCGCGGACAACACCGGCGCGAAGGAGATCCTTTGTGTCCGCGTTCTCGGTGGCTCGGGCCGCCGCTACGCAGGCATCGGGGACACCATCGTCGCCACGGTGAAGGACGCCATCCCCGGCGGTAACGTCAAGAAGGGTGAGGTCGTCAAGGCCGTCATCGTGCGCACCCGTAAGGAGCGCCGTCGCCCGGATGGCTCCTACATCCGCTTCGACGAGAACGCGGCAGTCATCTTGAAGAACGACGGCGACCCTCGCGGCACCCGAATCTTCGGCCCGGTTGGTCGCGAGCTTCGTGACAAGCGGTTCATGCGCATCGTGTCCCTGGCCCCGGAGGTGATCTGAGATGGCGAAGAAGATGAAGATCAAGAAGAACGACCTGGTCCAGGTGATCTCCGGACGCAAGGCCGACAAGGGTGGCGACCGCGGTAAGCAAGGCCGTGTGATCCAGGTCTTCCCCGACACCAACCGTGTGTTGGTCGAAGGGATCAACCGGGTCAGCAAGCACACCAAGGCCGGTGGGCAGCGCGGGGTCAACACTGGTGGCATCCAGGTCACCGAGGCTCCGGTTCACATCAGCAACGTGGCCCTCGTCGACCCAGACAGCAAGAAGCCGAGCCGGGTGGGCGTGCGTGTCGAGAACGTGACCGAGGACGGTCGGACCACCACGCAGCGCGTGCGGTACGCCGTGCGCTCGGGGAAGGACCTGTGATGAGTACGACGACGGAGACCGCTACCGCGGTGCAGACGACGGACCTCACCGGAGCGGTCGGCGCGCCGCGCCTACAGACGCGATACCGCCAGGAGATCGTCCCGGCGTTGACCGAACAGTTCGGCTACGCCAACCCGATGCAGGTTCCCGCGCTGACCAAGATCACGGTGAACATGGGCGTGGGAGAGGCGGCCCGCGACAGCAAGCTGATCGAGGGCGCGATCCGCGACCTGGCCACCATCACCGGCCAGAAGCCGGCGGTGACCCGCGCGCGCAAGTCCATCGCTCAGTTCAAGCTGCGTGAGGGGATGCCGATCGGTGCCCATGTGACCCTGCGCGGCGACCGGATGTGGGAGTTCTGCGACCGGCTGCTGTCCTTGGCGCTGCCCCGTATTCGTGACTTCCGGGGCCTGTCGCCCCGGCAGTTCGACGGACGTGGCAACTACACCTTCGGGCTGACCGAGCAGTCGATGTTCCACGAGATCGACCAGGACAAGATCGACCGGGTGCGCGGGATGGACATCACCGTGGTCACCACCGCAACCACCGACGACGAGGGCCGCGCGCTGCTGCGCCGGCTCGGATTCCCGTTCAAGGAGAACTGACCGTGGCCAAGACTGCGCTGATCCATAAGGCGAACCGCAAGCCCAAGTTCGCCGTCCGTGGTTACACCCGCTGCCAGAAGTGCGGGCGCCCCCACTCGGTCTACCGCAAGTTCGGCCTGTGCCGAATCTGCCTGCGGGAGATGGCGCACGCGGGGGAGCTCCCCGGCGTCACCAAGTCCAGCTGGTAGCCGACCCCCATCCGACATACCGCCACCACATCGCAACCACATCGAAGGTCGCCACAGATGTTGCAGCGAAACCCCGATGAGAAAGGGCGAGCAGCCCCATGACCATGACTGACCCGATCGCGGACATGCTCACACGCATCCGCAACGCGAACTCAGCGCACAAGGACGACGTGCGTATGCCGTTCTCCAAGCTCAAGTCGCACATCGCCGAGATCCTCACGGCCGAGGGCTACATCGCCGGCTGGTCCGTCGAGGACGCCGAGGTCGGCAAGACCTTGGTCATCGGCCTGAAGTACGGACCGAACCGGGAGCGTTCGATCGCCGGTGTGCGCCGTGTGTCCAAGCCGGGGCTGCGGGTGTACGCCAAGTCCACCCACCTGCCCCGCGTGCTGGGTGGCCTGGGCGTAGCGATCCTCTCCACCTCGAGCGGGTTGCTCACCGACAAGCAGGCCGGAGCGAAAGGCGTAGGTGGGGAAGTCCTCGCCTACGTCTGGTAGGAGGAAACGCCATGTCACGTATCGGAAGACTGCCGATCAGCGTGCCCGACAACGTCGAGATCACCATCGACGGTCGAGACGTCACGGTCAAGGGCCCTAAGGGCCAGCTCGGGATGCAGATCGTCGAGCCGATCGACGCCGCCACCACCGATGAGGGCACAGTCGAGGTGAGTCGCCCGGACGACGAGCGCACATCGCGCTCGCTGCACGGTCTGACGCGCAGCCTGATCGCCAACATGGTCCAGGGGGTCTCGCAGGGCTACACGAAGAACCTCGAGATCTACGGCACCGGCTACCGCGTGCTGGCCCGGGGATCGGACCTGGAGTTCGCCCTCGGCTACAGCCACCCCGTGCCGGTGAAGGCGCCGGAGGGCATCACGTTCACCGTCACCAGCCCCACCCGGTTCTCGGTGTCGGGCATCGACAAGCAACAGGTCGGCGAGGTCGCCGCGAACATCCGCAAGCTGCGCCGCCCCGACCCCTACAAGGGCAAGGGCGTGCGTTACGAAGGCGAGCGCATCCGCCGCAAGGTCGGAAAGGCTGGGAAGTAAGCCATGGCAATGATCGTCAAGAGGGCCAAAGGCAAGAGCGCCTCTCGCGCTCGTCGCCACACCCGACTGCGCAAGAAGATCGAGGGGACCGCGCAGCGTCCCCGTCTGGTGGTGAACCGCTCGTCCCGGCACGTGTTCGTGCAGGTCGTCGACGACACCGCCAGCCACACTCTGGCCAGTGCCTCCACGATGGAGGCTGACCTGCGCGCCAGCGAGGAGAACAAGACGGCCAAGGCCACCACGGTGGGCAAGCTCATCGCCGAGCGCGCGCGGGCAGCCGGCGTCGACTCGGTCGTCTTCGACCGTGGCGGCAACCGGTATGCCGGTCGCGTGGCCGCGATCGCCGACGGCGCCCGTGAAGGCGGGTTGTCCCTGTGACGACGCCGATGAAGACCCACGACAGCGAGCAGAAGAGGAACGTCTAGATGGCTGCAGAGCAGCAAGGCCAGAACGCGGCCACCGGCGGCAACGCCCGGGGCGGCGAGGGCAGCCGTGGCGGCAGTGGCCGCTCGGGCAACCGAGACCAGCGTGACGGAGGTCGTCGCGGTGGTCGTGACGACGACCGCAACCAGTACCTGGAGCGCGTTGTCACCATCAACCGTGTCTCCAAGGTGGTCAAGGGTGGTCGCCGCTTCAGCTTCACCGCGCTGGTCGTGGTGGGCGACGGGGACGGCACGGTCGGCGTCGGCTACGGCAAGGCCAAGGAGGTGCCCGCGGCGATCTCCAAGGGCGTGGAAGAAGCCAAGAAGAACTTCTTCCGTGTGCCCCGGATCGCCGGCACCATCCCACACCCGGTGCAGGGTGAGGCGGCCGCAGGCGTGGTGATGCTGCGCCCGGCCAGTCCCGGTACCGGAGTCATCGCCGGCGGGCCGGTTCGCGCGGTGCTGGAGTGCGCCGGGATCCACGACGTGCTGAGCAAGTCGCTCGGCTCGAACAACGCCATCAACATCGTGCACGCGGCCGTCCAGGCACTGCGCGACCTCGAGCAGCCCGAGTCCGTGGCCGCGCGGCGCGGCAAGACGCTGGAAGAGGTGGCCCCCGCGGCCATGCTGCGTGCGCGCGCTGAAGCAGGTGCGTCATGACGCAGTTGAAGGTGACCCAGACCAGGTCGAGCATCGGCGGCAAGCACATGCACCGGGAGACGTTGCGCTCCCTGGGGCTGCACCGCATCGGTGACTCGGTCGTGAAGCAGGACCGTCCCGAGTTCCGCGGGATGGTGCGCGCGGTTGCCCACCTGGTGACCGTCGAGGAGGTTGACTGACCATGGCCGAAGAGACGACTGAGACGAGAAGCGGCGACGTGACCGGCGAGGCCCCACCGGGGACGGCGAGCCTGAAGGTGCATCACCTGCGCCCTGCTCCCGGAGCCAAGACCGCCAAGACGCGGGTCGGCCGAGGAGAAGGCAGCAAGGGCAAGTCCGCGGGCCGAGGCACCAAGGGCACCAAGGCGCGGTACCAGGTGCCGGCGGCCTTCGAGGGTGGCCAGACGCCGATGCACATGCGTCTGCCCAAGCTGCGCGGGTTCACCAACCCGTTCACCACGACCTACCAGGTGGTGAACGTGGGCCAGCTGGGCACGCTGTTCCCCGATGGCGGTGAGATCGGGGTCGCCGACCTCGTGGCCAAGGGTGCGGTGCGCAAGGACCAGCCGGTGAAGATCCTCGGGACCGGGGAGATCTCGGTCGCAGTGCACGTCACCGCGGCGGCCTTCTCCGCGTCGGCGAAGGAGAAGCTCGAAGCAGCCGGGGGATCGGCGACGACTCAGGGCTGACCAGGCGACGGGTGTTATCGTCGCCCGGTCCGACCCTGATCCCTCGGACTGGACACATCGAGCGGGATCATCGAGGAGGATCAAGTCGTGCTGTCCGCGTTCGTGCGGGCGTTCAAGACGCCCGATCTTCGCAAGAAAATCCTGTTCACTCTGGGCATCATGGCGCTGTTCCGTCTCGGGTCGCACATCCCCGCACCCGGTATCGACTACAGCCTGGTGCAGCAGTGCCAGGCCGCCGCGACCGCGTCGCAGAACTCCGTGCTGGGCTTTGCCAACCTGTTCAGCGGCGGCGCTCTGCTGCAGCTGTCGGTGTTCGCGTTGGGGATCATGCCCTACATCACGGCGGCGATCATCACGCAGCTGCTCACGGTGGTCATCCCGCGCTTCGAGGCCCTGAAGAAGGAGGGGCAGGCCGGGCAGACGAAGATGACGCAGTACACGCGGTACCTCACCGTCGGGCTGGCGGTTTTGCAGTCCTCCACCCTGGTGACCTTCGCCCGGAACCCCGAGAACCTCTTCGGTGGTACCTGTCCGACGGTGATGCCCGACGAGTCCTGGCAGATCATCGTCATCATGGTGCTGACCATGACCGCGGGTACCTGCCTGATCATGTGGCTCGGCGAGCTGATCACCGAGCGGGGCATCGGCAACGGCATGTCGCTGCTGATCTTCACGGCCATCGCCGCTGGCTTCCCCGGCTCGTTGCTCGCCATCCAACAGCAGTCGTGGGGCACGTTCGCGTTGGTGATGGCCCTGGGGCTGGTGGTCATCACCCTGGTGGTCTTCGTCGAGCAGTGCCAACGGCGCATCCCGGTGCAGTACGCGAAGCGGATGATCGGACGCCGTCAGTACGGCGGCACGTCCACCTACATCCCGCTCAAGCTCAACATGGCCAACGTCATCCCGATCATCTTCGCCAGCTCGATCCTCACGCTGCCGACGCTGATCGCCGGCTTCAACCGCAACGCCGACGGGACCTCGCCAGGTTGGGTGGTGTGGATCGAGAACAACCTGGGCATCGCCGCGAGCGGGTCGTCCTGGATCTACATGGTCCTCTATTCGGCGTTGATCATCTTCTTCACCTTCTTCTACGTCTCGGTGACCTTCAACCCGGTCGACGTAGCCGACAACATGAAGAAGTACGGCGGCTTCATCCCCGGGATCCGTGCGGGCCGCCCCACCGCGGAGTACCTTGAGTTCGTGATCTCGCGGATCACGACCGTCGGCGCCATCTACCTCGCGGCGCTGGCACTGCTTCCGTTGATCGCGCTGGGCACGCTGAGCGTCTCGCAGGACTTCCCGTTCGGTGGGGCTTCGATCCTCATCGTCGTCGGCGTCGGTCTGCAGACCGTGAAGCAGATCGAGTCCCAGCTCCAGCAGCACGACTACGAAAGGTTCCTGCGCTAATGAGACTGATCATCCTGGGCGCTCCCGGCGCCGGCAAGGGCACACAGGCCCAGCGGATCGCCGAGGACCGCGAGATTCCGGCTATCTCCACCGGTGACATCTTCCGCAAGAACATCTCCGATGAGACCGAGCTCGGACTGCAGGTGAAGTCGATCCTGTCCTCGGGTGGCTACGTGCCGGACGAGGTCACCAACGCGATCGTGCGCGACCGGCTCGCCGAGTCCGACGCCACTGGCGGTTTCCTGCTGGACGGCTTCCCACGTACCCCGGGTCAGGTCGAGGCCCTGGACGAGATGCTGAGCGACCAGGGCACCTCGCTGGACGCCGTGCTGGAGCTGACCGTGGACACCGACGAGGTCGTGGAGCGGCTGCTGCGGCGCGCTCAGGACCAGGGTCGCGAAGACGACACCGAGGAGGTCATCCGGGAACGAATGAACATCTACGTCGAGGAGACCGCGCCCTTGTCGAAGATGTACCGCCACCGGGGGCTCCTGGTGGAGGTCGACGGCATGGGTGAGGTCGACGAGGTCACGCAGCGGGTCCGCAAAGCGCTGGACAACCTCGACGACGAAGACGCCTGAGCCTGTCACCCGCAACGCGGCGTATCCGCGAGAGTCACTCCCAGCGTTGATGAGCCTGCTTCGTCGGCCCAAGATCGAGGCCAAGACCGAATCGGAGGTGCGCGCCATGCGCGCGGCCGGTGTGGTCGTGGCGCAGACGCTGCGCATGGCGCGCGACTGGGCCGCCCCGGGTGAGACCACCGCCTCGATCGACGCCCGCGCCGAGCACGCCATCCGCGATGCAGGCGCCACCCCGTCGTTCTTGGGGTACCAGGGGTTCAGCGGGTCGCTGTGCATCAGCGTGAACGACGAAGTGGTCCACGGGGTGCCGGGCTCGAGGGTGCTCACCGAGGGCGACCTGGTCTCGATCGACTGTGGGGCCATCGTCGACGGCTGGCACGGTGACGCCGCCCTGACGTTGGTCGTCGGTGGAGAGGGCGCCCCCGCCGCGAGGCCCGAGGACCTCGCCGTGATGCACGACACCGAGGCGGCGCTCTGGGCCGGGATCCGGGCGCTTCGTGCCGGGCGCCGGTTGTACGCGGTGGGGGACGCGGTGGAGCAGTCGGTCACCGACGCCCAGGTTCGACGCCAGGACACCGGCACGTCGGTGACTTACGGCATCGTGGAGGAGTACGTGGGTCACGGCATCGGGACCTCGATGCACATGGACCCCCACGTGCCCAACTACGCCGTGCGCGGGAAGGGTCCCACGGTGCCGGTCGGGGCGACGTTGGCGATCGAGCCGATGGTCACGCTCGGCGGGATCGGTACCCGAACACTCGACGACGACTGGACCGTGGTCACCCTGGACGGAACGCGTGCTGCCCACTGGGAGCACACCGTGGCGGTCACGAACTCCGGTCTGTGGGTGTTGACCGCCGAGGACGGCGGGCGCGCCGATCTGGGCGAGGCCTACGCTCCGCTGGACTGAGCCGCTGTGGGTGAGCTCGTTCGGGTGGGGCGGGAGTCGGCGCGCCTGGTTCGGAAAGCCTGGTCGTGTCGGCATGGAGCGGCCCGGGGACGATTCGTCCGCCGTACCCCCTCTGACGTAGACTGATACGTCGACCCCTCGGGGTCTCTTTTGTGTGCACCCAGCAGCCTCACCAGCGAAGGACAGAACAAGCCTATGGCGAAGAAGGACGGCGTCATCGAGATCGAGGGCACCGTAGTGGAGTCCCTCCCGAACGCGAACTTTCGAGTCGAGCTGAGCAACGGACACATCGTGCTCGCCCATATCTCGGGAAAGATGCGTCAGCACTACATCCGGATCCTCCCCGAGGACCGCGTTGTCGTGGAGCTCAGCCCGTACGACCTGACCCGTGGGCGGATCGTCTTCCGCTACCGCTGAGGCGCACACCGGCACCACATCTTGACACCACAGCAACCACACCCAGATCGAGAGATGACAAGCAGGCGATGAAGGTCCAGCCCAGCGTCAAGAAGATCTGCGACAAGTGCAAAGTGATCCGTCGTAACGGACGGGTCATGGTGATCTGCGACAACCTGCGGCACAAGCAGCGGCAGGGCTGACACAGCACCGCACCTCGCGGGCTTCGATACCGAAGCGCCCCTGAGCGCACCACACAAGCACAGCGCAACAGCACAGCACAGCACAGCACGACGATGACTACGCAGCACCCGACCCCCGACAGGCGGGACGTCACTCTCGGCACGGAGGCCGAGAACCGCACAGCACAGCAGAACGCGGACCGGTGCTGCACCAGACCTCCGATGAAGACACAGGAGCACAACACATGGCACGACTGATTGGGGTCGACCTGCCGCGCGAGAAGCGCATCGAGGTCGCTCTGACCTACATCTACGGGGTGGGACGTACCCGCGCCGAGTCCACGCTGGTGGCCACGGGCGTCGACCCGTCCGTCCGCGTCAAGGACCTGAACGACGAACAGCTCGTCCTGCTGCGCGACCACCTCGAGGAGCACTTCCGCCTCGAAGGTGACCTGCGGCGCG
This sequence comes from Ornithinimicrobium sp., assembly GCA_049683875.1. Taxonomy (GTDB): domain Bacteria; phylum Actinomycetota; class Actinomycetes; order Actinomycetales; family Dermatophilaceae; genus Ornithinicoccus. Next base: position 9,497 of record JBAUJO010000211.1, read on the forward strand.
AGGTCGCAGCCGACATCCGCCGCAAGGTGGAGATCGGCAGCTACCAGGGCATCCGGCACCGTCGAGGACTGCCCGTCCACGGTCAGCGCACCAAGACCAACGCGCGCACTCGCAAGGGTCCCAAGCGGACCGTCGCCGGCAAGAAGAAGGTCACCAAGTAGGGCCCCGGCCTGACTTGGTCACCGACAGGAGAGACGAATGCCCCCCAAAAGTCGTAGTACAGCCGGCGCGCGCAAGGTGCGCCGCAAGGAGAAGAAGAATGTCGCCTTCGGGCAGGCTCACATCAAGAGCACGTTCAGCAACACGATCGTGACGATCACCGACCCCACCGGAGCGGTGATCGCCTGGGCCTCCTCGGGCCAGGTCGGGTTCAAGGGCTCCCGCAAGTCCACCCCGTATGCCGCCCAGATGGCCGCCGAGGCCGCTGCGCGCCGCGCCATGGAGCACGGCATGCGCAAGGTCGACGTCTTCGTCAAGGGCCCCGGATCGGGGCGGGAGACCGCGATTCGCTCGCTGACCGCCGCCGGCCTGGAGGTCGGCGCCATCAGCGACGTCACCCCGCAGGCCCACAACGGTGTGCGCCCGCCCAAGAAGCGTCGCGTCTGAGCGCCGGAAGGAAAAGGTAGAGACACATGGCCCGCTACACCGGCCCCATCACCAAGAAGTCCCGCCGACTCAAGGTCGACCTCGTCGGCGGCGACAAGAACTTCGACCTACGCCCCTTCCCTCCGGGCCAGCACGGCCGTCGCCGGATCCAGGAGAAGGAGTACCTGACCCAGCTGCAGGAGAAGCAGAAGGCCCGCTTCACCTACGGCGTCATGGAGAAGCAGTTCCGCCGCTACTACGAGGAGGCGGCTCGTCGTCCCGGCAAGACCGGTGACAACCTGCTCACCATCCTGGAGTCGCGTCTGGACAACGTCGTGTACCGCGCGGGTCTGGCGCGCACCCGCCGCGCCGCCCGCCAGCTGGTGACCCACGGTCACTTCCTGGTCAACGGCGACCGCGTGGACGTGCCGTCCTACCAGGTGTCCCAGTACGACATCATCGACGTCCGGCCCAAGTCGGTCCCCACTCTGCCGTTCGAGCTGGCTCGCCAGACGTTCGGTGACCGGCCGATCCCCGCGTGGATGAAGGTCGTGCCCGGCTCGCTGCAGATCCTGATCCACCAGGTGCCGACGCGTGCTCAGATCGACACCATCCTCACCGAGCAGCTCATCGTCGAGCTGTACTCCAAGAACTAGCCACACCCACCCCCTCTCCGCACCCCCAGCCACATCGCTCGACAACCAGCGCCGAACTCGGCGCTGGAGGTCGGGTTCATGGCTGGGGGTCGAGGGGGAGTGATCGCACACCGGGTAAGCGAGGACCGAGTCGCTCCACCCTGAGCCGACCGAGAGGTCGGTACCCACCGGGCATCAAATAGCGGTTGCCCGAGGAAAGGAAGAACTACAGTGCTGATCGCTCAGCGACCCACTCTGACCGAGGACGTCGTCTCCGACGCCCGCTCCCGTTTCACCATCGAGCCGCTCGAGCCTGGCTTCGGCTACACGCTCGGCAACTCTCTGCGCCGCACGCTGCTGTCGAGCATTCCGGGCGCCTCGTTGACCAGCATCCGCATCGACGGCGTACTGCACGAGTTCTCCACCATCCCCGGGGTCAAGGAGGACGTCACCGAGATCATCCTGAACCTCAAGAGCCTGGTCGTCTCCAGCGAGTTCGACGAGCCCGTCGTGATGTACCTGCGCAAGCAGGGCACCGGTGCCGTCACCGCTGCCGACATCGCGCCGCCCGCCGGGGTCGAGGTGCACAACCCCGACCTGCACATCGCCACCCTGAACGACTCCGGCAAGGTCGAGATGGAGCTGACCGTCGAGCGCGGCCGGGGGTATGTCTCGGCCCAGCTGAACAAGTCGATCGAGCAGGAGATCGGCCGCATCCCGGTCGACTCCATCTACTCCCCGGTGTTGGCAGTGACCTACAAGGTCGAGGCCACCCGGGTGGAGCAGCGCACCGACTTCGACCGTCTCGTCCTCGACGTCGAGACGAAGAGGTCGATCGCCCCGCGGGATGCCATGGCCTCCGCCGGGCGCACCCTGGTGGAGCTGTTCGGTCTGGCCCGGGAGCTGAACGTCGAAGCCGAAGGCATCGAGATCGGGCCGTCCGCCGGTGATGCCGCGCTCGCGTCCGACCTCGCCCTGCCGATCGAGGACCTCGACCTGACCGTCCGGTCCTATAACTGCCTCAAGCGCGAGGGCATCCACACCGTGGGTGAGCTGGTCAGCCGCAGCGAGGCCGACCTGCTCGACATCCGCAACTTCGGGGCCAAGTCGATCGATGAGGTCAAGGACAAGCTGGGCGAGATGGGTCTGTCGCTCAAGGACAGCCCCCCCGGGTTCGATCCCAGCACGGCCGACTACTCCGAGGACGACTCGCTCGAGGACGAAGCTGACGCCAGCTTCGCCGAGGACGAGCAGTACTGAGATTTCGAGCAAGGAGACACGTACATGCCTACCCCCAAGAAGGGCCCGCGCCTAGGTGGTGGTCCGGCGCACGAGCGTCTGATCCTGGCCAATCTCGCCACCGCCCTGTTCGAACACGACCGCATCACCACGACCGAGGCGAAGGCAAAGCGGATGCGTCCGTTGGCCGAGCGTCTGGTCACCTTTGCCAAGCGAGGTGACCTGCACGCGCGACGCCGAGTGATGACGACGATCGGCGACAAGAGCGTGGTGCACCGGCTGTTCACCGAGATCGCGCCGGACATGGCCGAGCGACCCGGGGGCTACACCCGGATCACTAAGATTGCGCCGCGCAAGGGCGACAATGCCGCCATGGCAGTGATCGAGCTGGTGCGAGAGCCTGTCGCCAAGCGCAAGGTCGTGGAGCAGGCCGAGGGAGCCACCAGGCGCTCCGCTCGTGACCGCGATGCGGTCAAGGACGAGGCTGTGGCCACCTCGCCGGCCGAGGCGGACGAGGCCGAGCGGGAGATCGCTCAGGCCGACGCCGCTGAAGAGGTGGGTGCTGAGGCTGCTGCGCCGGCGGAGACCGTGCAGGTCAACGAGGAGGCCTCACAGGAGACCACCGAGGCTGCCAACACCAAGGCGGCGGACGTGGACGACAGCGCCGCCTCGAGCGGCGAGGGTCCATACGGGGCGGACTCAGCCGCTCCGGCCCCGGACGGCAGTGCACCGGAGGGCTTCACCGTGAAGGGCAACGCCAACTCGATGAAGTACCACGTCGAAGGTTCACAGTGGTACGACAGCACAGACGCCGAGGTATGGTTCCGCACCGGCGAGGCGGCCGAGGCCGCCGGCTTTGAGCCTGCCGGTGGTGCTTCGGCGCAAGAGGTCGACGACACCGACAGCTGACGCCTGATCCGCAGTGCGATGCTGCCCCGCCCGGCTGGGGTGGGGCAGCATCGTCATTGGTGGGCCAGGTGACGCTCGAGCTTGTCGATGGCCATCGTCCATCCGGCTTCAGCCGCCGAGCCTGCGGGGACACCGGAGTGGGTCAGCAGGATGCGTGTGCCGTGATCGGTGCGCTCCAGCTCGACGCACACCTCTGCCGTCATCACGGCATCGTCGGCCACCCCCATGTCGGTGGGAGACATCGTCGTGCCCTCTGCGTCGGTCATCGTCTCGGTGTAGACCAGACGATGGGGCGCGTCGAGAACCCGGAACTGACCGGTGAACCACATCTCGCTCGGCCCGTTCGGCGTCTCTATCCGCATGCAGAGCTGTCGTCTCCCCCCGACGCGGAGGTCGAAGTGGACGTGCGGGACGCTTGCTGCATCCGGGCCGTACCACGTGGCGAAGTGCTCGGCCTCGGTCCACATCCCCCAGACGAGATCGATGGGGGCGCGAAGCACACGCTCGATGACGATGGCGTCCGAGCCGTCGACGTCGTCCAGGTCTGTGGGGTGTGTCATCGGGGTGGCCTCTCGGTGGTGGAGTGGGACGGATCGATGGAGACGGGGTCGGCGCCGGCCAGGTGCGTCTCGAGCCGGTCCAACCGCTCTTCCCAGGTCGAGCGGTACCGCTCGACCCAGGACGACACCGCGGCCAAGCGGCCCGGGGTCAGCGAGCACGGTCGGGACTGGGCGCGGTGGCGGCGCTCGATGAGGCCCGCTCTCTCCAGCACCTTGATGTGCTTGGACACGGCGGGCAGCGTCATTTCGAACGGCCGTGCCAGCTCGTTGACAGTCGCCTCGCCGTCAGTCAGCCGAGCCAGGATCGCTCGGCGTGTGGGGTTGGCCAACGCCGCGAACGTGTTGTCCAGCTGCTGGTCGTCCAGAGTGTCGAGCACCGGAGCTCCTCACTTTACGCATGAGTTAATTAACCGATTAGTAAAGTAATAGAGCGCATGAGGCCGGTCAAGTCCTAGGGTGGTGAGCTGTGTCCGACGCAGATGACGTGGTGCGACTGCGGATGGACCTTGCCTACGACGGCACGCACTTCTCCGGGTGGGCGAGCCAGCCCGGGCGCCGCACGGTGCAGGAGACGGTCGAGAGCGCGTGGGGACTGATCCTGCGCTCGAAGCCGCCACCGCTGACAGTGGGCGGGCGAACGGACGCCGGTGTGCATGCGCGCGGATCCGTTGCGCACGTCGACCTACCGGTCGAGGCGTGGGAGTCGCTGCCCGGGCGCGGCACCCGAAGCCCCAGCGAGTCGGCCCTACGACGGCTGGCCGGCACCCTGCCCTCGGACGTCGTGGTGCACTCGGTGCAGGTTGCCCCAGCGGGCTTCGATGCGCGCTTCTCGGCGCTGCGCCGGCGATACTCCTACCGTCTGGGAGACAGCCTCGCCTCGCTCGACCCGTTGCGGCGCCACGACACGGTGCGCCTGAAGAAGCCGGTGGAGGTGGCGCGGATGAACCAGGCAGCCGCAGCACTGCTCGGTCTTCACGACTTCGCTGCGTACTGCCGCAGACGCGAGGGAGCGACGACGAGGCGGACGCTGCTGCGTTTCGTGTTCGACCGTGAGGCCGACGGGGTCGTTGTGGGCACCCTCGAGGCGGACGCCTTCTGCCGCAGCATGGTGCGTTCGCTCGTCGGAGCAGTGGTGCCGGTGGGGCAGGGCCTGCGTGAGCTCGAGTGGCCCCGAACGGTCCTCGCGGGCCTGGCCAGAGACCCCGGTGTCACGGTGATGCCGGCGCGCGGCCTGTGTCTGGAGGAGATCGTCTACCCACCCGACGCTGAGCTGGCCGCCCGCGCTGAGCAGACGAGAGCCCGCCGAAGCTGACCCGATACTCCCTACCGTGAGCTGGTCCGGGCGAACTGTCGGATACACAGCGGGACGAACACCGCAAGAAGCACAGCGACCCCGATGAACACCGTGATGACGGGGTGTTGGATCCCGAAGGTATCTCTCACGATCCCGGCCTGGGTGTTGCCGAACAGGTCACGGGCGGCCTGGACCAGGGCGGAGACAGGGTTCCAGTTGGCGAAGATCTCCAGCGGCCTGGGCAAGGACTCCGCCGGGACGAAGGCGTTGGAGATGAAGGTGATCGGGAACAGCACCATGAACGAGGCGTTGTTGATCGTCTCCGGCGTGCGCACCACCATTCCCAGCCAGGCCATCACCCAGCTGAAGGCGTAGGAGAACAACAACAGCAACGCGACTCCGGCCAGGAACGACACAACCCCGTTGGTGAAGCGCCACCCCACGACGAACCCGGTGCCGATCATGATGACCATCGAGATCGAGTTGAGCACCAGGTCGGAGTTGGTGCGGCCGACCAGGACGGCCGAAGGGTTCATCGGCAGGGTGCGGAAGCGGTCGATCAGGCCTTCTTTCAGGTCCTGGGCCATGGCTGCCCCCGAGAAGGTGGAGCCGAACACCACGGTCTGGGCGAAGATGCCCGCCATGAGGTAGTTCGTGTAGTCGGTGCCGGGGATCTTGATGATGCCGCCGTAGACCTGGCTGAAGAGCAGGACGAACATGATGGGCTGCAGCACTGCGAAGATGAGCATGTCCGGCGACCGCTTGATCTTGCTCACGTTGCGCCACGTGATCGTCCATCCGTCAGCCAACCACGTGTTGAAGGCCCCGGTGACCTGGGGAGTGGGCCGATGCGTGGTGGCCCGCTGGGTCGATGCGTTGACGCTCATGCTGCGCCCTCCTTTTCGCCTGCAGGAGGTGGCTCCTGTTCGCTGTCGTCATCCGCTTCCGCGTGGTGACCTGTGAGTGTGAGGAAGACGTCATCGAGCGTCGGGCGGCGCATGCCGGCATCGTGCAGGGCGACTCGCTCGCGCTCCAGGTCTCCAAGGATCTGTTGGAGCACGACCGGGCCTCGCTCGACGGCCACGTCGAGCGTCCGTCGGTCGTCGCTCAACCCGGGCTCCGCACTGCCGTGCCGGGCCAGGATCTCTCGTGCCACGGTCGCGTCGCCCGCCTCCACCAGCGAGACCACCACACGGTGACCCCCGACCTGCGCCTTGAGCTCGTCCGAGGTGCCCTCGGCGATGACCTTGCCAGCATCGATGACCGAGATGTGGTCAGCGAGATAGTCAGCCTCCTCGAGATACTGCGTGGTGAGCAGTACCGTTGTGCCGCCCTTGACCAAGTCCTTGATCGTGTCCCACATGCCGAGGCGGCTGCGAGGGTCCAGGCCCGTGGTCGGCTCGTCTAGGAAGAGGATGCGCGGCCGGTTGACCAGGGCGCCGGCGAGGTCGATGCGACGGCGCATCCCCCCGGAGAAACCCTTGACCGGCCGGTTGCCCGCCTCGCTGAGGCCGAAGGCATCGATGAGCTCATGGGCTCGAACGCGTGCCTGACGGGTGCCCAGATGGTAGAGCCGACCCACCATCTCCAGATTCTCCAGGCCGGTCAGGTTCTCGTCGACGGCGGCGTACTGCCCCGAGGCGCCGATCATGCGACGCACCGCCTGCGGATCGGTCAGCACGTCGACCCCGTCGATGCTCGCGCTGCCTGAGTCGGGTCGGATCAGGGTGTTCAGCACCTTGACGGTGGTGGTCTTGCCGGCTCCGTTGGGGCCGAGCAGACCCTTGACCTTGCCCTCGGGAACCACGAGGTCCAACCCGTCCAGGGCGTGGACGGTGCCCGACTTCGACGAGTAGGTCTTCGTCAAGTCGCGGGCCTCGATGATGGCCACGGTGGTCCTTCCTTGAGGGGAGCCGGCGCAGGGGGAGTGACAGCGCTGCGGCACTGCCCTCATGGTAGTGGCGACCTGCGACATCCCTCACGGAATTTTGAGGCGTGCGATGCTGAGGTGATGCAGAACCACACGCCCGCGCAGGTGCGCGCCGAGCTCCAGGCCAAGGAAGCGGATCTGGTGCAGCAGCGCGAGGTGCTGACCCGGCCGTATCACGACCAGGGCACGATCAGCTTCGGCAAGAGGGTGGGTGACGGCACCGCCATGGCGGTGGACCGCCTGAGCGCCGTGACGGCGCACGACAGCCTCGGCTCGGCGTTGGCCGAGGTCAGGCGAGCACTCGCCAAGATGGACGAGAGCTCGTACGGGTCCTGCGACGTGTGCGGCCAGGACATCGGTGAGGGCCGTCTCGAGGTGCGACCATGGTCGACCCGCTGCGTGCGTCACGGTTGAGTCGTCAGGTCTGAGGTGTCACGTATGAGGCGTCAGGTCTCAGGCATCACGTCGGAGGGGGCCCATCGAGGGGAAGGGCGCAGGTATACACGACCACCCGCTTGGCCGCAGGGTTGCCTTGACCTACTCGACGGTATCGCTGCAGCACCTCGACCAGCTCGGCCCGCAGCGCGATCAGCTGCTCGGCGCTGACCTGGACGAGGTGGTCCTCCAGCCCGGCCACGGACCACGCGTCCGGCCAGTGCTCACGGTCACCCACCCACGCGCGGGCCCGCTCAGAGAAATGCTCCACGTAGTCCAGAGCCAGCCACTGGGCCACCGACGCCTCGTCCTCGTCGATGCTGTCACCGGCTTCGGCGGTATCAGGCCCGAGGTCGGCCCCATCGCCGGTGGCGGCCCGCCAGACCCGTCGACGACCCGTAGACAGCTCGGTGTCCTGTACGAGCATGACCTCGGACAGCCGCCGCAGGTGGTAGCTGGTGGCTCCGCTGTTGGTCTCCAGCGCACGGGCGAGCTCGCTGGCGGTCGACGGCCCGTGCACGCGCAGATGAGCCACGATCCGGGACCGCAACGGGTGCGCCAGCACTCGCAGCGCGCTTCCGCGCCGCCCAGTCGGTGGGGGTGCGGGGCTCACCCGGTTGAGGCTACCCAGACCGGACGCGATGCACAATAGTTGTGCATACTGCCCTTGCGTCGGCCCCGCAGATGCCCACCACATGCACTCTGACCTGGTACAACGGTGAGTTTGGGTGTGTGTGGGCGGCCCCGTAGCATAGAGAACTGTTGCCCACTGCTCGTCTCACAAAAGGTTGCACCGTGCGTACCTACACTCCCAAGGCTGGCGAGATCACTCGCGCCTGGCACATCATCGACGCTACGGATGTCGTGCTGGGCCGCCTGGCGTCCCAGACCGCCATCCTGCTTCGCGGCAAGCACAAGCCCACCTACGCCCCGCACATGGACATGGGTGACTTCGTCATCATCATCAACGCCGAGAAGGTCGCCCTGACCGGGTCGAAGCTCGCGACGAAGAAGGCGTATCACCACTCGGGCTATCCCGGAGGCCTGCGCGAGACGGGGTATGAGGAGATGCTGGCCAAGCACCCCACGCGCGCCGTCGAGAAGGCCATCCGCGGCATGGTCCCCAAGAACTCCCTCGGTCGCCAACAGCTGAGCAAGCTGAAGGTGTACGCCGGGGACACCCACCCGCACGCGGCCCAGCAACCCGTCCCGTACGAGATCTCCCAGGTCGCGCAGTAAGGAACTTTGATGACCGTCAACGACACCGCCATCGACTCAGACGACGTCGAGCTCACCGAGTACACCAGCGAGTCCAGCGCCGCACCGGCGGCACCCGGCGACCGGCCTTCAGCATCGGCCCCCGGCGCGGCCACCGGTCGCCGCAAGCAGGCCATCGCGCGCGTGCGGATCGTGCCCGGGACGGGGGAGTGGAAGATCAACGGCCGCACCCTCAGCGAGTACTTCCCGAACAAGGTGCACCAGCAGATCGTGAACGAGCCCCTCGCGGCTCTCGATCTTCAGGGCGCCTACGACGTGCTGGTGCGAGTGCACGGTGGCGGAGCGTCCGGCCAGGCCGGCGCGGTGCGCCTCGGCGTCGCCCGATCGCTGAACGCCGTCGACTCCGAGCTGAACCGGCCCGCCCTGAAGAGGGCCGGCCTGCTGACCCGTGACGCTCGGGTCCCCGAGCGCAAGAAGGCCGGGCTGAAGAAGGCACGCAAGGCTCCCCAGTACAGCAAGCGCTGATCTGCTGCGGCTGGCGACGCCGGCCACGACCAGGTGCCGGGCCGTCCTTGGAGGTCGGCAGCATCCGGCCGGTGCGGCATACTGCCCAGAGTCGGCGTTGACGTCAGTTCTGGCTGCGTACGCCTCGACAGCAACGGCAGGCAGAGAGGGCGGATGACATGGGACGACTTTTCGGCACCGACGGCGTCCGGGGGCTGGCCAACAAGGATCTGACGGCCGAGCTGGCACTCGACCTCTCGGTGGCGGTCGCGCACGAGCTCGGTGGGCGAGGCACCTTCGGTGGGCGCCGAGCCACCGCCGTGGTCGGCCGGGACCCGCGAGCCTCAGGTGAGTTCCTCGGTTCGGCCGTGATGGCCGGGCTCGCCTCCGCGGGGGTCGACGTGCTGGACGCGGGGGTGCTGCCCACCCCTGCGATCGCCTACCTGACGATGCGCCTGAGCGCGGAGATGGGGGCGATGCTGTCGGCGTCGCACAACGCGATGCCCGACAACGGCATCAAGTACTTCTCCACCGGCGGAAACAAGCTGGCGGACGAGCTCGAGGACCGGATCACCGAGCGGATGGGCTCCGATTGGGAGCGCCCCACGGGGGCCGCGGTGGGCCGCATCCGCCCGTTCCCGCAGGGCGCGGAGTTCTACATGGAACACCTACGCTCGGCGGTGCCTGAACGGTTGGATGGTCTGCACCTGGTGATCGACGGCGCACACGGTGCGGCCAGCGAGGTAGGGCCGGAGGTCTTCCAACGGGCGGGCGCGAGGGTCGACGTCATCGGAGGCGACCCCAGTGGGCTGAACATCAACGACGGCTACGGGTCGACGCACCTGGAGCCGTTGCAGCGGGCGGTCGTGGAACGGGGCGCGGACCTGGGTGTCGCCCTCGACGGAGATGCCGACCGGTGTCTGGCGGTGGACGCCGACGGCCAGGTGGTGGACGGCGACCAGATCATGGCGGTGCTGGCCGTGGATCGTCAAGGACGCGGCACCTTGAAGGACGACACGCTGGTGGCCACCGTGATGAGCAACCTGGGGTTGCTGCAGGCGATGGAGGAGCGCGGCATCGCGGTGGTGCAGACGGCGGTCGGGGACCGCTACGTGCTGGAGGAGATGCGCCGGCGCGGCCTGAACCTGGGGGGCGAGCAGTCCGGCCACGTGATCATGCTCGACCACGGCACCACGGGAGACGGCGTCCTCACCGCGCTGTCACTGGCCGCCGGGGTGGTGAAGGCGGAGCAGCCCCTGTCGGAGCTGGCGGCTGTCATGCGGCGCCTGCCGCAGGTGCTGATCAACGTCAAGGATGTCGACAAGCACGCCGTGGACAGCGACCTCGGGGTGCGCGAAGCCGTGGCGGCGGTCGAGAGCCAGCTCGGGGAAGGAGGCCGGGTGTTGCTGCGCCGCTCCGGTACGGAGCCGCTGGTCCGCGTCATGGTCGAGGCGCCTACGGCCGAGGAGGCCCAGGGTTGCGCCGAGCATCTCGCCGCTGTGGTGCAGGAACGGCTGTCGCTGCACTGAGCGGTACGGAATGCGCTGGCCCTGATGGTGGTTGGCCGGAGACGAGACCGAAGCCCCAGGGCTCGGTCGCCGCCCGTCGAAAGGACCAGCATGGAAACGCTCAACTCGGTCGCCTATACCTCCGCTGCCACCGCGCAAGGAGGTCGCCAGGGCCGCTCGACCAGTGAGGACGGCACGGTCGACGTGGAGCTCGGCAAGCCGGGCAGCCACAAGGCGAACCCTGAGACGCTCTTTGCTGCGGGATACGCGGCGTGCTTCAGTGGGGCCTTGGCGGCCGTGGCCGACAAGGACGGGGTCGACGCCTCCGAGGCGTCGGTCACCGCAAACGTGAAGTTCGGCCAGACCGACACCGGGGTGGGCCTCGCCGCCGACATCGTCGCCACCGTGCCCGGTGTGGACGAGCAGAAGGCGCAGGAGCTCGCCGAGAAGGCCCACGAGATGTGCCCCTACAGCAAGGCGACCCGCGGGAACATCGAGGTCACGGTGACCGGCAAGGCCGGCTGAGCTCAACGGCACCACCGGGCCTTTTGGGCCCGGTGGTCAGGCCAGCTGGTCCAGCGCGCCCGTGTCGACGTCGTAGACGAATCCGCCGACGGCCACATGCTCACCGATCAAGGGGTGGGTACTGACCCGGCTGACGTCCTCGGTCAACGCGCGTTGCTGGTCGGGCACGACATGGAAGCGCTGCCAGTCAGCAGACCGGCCGGCGGAGGTTGCCACGCGCTCGCGAAGTTCCTCCTCGCTCGCCGACGCCATCGCGCAGCGAGTATGAGGAACGATGGCGATCCGCTTCACCTCCAGCAGGTGCACGGCCAGTACCAGCGCCTCCAGCACGTCGTCGGTGACTCGCGCCCCGGGGTTGCGGATCACCTTGGCGTCGTTGAGGGCCAGCCCGAGCATGGGTAGCGGGTCGATTCGGGAGTCCATGCAGGTCACCACGGCGACACCAGCCCGGGCCGGCGCGGCCATGCCGGCGCGGTCGAACTCACCTGAGTACCGCCGGTTGCCCTCGATGAGCTCGTCGAAGGCGCCGTGCTCAGCCATCGCCCTGGTTTCCCTCGGCGACCACCGGGATGTCCAGGTCCGACCGGGTGGGTGAGGCCGCGCCTTTGCGCGCCACGGTGTAGGCGGCCGAGGAGATGCCGCGGTGCACGGCGGCGGTCAGTGCTTCCGAGGAAGCACCGATGAGACGGTCACGGGCGGCCGCGGAACCGAGCATGCCGGCATCCAGCAGGCCAGAGATCAGGCCACCCATGAAGGAGTCGCCGGCGCCGACGGTATCGACGACCGTGATTGACATGGCGTCGACCCAGGTCTGAGCGTCCGTAGGCGTGTGGTGCACCAGAGCCCCACGTCGACCGTCGGTGATGATGACCAACGCCGGGCCCAGACGCCCCCAGAGACGGGCCACCTGAGTCGCCGCAGCGCCTTCGTACAGCCACTCGATGTCCTCGGCGCTGGCCTTCACGACGTCGCTGCGACCGATGCGCTCCTCGATGGTGCCGCGGGCGTCGTGGGCGCTACCCATGATGGTGGGCCGAGCGTTGGGGTCGTAGGAGACGGTGGCATTCTCGCGCGCCGACGACATGAGGGCGAAGACGTCGCTGGCACCCGGCTGCAGGGTGGCGGCAATCGAGCCCGTATGCACGTGGCCGAACGGGGTCAGGTCGACGGCCGGAACCTCCCACTGCAGCTCGAAGTCATACGTCGCGCCTCCCTCCTCGTCCAGCTTCGCGGTGGCGGTGGAGGTCTGCTCCGCGTCCTGGCTGCCGTCGACCAGCCCGACCTGTCGTTCGCGGAGGTAGTCCGCGATCGTCTCGCCGCGATCGTCCTGGCCGATGAAGGTGGCGAGCATGGTCGGATGCCCCAGAGCAGCGACCCCGACGGCGACGTTGGCGGGGCTGCCTCCGACGTGCTCGGTGCTCTCGGCGTCCTGGGGTTGCACGATGTCGATCAGTGCCTCGCCCACGACGAGCACGGTCTGCGGCTCAGACATGGCTCGGGGCGAACGCGTCGGCGTATGCGGCCACCTTGGCCACGCGGTGATGAGACTCGATGATGCGGATGGTCCCGGACTTGCTGCGCATCACCAGGGAGTTGGTCGTCGCGGTCCCCGAGCCGAACCGGACGCCTTTGAGCAGCTCACCGCTGGTGATCCCGGTGGCCACGAAGAAGCAGTTGTCACCCGTGACGAGGTCGTCGTTGGTCAGCACCCGGTCGAGGTCGTGACCGGCGTCGACCGCCCGTTGTCGCTCGTCGTCGTCCTTGGGCCAGAGCCTGCCTTGGATGACCCCCCCCATGGCCTTGACCGCGCAGGCGGTGATGATCCCCTCGGGCGTGCCGCCGATCCCCAGCAACATGTCGACCCCGCTGTCGCCCTGGCAGGCCGCGATACCACCGGCGACGTCACCGTCGGTGATGAACCGCAGACGGGCGCCGGCGTCACGGACCTCCTGCGCGAGCGACTCGTGGCGGGGTCGGTCCAGCATGATGACGGTGACGTCCTCGGGGTGACGCTGCTTGGCGCGCGCCACCCGCCGCACGTTCTCGGCGATCGGTAGGCGGATGTCGACCCGGTCGGCGCACTCAGGGCCGACGACCAGCTTGTCCATGTAGAAGACCGCGCTGGGGTCGTACATCGTGCCCCGCTCCGAGACGGCCATCACCGCGATGGCGTTGTCCATGCCCTTGGCCGTCAGCGTGGTGCCGTCGATCGGGTCGACCGCGACGTCTACGGCCGGGCCGGTGCCGTCACCGACCTGCTCCCCGTTGTAGAGCATTGGCGCCTCGTCCTTCTCGCCCTCGCCGATGACGACCACGCCGTCCATGGCGACAGAGGAGATGACCTTGCGCATCGACTCCACCGCGGCATTGTCCGCGAGGTTCTTCTGCCCCAACCCGACCCAGCGGCCTGCGGCCAGCGCCGCAGCCTCGGTCACCCGTACCAGCTCCAGCGCCAGGTTGCGGTCCGGAAGCACCGCGGCGCGGCGCTTGGGGTCATCTTCGGCCATGTCCGGCTCCTGGTTCCACAGCGGGCTGATCGGATCGAGTCAGACTCTATCCCTCATGCAGCGGCAGTGGACAGGGATGCAACGATGACCTGGTGAACGCAGCCGCACCGCCTCCGGGTGAGGATCCGGCCGCCAAGCGCCGAGCGCGGCTGATGTCCTACACCACCAAGAACATGATCTATTCGATGGTGGCGGTCCTCGTGTTCGTCTTCGCCGTGTGGGCGATCACCCCCAACCCACAGGGCCCGCAGCGACGGCCGGCAGAGATCGACACGACCGCTCAGTTCGCGGCCGAGCAGGCGGACTGGCCGGTGTGGTCGCCGCAGGGGCTGAGCGAGGGCTGGTCGGGCTCGGTCGTGCAGTACGAGAGGATGCAGTCCGTGCCGACATGGCGGTTGGTGATGGTCACGCCCCGCACCGAGTCTCTGGAGCTGCGCCAGGCACGCGACCCGGGGCAGGACTGGAGATCGGACTCCCTGCAGGGTCTGGAGCGCCAAGCCCCGACGACCTTCGAGGGCCCCTCGGGGGAGCAGGAATGGCAGGTATGGACCGGCGTCAGCGCTAACGACGAACCGTTGGTCGCGGTCGTGCTCGCTCCCACGGCGGAGCAGCCGGCGACCACCATCATCGACGGCACCGCCGAGGTGCCCGAGGTGGCTGAGCTCATCGCCTCCCTGCAGACCGTCACACCCTCCGACGACTCGTCCGGCTAGTCCTGCGCCGAGCCCTGCTCCTCGAAGGAGGCGTCCAGCTGGGTCTGGGCGGCGTCCAGCTTCGACTGGCAGTGAGCAGCCAGCGCCTCGCCCCGTTCCCACAGCAGCATTGACTCCTCCAGCGGCACACTGCCCGACTCGATCCGGGCGACGATGGCGATGAGCTCGTCTCTGGCCTGCTCGTAGGACAGCTCGGCGGGCTCCTGCGGCTTCGAGGGGGATGCTGCTGTCTCCGGCGGCGTTGACTGCTCCTGCGACATGCCCGCAGCCTAGCCGTGTGCTCGGTCGGTGACGGGGCGGACGCCGAAGTCTCCAGCGGCCACGGTGACCCGTAGCAGCCCGGCCGGGTCGACCTCGACAGGATCGCGCACGATACGCCCGTCGACCCGGCGCACGACGGCATACCCACGTTCCAGGGTGTGCTGGGGGGAGACGGCACGCAGGTGGGCCTGGTGCTGGCGCGTCCGGTCGAGCTCGGTATGCAGCCGGCCGCGCAGTGCCCGTCGTCCGGAGGTGACGGCGGTCTGCACGCGGAGCCGGTGCGCAGCCACGATGGCGGCGCGGTCGGCCATGACGGGACGGCTCATCAGCGCGTTCAGATCTCCGCGGGCCCGGGTGACCCGCTCACGAAGACGGTCGCGACCGCGTGCCCGCGCGGCCTCCAGCGCTTCCTGCTGAGCCGCACGGTCCGGCACCACGGCACTGGCAGCATGGGTCGGGGTCGAGGCGCGCAGGTCGGCGACGAAGTCGAGCAGGGGGTTGTCGCTCTCGTGCCCGATCGCGCTGACCACCGGCGTCCGGCACGCCGCGACCGCGCGGACGAGCGCCTCGTTGCTGAAGGGCAGCAGGTCTTCGAAGGACCCTCCGCCGCGGGCGATGACGATGACGTCGACGTCCGGGTCCTCATCCAGCTCGCTCAGCGCCGCGTTGACGGCGGTGACGGTGTCGTTGCCCTGGACCGGCACTTGGCGGATCGAGAACCGAGCCGCGGGCCATCGTCGGCGGGCGCCGGCGAGGACATCGCGTTCAGCCGCGGTGTTGCGCCCGGTGATCAGGCCGATCGATCGAGGCAGGAAGGGCAGCGCGACCTTTCGGTCGGAGTCGAACAGGCCCTCGGAGCGCAGCAGCTGCTTCAGGTGCTCGATCCGGGCAAGCAGCTCACCGACGCCCAGGTGCCGCATCTGCCGGGCCTCCAGCTGGAGGGTGCCCCGGCGGGTCCAGAAGCTCGGCTTGGCATGCACGACGACACGCGCCCCGGGCTGCGGCGGCGAGGGCATCGCGTCCAGGGCGGGCACCGGGATGGAGACGGACAGTGACATGTCGACATCCGTGTCGCGCAGGGTGAGAAAGGCGGTGCTCATGCCCGGCCGTCGGTTGAGCTGCACGACCTGGCCCTCGACCCACAGCGGCGACATCTTCTCGACGTAGTCGGCGATCTTCAGCGTCAGGACCCTCACCGGCCACGGGCGCTCCGCAGTCGTCTCCCGAGCGGTCGCCGCGAGGTCGGGTGGTGGCGTCATCGTGCTCCCTGCCCTGTCATAGCCGGGAGAGCTCGTCCTGCAGGTCATCGAGGCCCAGGGCACCCAGCGACAGGGCGGCCATGTGCCAGGCCTTGAGGTCGAACTCCTCGCCACGGTCGGTGGCCGCCTGCCGTGCGGCGGCCCGACCGGCCAGCCATGCGCGCTCGCCCAGCTTGTAGCTGATCGCCTGGCCGGGCCACCCGAGGTAGCGCACGATCTCGCTGGCGATGAAGTCGTGCGGCCGTCCGCAGTGCGCGGCGAAGAACTCCTGGGCCAGCGCCGGAGTCCAGGGTTGACCCGCCCCCACGTCAGAGTCATTGGGGATGGGGAGCCGCAGGTGCATCCCGATATCGATGACGACCCGGATGGCTCGCATGATCTGGCAGTCGAGGTAGCCCAGGCGAGCCTCGGTGTCGAGGTAGCCGAGCTCGTCCATCAGGCGCTCGGCGTACAGCGCCCACCCCTCGGTGGCGCCGCTGGAGGAGCCGAGGCTGGTCTGGTAGACGGACAGCTCGGGGGCCAGGTGGACCCACTGGGCCAGCTGGAGGTGGTGGCCCGGGACGCCCTCGTGGTACCAGGTGGACACCAGGTCGTACAGCGGGAAGCGGGTCTGTCCGAGCGTGGGCAGCCAGGTCTGGCCGGGCCGGGAGAAGTCCAGCGAGGGCCGACTGTAGTAGGGCGCCGCGGCGCTGCCGGCAGGCGCGATCATCGCGCGGACGGTGCGTAGAGGCTCGGCGATGTCGAAGTGCTCACCGTTGAGGTCCGAGATGGCTTGGTCCATCATCTGCTGCAGCCGCGCTCGAACCTGTTCGACCCCTTCGACCGCCTCGCCGTGCTCGTCGAGATGCTGCATCGCCTCCACGGGGGTGGAGCCGGGAAGGATCTCTTGGGCAAGGCCCTGCATCTCCTCTCGGAGGTCAGTGAACTCCTTCCACCCCCAAGCGTAGGCCTCTTCGAGGTCAGGGTCGGAGCCGATCCAACGCCGGACGTTCAGCCGATAGCGCTGCGGCCCCACCTCGTCGGGGGTGCCCGCGGCGGCGGGCCGGTAGGTCTGCGCCAGGTAGTCGCGCAGGCTGACGGTGCTGGTGGTGGCGAGATCCGCGGCGTGCTTCAGCCGGTCGGCGAGCTCGGGATGCGCCTCCGCCCCCGGGCCGACAAAGTCGTCGAACCACTGTGAGTCCACCCAGTCGGTGAGCTGGTCGGCCAGGGTCTGGGCCTGGAGAGGAGCAGCGAACACGCCCTTGGCGCGACCTGCCTCCAAGGACTCGACATAGGACTCGAAGGCCTTGGGGACGCGGGCCATGCGACGCGCCACGCACGACCAGTCCTCCTCGGTCTGGGTGGGCATCATCGAGAAGAGCTGGCGGGTCTGCTGGGGCGGGGCGAAGAGGTTGCGCACCTCACGGAGGTGCTCATGGGCCTCGTGCGCGTCGACGATGACCCCGAGACGGTCTCGCAGGAGCCGTTCGCAGCGGCGGTCCACCTCGTCCCAGCCCTCCGCTGGTGCCTCCAGGTCTTCGAGGTCGCCGAGCGTGCTCAGAGCGAGGTCGACCTGGGCCTGGTGGCCGGCGACGGAGAAGTCCGGCACACGGTCGTCGTGAGCGCGCAGGCCAAGACTCGTCGCCACCGCCGGGTCGAGCTCGGCCAACGCCTGGACGTAGGCGTCAGCGACCCCTCGCGGGGTGTCGGGGTCGGTGGAGGTCTCAGAAGTCACCGGCCCATGATGGCTCAGTCGACTGTCCAGCGACCACCAAGGCGGGGCCTTTAACATTGGGGAGTGATTTCCCCCGCTCAGCCTGTCCGCCCGACCGTGCCGCACGCCCTGGAGGACGAGGAGGGCCACGCCGACGCTCGGCGGGTGCTGCTCGCCGCCCCACGCGGCTACTGCGCAGGGGTGGACAGGGCGGTCATCACGGTGGAGAAGGCCCTGGACCTCTACGGCGCACCGATCTACGTGCGCAAGCAGATCGTGCACAACAAGCATGTGGTGGCGACATTGGAGAAGCGCGGCGCGGTCTTCGTCGACTCGACCGACGACGTGCCTGAGGGCGAGACCGTGATCTTCTCGGCGCATGGGGTATCGCCGGCAGTGCACGAAGAGGCCCGGGCGCTGCAGCTGAAGACGATCGATGCGACCTGTCCGCTGGTGACCAAGGTGCACCGTGAGGCCGTGCGCTTCGCTCGCGACGACCTCGACATCCTGCTCATCGGTCACGACGGCCATGAGGAGGTGGAGGGCACGGCGGGGGAGGCGCCTTCGCACATCACGCTGGTGCAGAGCCCGGACGAGGTCGACTCCGTCGAGGTGCGAGACCCGGAGAAGGTGGTGTGGCTCTCGCAGACCACCCTGTCGGTGGACGAGACGATGGAGACAGTGAGCCGGCTGCGGGAGAGGTTCCCCGCCTTGCAGGACCCGCCGAGCGACGACATCTGCTACGCGACCCAGAACAGGCAGGTGGCGGTGAAGCAGATGGCCGCCCAGTGTGACCTGGTGATCGTGGTGGGATCGACCAACTCCTCGAACTCGGTGCGGCTGGTCGAGGTGGCGCTGGAGCACGGAGCGCGCGACGGGCATCTGGTCGACTACGCGGATGAGATCGACGAGGCCTGGTTGGAGGGCGTGAGCACGGTTGGCGTGACCAGTGGAGCGAGCGTGCCCGAGCTGCTGGTGCGGGAAGTGCTGGAGTGGCTCGACGGGCGCGGCTACGGTGACGTGGCGCTGGTGACAGCGGCAGAGGAGTCGCTGATGTTCTCCTTGCCCAACGAGATCCGTCGCGACCTCAAGGCTCGCGACGGCGTCGAGGCGGCCAAGGTCCAACACGACCCCGGGTCACTGAGCTAGACCCAGTCGGCGGCATCACACGTCAGGCGCTACGAGGCCGGGAGCGCTGCGGGGGTTGGTCGTCCGTGAGCAGCTCTCGGCTCGGAGTCCCCGACTCCAGCTGGTCGGCCAGGAGCTCGGCCTGGGTCATCGAGCGGACCGGGGTCTCCACCGGCGGGATTGTCTCGGCCCCCTCGGCGACCACACCCAGCTCGGCCATCTTCCGGCTCGTCACCATCACCCGGGTCTCCAGCGTGCCCAGGAACTGGTTGTAGGTCTCTACCGACCGACGCAGCGACGACCCCATCGCCCCGACGTGCTTGCCCAGGGTCCCCAATCGGGCGTGCAGCTCGGTGCCGAGCAGCAACACCTGCCGGGCGTTGCTGCTGAGCGCATCCTGCTGCCACGCGTATGCGGTGGCGCGGAGCACGGCCAACAGCGTCGCAGGCGAGGCGAGAACGACCTTGCGGGCCTGTGCGTGGTCGTACAGGCCGGGTTGACTGGTCAACGCGGCAGCCAGGACGGCATCGCTCGGGACGAAGCACACGACCAGCTCCGGGCTGCTGTCGAAGGCCGACCAGTAGTCCTTCGCCGCCAAGGCATCGACGTGACGGCGCAGGCCGCTGGCGTGCTCGCTCAGCAGCCGGTCGCGCTCGTGCGGTGGCACGTCGGCCTGCGCGGCCAGGAACGACTGCAACGGAGCCTTGGCGTCGATGACCAACGTCTTCTCCCCCGGCAGGTGGACGATGACGTCGGGCCGGACCGCAGTCTCGTGCCGGGTCTTCGCGGAGACCTGCTCCTCGAAGTCACAGTGCGGCAGCATGCCCGCGTGCTGCAGCACGCGTCGCAGCTGGGCCTCCCCCCACACACCCCGAACGCCGGAGGAGTTCAACGCGCCGGACAGGGTCGCCGTCTGCTCGCCGAGCGTCTCGGTGCGGGTAGCCACCGATCGCAACACCTCACCGATCTCGCCGAAGTGCTCGAGCCGATCACGCTCGAGGGTGTTGACGTGCTGTGCGACGCGGTCGAGAGTCTGGCGTAGCGGAGCCAGCTCGGCCGCCACCGCGCGATCCTGCTCCGCCTGGGCGCGGTCGCTGTCGAGACGGTCGGAGAGCAGGTCCCGCTCCGCCCGCAACGTGGCGATCTGCTCCGCGACGGCGACGCGTAACGTCGAACGACCGAGCAGCGCACCGGCCATCATGCCCGCCACCAGCGCCGCGAGGACGCTGCCTACCCAGATGAGTTCCATGTCCCGAACCGTGACATCGGGCACCGACACACCTGCTGGACCCTCGTGTGCTCAGGGACTGGTCATGGCGGCTCCCATGGCTTGGCCGAGTGCGAGCGCGAGGAACAACCACGCGGTGGCCTGGCCGCTGTTGCTGGGCTGCAGATCGCGGGCCCACAGGATGAGGGTGCTGCTCATCGCCATGTAGCAGGCACCGAACAACGCGAGGCTGAGCAGGGCGACCCCCGGCGTCGCGGTCAGGACGACGCCGGCCGTGGCCGCGCCAATCCCCCCGGCGCTGAGCATGAACGCCCCTAGGGGGCCGATTCGCTCGACGAGCTGGCTGGTGAGCAGGCCGAGCACGCCGCCTAGGCCGACGACCAGCCACAGCCAGCCAATGTCCCCGGATGTGAACAGGCTCCTCTGCACGATCACCGAGGGCCCGTAGGTCCAGATGTACGCCGTCACCCCTCCGGCGCCCATGGCCAGGGTGAAGGGCACGACCATGGGTCTGAGACCGGGCGAGCCTGCGGCGTCCTGCCGTCGAGGGGGTGAAGGCGGCGCGGCTGGCCCCAAGAGGGCCACGGCGGAGCCGGCGGCGACGCAGACGAACGCGGTCATCACCCACGGAGTCGTCGCGCTGGTGGTGGCCAGAGCCAGACCTCCACTGAGCACGAGCCCGATGGCCGTGCCCGAGTTCACGGCGGCCTGGGCAGGGCCCGCCCAGCGCGTGGGCACGGCTCGGTCCAGCAGTGGGACCAGTGCGGGTGAGGCAAGCCCGGCCCCGCTGCCGGCGACGAAGGCGGCCGCGGTGAATGGCAACGGACTCTGGGCCATCAGCAGACCGAGACAGCCGGTGCCCGCGCTCAGACCGGCGACCCAGGCGACGGCCCGGGCGTGGGACCTGCTCAGGTGACCACCGACGAGGACGGCGACGCAGTAGGAGGCGAACTGTGCGGTGCCCGCCGGCCTCAGCCCTCCTTCCAACCCCGGCTGCGCCCGGACCATCTGGGGGTACAGCAGGCCGACGCCGAACCGGGCCATCCCGTAGGTCGCGGCGATCAGCACCACGCTTGCGACCGTCAGCGCCACGGTGTGCAGCCGTGGCGCGCGGTGCTCTTGTGAATGAAACGCTCGTTTCAGCATGTAGTGAACGTTACACTAAACGTATGGTGGTTGCGCACACTCGAGAAAAGATCCTCAATGCGGCAGAGGCGTTGTTCTTCGCTGACGGCATCGCCGTCACCGGGGTCGACCGGGTCGCCGATGCCGCTGGTGTCTCGGTGGTCACCCTGTACAAGCACATGGGGAGTAAGGACGGCCTGCTGGCCGAGGTGCTGCAACGGCGACTCGCTGACTGGGATCGTGTGTGGCAAGGGTGTGTGGACGCCACCGACGACGAGCGGGCCAAGGTGCTGGCGATCTTCGACGCGATCGAAGAATTCCGCCAACAGGCGGGGCCGACGCAGTGGTGCACGTTCCTAGCCACCGCTTCCGAACGGCCTCCCGTCGAGGACTCACCCGGCTCGCTGGTCAGAGCCGACACCCAGCTGCTCCTGCGGCGGCTGCAGCCGCTGGCGCAAGCGGTCGACCCCCTGGCGGCCGCGCAGATCGTCGACACCACGGTGCTGCTGTACAACGGCGTCCTCGCGAGCCTTCTGCGCGGGCAGCCGCCGCATGCGGCTGCCGCAGCCCGCCGGACGGCCTGTGTGGCCTTCGGCTGGACCGACCTCCTCGCGCACGAGCAGTACTGAGACGTCTAGGGTCGGTGGATGGCCACGAACTACGCCAGCACCGACCGCGTCCCCCGCGACGAGCTCGAGCACTTCCTGAAGGACCGGCACCGCGCCACCCTGGTCACCCACCGCAGCAGCGGTGGCCTCCAAATGTCGCCGGTGTCCTGCGGATTGGACTCGCAGGGCCGTATCGTCATCTCCACGTATCCCCAGCGAGCCAAGGTCGCCAACCTGCGCCGAGATGGTCGGACCTCTCTGGTCGTGCACTCCGAGGACTGGGACGGTCCCTACGTGCAGCTGGACGGCCGCGCCGAGGTGTTGGACATGCCGCAGGCACTGGACCCTCTCGTGGAGTACTTTCGCAGCATCTCCGGGGAGCACCCGGACTGGCAGGAGTACCGCGAGGCGATGCACCGGCAGGGCAAGTCACTGGTCCGCATCACCATCGAGCACTGGGGTCCGATCGCCACCGGAGGGTTCCCGCTGGAGAACGAGGACTGAACCGCACGCCACAGACAAGGATCTCGCATGGCCAGCAGCCGCATCATCGACGGCACCGACATCGTCGCGATCGACTTCCCCGGTCGACTTCACGAGGAGGACCTCGCCGAGGTGCGTGAGCTCGTGCGCTCGGTCGCGGCAGATCAGGGACAGGCCCGTCTGATGGTCGAGTACACCGACGCCGATGCCGACCAGGTCGATGCTGAAGCGGTGTGGAGTGAGCTGGCCAGGCTCGTGGGTCTGGAGGGTGCGCACCAGTGCGCGGTGATCACGGATGCCGCCGTGGCGGACGTCCTTTCGGCATCCGGCCGCGAGAACGGGTTGGACGCGCTCGAGCTGTTCGCTGCCGAGCAGCGTGACGACGCGCTGTTCTGGCTGCGTGAGTAGTCGCTGAAGCTTGCCGGGCCAGGAGGGCTGACCACGGTGACTAGACTCTTGTCCCCGTGGCTCTCACTATCGGCATCGTCGGCCTGCCCAACGTCGGCAAGTCCACCCTGTTCAACGCGCTGACCAAGAACCAGGTGCTGGCGGCAAACTATCCGTTCGCCACCATCGAGCCCAACATCGGCGTCGTGCCCCTGGCCGACCCCCGGCTCGACCGTCTGGCCGAGCTCTTCCACAGCGCCAAGGTGCTCCCGGCGACAGTGTCCTTCGTCGACATTGCCGGCATCGTGCGGGGGGCCTCGGAGGGGGAGGGGCTGGGCAACAAGTTCCTGGCCAACATCCGCGAGGCGGACGCCATCTGTCAGGTGGTACGCGCGTTCGGCGACGACGATGTGGTGCACGTCGACGGCGCAGTCTCACCCAAGGACGACATCGAGACCATCAACACCGAGCTGATCCTGGCCGATATGCAGACTCTGGAGGCCGCGATCCCGCGGCTGGAGAAGGAGGTCAAGGGCAAGAAGACGGACCGGGCCGTGCTGGAGACGGCGCTCGCGGCGCAGAGCGTCCTCGAGCGCGGCGACACGCTGTACGCCGCCGGTGCGGCCGCTGGTGTCGACGCCGGGCATGCCCGCACACTGGGCCTTCTCACCACCAAACCATTCCTCTACGTCTTCAACCTGGACGAGGACGGTCTGAGCGACGAGGCGCTGCACGACTCGCTGGCCCAGCTCGTCGCGCCCGCCGAGGCGATCTACCTCGACGCCAAGCTGGAGGCGGAGCTCTCCGAGCTCGACACCGAGGAGGCCGCCGAGCTGCTGGCCTCGGTCGGGGTCACCGAGCCCGGACTGGCCCAGCTGGCCCGCGTCGGCTTCGACACCCTCGGACTTCAGACCTACCTCACGGCCGGGCCCAAGGAGTCGCGGGCGTGGACGATACGCAAGGCCTCGACCGCCCCGCAGGCGGCCGGCGTCATCCACACCGACTTCCAACGGGGTTTCATCAAGGCCGAGGTCGTCTCCTACGACGCGCTGGTCGCAGCTGGCTCCATGGCCGAGGCGAAGGCGGCGGGCAAGGTCCGCATGGAGGGCAAGGACTACGTCATGGCCGACGGCGACGTGGTGGAGTTCCGCTTCAACGTCTGAATCGCCGCGTTTCCGCAGTTCAGAAGGGTTGAGACACCTCCCAGTCCGCACAGAGTCCGCAGGAACTTGTGCGGTATGCGCTGCCTTGAACCACTTCGGAGGCCGCCGAGCCGGACCCCGGCGGCCTCGCGCAAGTGGACGGTTGGTCTGCTCGCTGGGCCAGAGGATGAGGTCAGTGCGCCAGTAGCGGACGTGGCGTCGTCGTGGTTTGGCAGGGCCCGAGTGCTTGGCGGCTTCGCCCACTCGGTAGGCAGTGGCCCTCGGTGTCTTGCTACGAACACGTCGGCTTCACGTTGGTCGCCCTGATCGACGCATTCCTTGTCATTGCTGTCCCTCGCGCGGGCGCCCCCGGGTGGGCGCACAGCAACTGGGGTCGTGATCCCCCTCGCTGGCCACTACGCCCTGCGAATCGGCCGACGCTGCATCATCGCCGACGCTCGCTCGCCGACCCAGATCAACACTTCCGCCAGCCCATCCTGAGCGCCACCGACCGAATCCGACCCGATCGCCGATCCACTGCCGGTCGTGTTCGACGCGGGCCGGCATCGGTTAGTAGGGCGTGGGCTCGTTGAGGGTGAAGACTGCGGCGCCGAGATGAAATGGTGCGGGAACCGGGATCTGGTGACCGTGGCGAAGCCGTGAAGCGGCCAGGCTGGCCCAGTTTCGGTAGCGCCACGTGCCGGTAGCGAATACGGCGAGGGAACCGTCTGGGCGTCTGGCGAGGGCAGGGTCACACACGCCATGGCCCATGAAGGCTGGGGTCGTCGCGGGGTCGGTGTCCAGAACCTTCACTGGAGGCGACCACGCGGATCGTTGTGGGCTCGGCGTCTGGGCGGTGCAGCGCCAGAGTCCTTGCTCGGGAAAGGGGATCGTGCCGTGCAAGTTCGTGCCTCTGGCCAAGATCATGGTCCAACCCGAACCGGTGTCGATGATGGCGTTGTCGAAGAACCCCTCTTCGGCGGTAGACCAGACGTGTGGGGGGTCCAGTCGGTCAGGCCATCAATGCTGGTGGTGGTGCGTAACTCATAGTCGGGTTGTTCACCGGGGGCCACTTCATGGGGCGTAGCGAGGTACCACATCACGAACCGGCCTTCGTGGTGAACGACCAGCGGCTCTAGAGCGCTTGATCGCTGCTCGTCACCTCGGATGAGGGGTTCAGGGCGTCTGTGCCAACGTTTGGCGCGGTACTCCAGGACCCCGATCGCGTATCGACTTGATGCCCCCACGTGTCTACGTCCAGAGCGGCCGGCGTAGTAGATGCGGGGTGGATGGTCATTCGTGCCGGGAACGTAGGAGGGTGTGTGCACACCACCGCCATCCCATCGATCACGCGGCGCGTCCGGCAACAACGCCTGGGCGCGGCCACGACGGTCAACCCCGATTTGCCAATCGGTCGTGGCGGGGTCAGCTGTTGCCGGTGCTGTAGCGAGATAGAAGCGGTTTCGAAACGAATTGGAGTACCCGCCCAAGAGCAGCAACCACTGATCGCCAACCCGGTGCACGTCGCCGATTCCCATGCCCAGCACCCCTCGTGGCATCGGACCTTCCACCATGTCCCACAGGAGCCGGCCACTTGTCGTCATCACTCAGGCACCGTAGCCAAGTCCCAAAGGCACGGGTGTATGTCCGCAGAAGGATCCCTTATGGAACAAGATTCTTGCGAGGCAGGCCCGGTGGTGATGCTGGCCGAGGAGCTGGGCCGTATCGATGGGGTCGAGTCGGCGTTCGTCTACGGCTCCTTCGCCGCGCGGATGCTCGGGATGCCGAACCTGCACCGCGAGACATCGACGTCATGGTGCTCGGCAAGCCCGATGAGGACGCGGTCTACGAGGCGTGCACCCGAATCGAGGCCGCAGTGCAGCGTTCCATGGACCCGATGATCCTCACTCCTGAGGAGTTGGCCGACTCTTCCGGCTTCCTGAAGAACGTGCGTGGGGGCCCGGCGCTCGCCGTTGTCGGGGAGCTGCCATGGCGCTGACTGCACTCACCCGCGTCCAGCAGGCGTCGATCCAGGCGCTGGTTGAGGCGCGACGCCTCGATGTCGTACCCGCAGACGCCGCGCGTGCGAGCTCTTCTTGAGCCAGGCCGAGGAGCGTCTGGACCAGCTGCTGCTCACGAGTGTTGCCGTCAGGTACTGGATTGGCTACGACGCCTGTCAGGATACGGGCGAGGCGCTGCTGGCTGCGTATGGCCTCCGGACGACCAACGGGCCTGGCCAGCACGAGGCGCTCGGCCGGTACCTCCGCGTCGTCTTCGACAAGCCGCCGGCCGAGAAGGCGGCGCGAGAGTTCGACCATGTGGCGTGCCCGCAACCAGGACCGCTACGAGGCGAGGCCGGTGGGTGCCGCGGGGACCGAAAGGCCGAGCAGATCGCCCGGACGCTGTTCGACGCTGCCGTGGCCCGGCGTGTGACCCCGTGAGCTTCGACGAATCGCACGGCGAACTGGTCTGACATGACGCTCCGGAGACAGTCCGTCGATCTCAGAACTGAAGGAGGCCGTGGTGCGGTCGCTTGCGGCCGAGCTGGAGGCGACCCGTCGATCGGTCTGACCTGGACGAACTGGACGCACGGCTGGCTTCGCGCTGGGGCCGGCCCGTCTGACGAGAAGGTATTCAAACGTTTCTCATTATTGACGTCGAGGTTTGAATGACTAAAATGAGAAACATGCCAGCCTCTAGTCCATACACGGGCCCCGAGCAACAGGCGGACCTCGAACGCCTAGGCGCCCGGCTGCGCGAACGCCGAAAGGCCCTCGGTGTCACGGTAGTCGCCTGCGCCGAAGCGGCTGGCGTTTCGCGTGTCACCATGCACAGGATCGAGGCAGGCAACCCCTCGGTCACGATCGGCGCCTACATCAACGTTGCAGCCGCTCTCGGACTCCACCTCGTCGTCCCGATCCTCGACGCGCCGGCAGCAGAGCTCGTGACGATCACGGTCGGCGACTACCCCGGTCTGCGCACGCTGGCCTGGCAGACCGACGCCGGCACCACCATCACCGAGACGGAGGCGCTCAACCTCTACGAACGCGGCTGGCGACACCTCAATCAGGAGACGCTGACTGACCACGAGAGGGCGTTCATCCAACACCTGGCGGACACCTACAGCAACGGGAGGCTCCTTGTTTAGGCGGCTGCACCACCAACAGGTGGCCGAGGTGTTGTCGAGCCTCGACGCACCACTCCTGGCAGAGCACAACTGCTGGTTCGGAGGCGGGACCGCGATCGTCCTTGCCCACGATGAGTTCCGCGAATCGGTCGACATTGACTTCCTGGTCTCCGACCCGGAGTCCTATCGCGCGCTGCGCCAGATGGTCAGGGACCACGGGTTCGACGCTCTGGCTACACGCGAGCTAGACCTGGGTCGAACACCCTCTGTTGACGGTTATGGGATCAGGACCTCAGTGCTCGTTTCGGGGGTTGCGATCAAGTTCGAGATCATCCACGAAGGACGCATCGACCTCGACACTCCCGCCCCGGACGATGAGATCTGTGGGTTACGAATCCTGACGCGAACCGACCAGGTCGCAAGCAAGCTGCTTGCCAATGACGACCGCTGGGCAGACACGTCGACGTTCAGCCGCGACCTCATCGACCTGGCCATGATGAAACCCGACACGGTGGTCCTGAAGGCAGGCGCGCGCAAGGCGGTCGATGCATACGGCAAGACAGTTGGCGAGAGCCTCAACAAGGCAGTCACCTATCTCCGAGATCGCCCGCAACGGCTCGACGAACTCATCCAAGCACTGAAGGTCGACGCGCCCCGAGCGGTCCTCTGGCAGCGCATCCGCGATCTTTCAGCAAGGTGCACGAAGATCGAAGATCGAAGGTCTAGGTCGGGGCTCGGACTAGCCTGACTGTCCTTGCGGTCCGCAAATAGTCCGCAAGAAGTCCGGCGGAGCCAGTTTCTGACCGCCGTTGTCGGCGCAGAAGCGCTCCTCACCGGGACGGCACGCGCCTTGGTCTGAGGACTTCCTCGAGCTGTTCGCCCATCCGCGCCTCAAGGGACCCTTCGCGGTCAGCGCCCAGCCGCTCATCGCGCCGTGATAGGTCGTCTCGATGAGCTTGGCGAGGGCCCCAACGTCCGTGCCGTCACGGAGCTCGCCCGCGTTCGACGCCGCCTTCCGGTGTTGTCCATGGCTGGTTGCCCGAGTGCGCCGCCTCGAGGAGCGTTGTTATCAAAATGTGACATTTGGGCTTGGTGTCGGGTACGTTCTTCGTGTTCCCCTCGCGAAGGGGCCCCGGGTGGTGTCCCGATCCTGTCACTGCCCCCGGGATGCACGATGAGCCGCTGGACAGGAGCGGAAGACCCAGGGTTGGTTGCGGCATCTGACGATGCCCCTTGGGGTGCAGCATCCGAGATCTGAGCATGACCTGGATGCCGGGTGCCGACACGGCGCCCGAACCCGACAGCTGACCTCGCTGCCGTACACGAAAGAGAGACCTACCGTGCCCATCACCTCGCCCGGACGCCACCGCGCTCCCAGTCGACTGTCCTTCAAGCCCGCCGCTCGCGCGTCCATGGTGGCCGCCGCCTCCACTGGTCTCCTGTTCACGATGTCGGGCACGTCCCAGGCCACGCCCGCCGCAGCGGAGCCCACCAGCTCGCCGGCCGCCGCGTCCGGTCTGGCCACCACCGGGGGAGCGTTCACCGCGACCCCGAGCGCCACGTTGCCCACCACCCCCTCCAGCTTCAGCACAGTTCGCTGGGGCGCGCGGGGCGGCAGCGTCACCTCGATCCAGCGGATCGTCGGCACCGAGGTGGACGGAATCTTCGGCCCGAAGACCCATGCCGCCGTCAAGCGGTGGCAGGGCCGCAACGGCCTCGTTCAGGACGGCATCGTGGGGCCCCTGACCTCCGCCGCGATGGACCTGTCGAGCTCCGCCGGCTCGTCCTCCTCCGCTGACCGCTCGTCCTCGTCGGCCTCGCGTAGCAGCTCGCCCTCCTCCTCGGGAGTCCTCGGGTATGCCGCGCAGTACACCGGCATCATGTACAGCTATGGCGGCTCGACCCCGGCCGGTTTCGACTGCTCCGGCTACACCTCGTACGTGTTCGGCAAGGCTGGCATCTCGCTGCCCCGCAGCGCCTCGGCGCAGCAGGCCGCAACGACCCCGGTCAGCAACCCGCAGCCGGGCGACCTGGTGTTCTTCGGTTCACCCGCCTACCACGTGGGCATCTACGCCGGCAACGGCCAGATGTATGACTCCGGCAAGCCGGGTATCCCCAGCCAGCTGCGGGACGTGTTCAGCGGTGTCAGCGGCTACGGGCGCGTCGGCTAGCTCGACTCCTCGGACCCCGGCAACACCCGCGGCCC
>JBAUJO010000212.1:0-48890 GCA_049683875.1 Ornithinimicrobium sp.
CTCCTGGCCGGCTACTCCTCCGGGCTGACCTGGGTCGGCGGGCCGGACGTGGCGCCGCCGACCGCGCTGGCCACACTGCGGTCGGTGCTGCCCGACTACCGGACGCCCGGGCCGGTCATGTGGTGGATCCACGCCGCCTGGGGCCTGGCCCTGATGGTGCTGTTCTTCGGGAGCCGGTATGCCGGCCTCCGCCTCCCCCCGACCGCAGGAGACCGACCATGACGCGCTTCCCGAGAGGTCTGACCGCGCCCAGGTTCGCTCGGCGGCGCTCCCTGGCCGTCCTCATGGCCCTGGGCGCCGTGAGCACCCTGGCACTGACCGGCTGCGTGGGCGGCGACGACGAGGTCGTGCGCGTGTACTCCGCCCGGCACTACGACCTCGAGGACTCCTTCACCCGCTTCTACGAGGAGACCGGCGTCGAGGTCGAGTTCCTCTTCGGCTCCGACGCCGAGCTGCGGGAGCGCATCGCGGCCGAGGGGGAGGACACGCAGGCGGACGTCTACATGACGGTCGACGCCGGGAACCTGGCCAGCGCCGCGCAACAGGGCATCTTCGCCCCGCTGAGCTCCACCACCCTGGAGGAGGCCGTGCCCGAAGGCCTGCGCGACCCGCAGGGCCGGTGGTTCGGCCTCGCCCAACGGGCACGCACCATCGTCTACTCACCGGAGCGGGTCGACCGCGGCGAGCTGTCGACCTACGAGGACCTGGCCGACCCACGCTGGCAGGGGCGCCTGTGCCTGCGTCAGTCCAACGCCACCTACACCCAGTCCCTCGTCGCCTCGATGATCGCGGCGGACGGCGAGGCCGCCACCGAGGATGTCGTCAGCGGCTGGGCCGCCAACGCCGAGATCTTCTCCAACGACGTCGAGATCATCGACAACATCGCCAGCGGCAACTGCGACGTGGCCATCGTGAACCACTACTACCTCGCCCGTGAGCTGCAGGACGACCCCGACCTGCCGGTCGAGCTGTTCTGGGCGAACCAGCAGACCACGGGCACCCACGTGAACATCTCCGGTGCGGGCGTGACCGCCGAGGCCGACGACCCCGAGCTCGCGCAGCAGCTGCTGGAGTGGCTGGCCACCGACGGGCAGGCCGAGTTCGTCGGCGACAACGACGAGTACCCGGTCAACCCGGATGTCGAGCCGGTACCCGTGGTGGCCGAGTTCGGCGAGTTCACGGCGCAGGACGTCGACGCGGTGGCCTACGCCGAGCTCAACCCGGCCGCCGTCAGGCTCATGGCCCGGGTGGGCTACGAATGAGCGCCCCGACACCCGTGTCCGGACCGTCGATGGCCGCTGGACCGGCCAGCGGGGTGTCCCGGTCTCGCCGAGCCACTCGCTCGCCGGGCGAGGGTCGCCGCCGCTGGCAGATCGTCGTGTTCGCCCTGGCCCTGCTCACCACGGTGCCGGTCCTGCTGGTGGTCGGCTCGCTGCTCACACCGGACCGGGAGGTGTGGTCGTTCCTGGTCGACCTGGGCCTGAGCTCGATGGTGCTGACCACGGTGGCCCTGGTGACGACCGTGGTCGTCGGCAGCGTCATCGTGGGGGCGGGACTGGCCTGGCTCGTCGGCCGCCACCACTTCCCCGGCCAGCGGTGGTTCTCCTGGTTGCTCGTGCTCCCCCTGGCGGTGCCCGCCTACGTCATGGGTTTCGTCTACATCGGGCTGCTGGACCACCCGGGCCCGGTGCAGAGCGGGCTGCGGCAGGTCTTCGGCCCCGACGTCTGGTTTCCCGAGGTGCGCTCGTTCTGGGTGTGCGCGCTCGTGCTCATCATCGCGCTCTACCCCTACCCCTACATCCTGGCGCGCGCCGCCCTGCGCGAGCAGTCCGCCACGACCTTCGACGCGGCTCGGGCCCTGGGCGCCGGCCCGTTGACCGCTGCACGGCTGGTCGTCCTGCCGTTGGCCCGGCCCTCGCTGGCGGCCGGTGGCCTGCTGGTGGCGATGGAGACGCTGACCGACTTCGCCACCGTGCAGTACTTCGGCGTGCAGACGGTCTCGGTCGGCATCCACCAGGTCTGGGTCGGTATGTACAACCGG
This sequence comes from Ornithinimicrobium sp., assembly GCA_049683875.1. Lineage (GTDB taxonomy): Bacteria > Actinomycetota > Actinomycetes > Actinomycetales > Dermatophilaceae > Ornithinicoccus. Next base: position 2,042 of record JBAUJO010000212.1, read on the forward strand.
GCCGCGGCGAGCGAGCTGGCCGGTGTCGTGCTCATGTTCGCGGTGTTGGTGCTCGCGCTGGAGCGCATCGGGCGGGGCGGCGCCCGGTTCCACCAGCAGGGCGGGGGCGGGTACAGCCTCGAGCCCGCGCAGCTGACCGGCCGAGCGGCGGCTTTGGCCACCACCTGCTGCGCCACCGTCATCGGTGTGACGTTCGTGGTGCCGGTGGCCCAGCTCATCCTCTGGAGTGGCCCGATCGTGGGCAGTGGCGGGATGGACGGTCGCTACCTGGGTTACGTGGGCAACAGCGCGATGATCGCCGGGGTGGTGGCGCTGACGTGCGTGGCCGTGGGCATCGTGCTGGCCAGCGCCTCCCGGCTCGCCGGAGGCCGCTGGACCACCTGGCTGGCCCGCTCGGCCACCGTCGGGTACGCCGTGCCGGGGCCGGTCGTGGCCATCGGTGTACTCATCGTGCTCGCCGGGGCAGATGCCGTACTGGACGCGGCCGGGTTGGCGCTCGGCGGTGTCCTGATCACCGGGACCGTGGCCGGGCTGCTCTACGCCTACGTCATCCGGTTCCTCGCGCTGGCCTGGAGCAGCCTCGACGCCGGCCTGGAGAAGGTCTCACCCTCGCTGACCGCCGCCGCGCTGGCTCTCGGCACCCGCCCCGTGAGCGTGATGCGGCGGGTGCATCTGCCGCTGCTCCGGCCGGGCGTCGGTGTGGCTCTCGTGCTGGTGGCCGTCGACACGCTCAAGGAGCTTCCGATCATGCTGCTGCTGCGGCCGTTCGGTTTCGAGACCCTTGCGGTGTGGGTGTTCCAGCTCGCCGCCGAGTCGCGCTGGGAGAGCGCGGGGCTGCCGGCGCTGACCATCGTCGCGGTGGCCCTGGTGCCCATCGTGCTGGTGTTCCGGCATACCCTGGCTGTACCGGACATCGCCAGACCGGAGGCCAGCCACGGCGACGCCACCCCCGGTGACACCGCCGAAGCCGGCGTCACCGACCCGACAGAAAGTTCACCCGCCCGATGAGCCCCCTCGAAACGGCCACCACCGGGACCACACCGGTCCTGGAGTGCCGCCACGTCACCAAGCGCTTCGGGGCCGCCACCGCGGTCTCCGACCTGTCGCTGACGGTCGGACGTGCGGAGACGGTGGCGGTCGTGGGACCAAGCGGCTGCGGCAAGTCCACCCTGTTGCGGATGATGGCCGGCCTGACCGGCCTGGACGCCGGCTCCGTGTTGGTCGGCGGGCGTGAAGTCGCCGGCCCCGACACCTTCGTGCCCGCGGAGCGACGCGGCGTGGGCATCGTCTTCCAGGACCTCGCGCTCTTCCCGCACCTCACCGTGGCCGAGAACGTGGCCTTCGGGCTGCGCCGAACGCCTGGTCGGTGGCAACGCCCCCGTCGAAGCGAGCCCGCACCGCAGGTGCAGCGCATGCTCGAGCTGGTGGGTCTGACCCGGTTCGCGCAGCGCTACCCGCACGAGCTGTCCGGGGGCGAGCAGCAGCGAGTGGCCATTGCCCGAGCGTTGGCCCTGAACCCCCAGGTCGTGCTGCTCGACGAGCCGTTCAGCCAGCTCGACCGCGGGCTCGCCGCCCGGGTGCGTGACGAGGCCATCCAGGCGCTCCGCGCCGCCGGAGCCAGCATCGTGCTCGTCACCCACGACCAGGACGAAGCGCTCGCCGTCGGCGACCGGGTGGCGGTGCTGCAGGGCGGCCGGATCGTTCAGCTGGACGAGCCGGAGGCCGTGTTCCACCGACCGGTGAACCGGTTCGTCTCGACGTTCCTCGGCGAGGCCGACTTCGTCTCCGGGGTTCGCCGGGGCGCCAGCGCCGAGACGGCACTCGGTGCGCTGCCGGTATGCGCCGGGCTGGACGGCGACGTGGAGGTGATGACCCGGCCGCACGATCTCACCGTGCACCCGGTCGCCGATGGCGAGGCCGGGTTGGGCGCGAACCCCCAGACAGTGGGCGGCGGGCTCGGCATCGTACGTCGACACGAGTTCCGCGGCGGCGACGTGCTTCACCACGTACAGCTCGACGCCGGGCCCTCGGTGCGGGCGCTGACCTCGCACACGCACAAGGTCGAGGTCGGCCGGCGCGTGCTGGTGCCCACCCCGCTGGCCCATGACCTGACGGCCTTCGACGTGCACTGCCCGACGCACAAGGCGCCGCCGTCCCCCTTGGCCCGTGACCCCTGGCCGGCCGTCTGATATTTCGTCACTCCTCGCCGACGGGACGTTCCAAGCCGGGGTCAGCTGTGAGGCTGCTCGTCCGGATGCTCGACAGGTGTCTGGTCCAATGCGTCGAGCTCACGGAGAGCGGCCTCCCACCGGTGTTGACGCTGGGAGCCCGACTGCTCCCACCAGGGCGTGCCTCGTTCGCCGAGCCCGTGTTTGGCCAGGTCGACGCGGACGCGATGCGGCGCAGGGTCGACGTCGGCGCGCTTGGCCGCGCCGACTGCTGAGCGTCCACGACCCAGGTGTGAGCGCAGCCTGGTGGCCACGTCGTCGGGCAGAGCCGGGTCCTCGCGTCGCCAGCGACGACCCCTGACGACCAGGTAGCGCTCCGGAGGTTTACCCTGCTCCTGCATGGCGCTCCTTCTCCTGCACGCCGGCCGGCGGGCCCGGGTCAGCGCCCGCGCGCCGCCCGGTACCGGCGGATCAAGGCGTTGGTGGAGCTGTCGTGGTCGAGGTCGGGCTCATCGCCGGCGGTCAGCTCGGGCTCGATCACCTTGGCGAGCTGCTTACCGAGCTCGACGCCCCACTGGTCGAAGCTGTTGATACCCCAGATCGTGCCCTGGACGAAGACCTTGTGCTCGTACAGCGCGACCAGCATCCCGAGGGTGTGCGGGCTGAGCTCGTCGACCAGCAGGGTCGAGGTCGGGCTGTTCCCGGCGAATGACTTGTGCGGCACCAGGCCGTCCTCGACCCCCTCGTCGCGCACCTCTTCGGCGGTCTTGCCCATGGCCAGGGCCTCGGTCTGCGCGAACAGGTTGGCGGTCAGCAGGTCGTGGTGGCTGCCCAAGGACCCCTGCCCGGTGTGGAAGGGCGCGAGCACACCGATGAAGTCCGCCGGGACCATCGTGGTGCCCTGGTGGATCAGCTGGTAGAAGGCGTGCTGGCCGTTGGTGCCCGGCTCACCCCAGACGATGGGGCCGGTCTGCACCTCGACGGCCGAGCCGTCGCGGGTCACCGTCTTGCCGTTGCTCTCCATGTCCAGCTGCTGCAGGTAGGCCGGGAAGCGCTGCAGGTACTCGCTGTAGGGCAGGACCGCATGGGTGTCGGCCCCGAAGAAGTTGCGATACCAGATGCCGAGCAGCCCCATCAGCACGGGCAGGTTGTCCTCCAGCGCCGCAGTACGGAAGTGCTCGTCCACCTCGCGGAAGCCGGCCAGCATGTCCTCGAAGGCGTCGGGGCCGATGGCCACCATGAGCGAGAGCCCGATCGCCGAGGGGAAGGAGTAGCGGCCCCCCACCCAGTCCCAGAAGCCGAACATGTTGTCGGTGTCGATGCCGAAGTCGGCCACCTTCTCATCCGCGGTGGACACCGCCACGAAGTGCTTGGCCACGGCGTCGTCCCCTAGCGAGGCGGTCAACCACTCACGGGCGGTGGTGGCGTTGGTCAGGGTCTCGACCGTCGTGAAGGTCTTGGAGGCCACGATGAACAGGGTGGTGGCCGGGTCCAGGTCGCGGGTGGCCTCCACGATGTCGGAGCCGTCCACGTTCGAGACGAAGCGGAACTGCAGGTCGCGGTCGCTGTGGTCGCGCAAGGCCCCGTAGGCCATGGCCGGGCCCAGGTCGGAGCCGCCGATACCGATGTTGACCACCGTCCTGATCGGCTGGCCCGTGTGCCCCGTCCACTGCCCGCCGCGCACCTGGTCGGCGAAGTCGCGCATCCGTCCCAGCACCTCGCGTACGCCAGGCATGACGTCCTCGCCGTCGACCTCGATGACGGCGTCCGGGCCGGCCCGTAGCGCGGTATGCAGCACAGCGCGGTCCTCGGTGCTGTTGATGTGCTCCCCGGTGAACATGGCGTCGACCCGGTCCTGCACGCCGCAGGCTCGTGCCAGGTCAAGCAGCAGGCTCATGGTCTCGGAGGTGGCCCGGTGCTTGGAGTAGTCCAGGAAGACGGGCCCCACCGAAGCCACCATGCTCTCGCCGCGCGACGGGTCGTCGGAGAACAGAGTCCTCAGATGCACCCCCTTCATCTGCTCGTGGTGCTCGGCCAGGGCCTGCCATTCGGGGAGCTGAGTGAGCGTCATGCTCCTCAGTCTTGCGCACCCACCGCGACTCATCCACCCCGAACCAGGAGGATGACGGGCGGTTGTGCTGGTCAAGGCTCGGCGGGCGCACAGTTGCGACGCAGAGGCTCGATGGGGTAAGCCGGGGCAACTAGAGTGAAGCAGGATCCCCTCCGGGCCCGGTGCCCACGAAAGGACAGACCATGGCCACGCACTCTCCCCATCGCCCGATCGTCGTGGGGTACGACGGTTCCTCCCCCTCCGAAGCGGCATTGCAGTGGGCGGCGCGCGCCGCCGAGCATCAGGGCCGGTCACTGACCGTCCTGCACGCCGCCGAGCGGATCACCTACACCCAGGACGCCGGAAGTGGCGTCTGGAAGGGTGATGAGGTGCTCGCCGAAGCGGCCGAGGTCGCCCAGTTCGGCGCCGACAAGGTCGCCGAGTCCTTCCCGGACCTCGAGGTGAGCACCACCTCCTCGCTGTTCAGCGCCAAGGTCGCGCTGGGTGAGGTCTCGACCCACGCCTCGATGATGGTGCTGGGCAGCCACGGCCGCAGCCGGATCGGAACCCTGCTGCTCGGCTCCACCGCTTATGCGATCGCCGGCTACTCGCGCTGCCCGGTGGTCATCGTGCGCGACGGTGCGAGCGAGCTTCCCGGCCCGGACCGCCCCGTCGTGGTGGGCATCAACGGCACCGGCGGATCGGACCGTGCGGTCGAGACCGCGATCGACGTCGCCCGGGAGTGGGGCTCACCGCTGGTCCTGGCGACCACGTGGGCGCCGGCGCCCGCCGACCCCTGGGACCGTGGCCCGGCCGGGTACAGCTCGGCCGCGGAGGCCTCCGCCGACTACGAGGCCAAGGCCCACGAGGCAAACACTCGTGCCCTGGAAGAGGTCGGTACGACGCACGAGGACCTTCAGGTCGGAGGCAAGGTGCTCGAGGGTCACCCGGTCGAGGCGCTGACCCGCGCCGGTGGAAGCAGCGGCCTGCTCGTGCTCGGCACGCGCGGGCATGGCACGCTGGCCGGCTCGATCCTGGGCTCGACCAGCCTCGGGGTCCTGCATCAGGCCACGGTGCCGATCATGATCGTGGACTGAACCTCCGGACCAAGGTCCCTGGATCGGCCGCGCCGGGCGGGCTACCGTCACCGCATGTCCGCTGATCCTGCACGCGCGACGGCGGGTGCCGACACGCCCCGCAGCATCCGGGTGTACCTGCTCGACGATCATGAGCTGGTGCGGCGCGGTCTGCGAGACCTGCTCTCGGCGGAGCCGGACATCCAGATCGTCGGGGAGTCCGGCTCGGCGCGTGAGGCACGAGCGCAGATCACGGCGTTGCGCCCCGATGTCGCCGTGTTGGACGCGCGCTTGCCGGACGGATCAGGGATCGAGGTATGTCGTGACGTCCGGGCCGCCGACCCCGCGATCCAGGGCCTGATCCTGACCTCCTACGACGACGAGCGGGCGCTGTTGGCCGCCGTGGTGGCCGGCGCGGCGGGCTTCGTGCTGAAACAGATCAGCGGGTCCGGGCTGGTCGAGGGCATCCGGGTCGTCGCCTCGGGACGCTCACAGCTCGACCCGGCCTCGGTGGCCCGGGTGGTGGGCCGCATGCGTCAGTCGGACCCGGCGATGCGCCAGCTGGAGCTGCTCAGCCCGCAGGAGCGGCGCGTGCTGACCCTGATCACCGAAGGGCTGACCAACCGCCAGATCGGTGAGCGCCTCCACCTGGCCGAGAAGACGATCAAGAACTACGTGTCATCCGTGCTCAGCAAGCTCGGCCTCGAGCGGCGCACGCAGGCCGCGGTCCTGGGCACACGGCTGGTGGGGCACGACTCGTAGGCGTCGCGGGCCGCGTCACCAGCGAGAACCGCTGACACCGCGGTCAGCCACAAGCAGGGTCCTACGACTCTGGTCAGGTGCTCAACCAGCGCTCACGGTGGAGGAACGACATTCGTTCCGAGCGTAGGAGGCACCTGATGAGCACATCGTCCGCCACTACAACCACCACTGCGAACGAGCATCCGGCCGACCGGTCCGCGGTGCGCAACCCCCCGGCACGCATCGTGCTGGCTGTGCTGCGCGTGCTGTTCGGGTTCACCTTCCTGTGGGCTTTCCTCGACAAGCTCTTCGGCCTGGGCAAGGCCACACCGAGTGAGAGCGCTTGGCTGAACGGCGGCGACCCGACATACGGCTTTCTGGCCAACAACGAAGGGACGTTCTCCTCGTTCTTCACCGGCCTCGCCGGGCAGCCGTGGGTGACCTGGCTGTTCATGCTGGGGTTACTGGGTATCGGGGTCGCCCTCGTGACCGGGGCAGGCATGCGTCTCGCCGCGATCAGCGCGTTCGCGATGTACCTGATGATGTGGCTCGCATCGTTCCCGCTGGAGAACAACCCCTTCGTCGACGACCATCTGACCGGGGCGTTGACCGTGGTGCTGTTCGCGCTCACGAGTGCGGGTGACACCCTCGGGATCGGTGGCTGGTGGCAGCGCACGTCCGTGGTGCGCCGGGTGCCGCTGCTGCGCTGAGCACCCCGAGGCTCAGTCCGGCAACGGAACCTGCCAGCGCAGCACTGTCCCCCGCGGCGTGCGGGCCAGCAGGTCCATCGACCCGCCACGCTGCCGAGCTCGGGACCGGGCGTTGCCGAGGCCACTCTCGACGACTGCTTCGGGGAGCCCGACCCCGTCGTCGGTCACGGTCACCAGGAGGCGGTCTGCCTCGGCGCGCACGTCGATCTCCACGGAGGTCGCCCGCGCGTGGCGGGCCACGTTGGACAGCGCCTCCCGCACCACCAGCAGCAGCGAGAGCCGACCCTCCTCGTCGATGAGGTCCTCGACCGGCTGGGGGCAGTGCAGGGTGGGCGCGAAGCCCAGGTGTGGCGCGTAGCTCTGCATCAGGTCCTGGATCTGCGAGCGCAACGAGCCCCCCGTCGACGGTGTCAGAGCGAAGATCGTCGCCCGGATGTCCCGGATCGTCGCGTCGAGCTCGGCGATGGTGCGCTCCACCCGCTCCGTCACCTCGGGCGGGGTCGCCAGCCGGGCCGCGCCCTGCAGGGTGAGCCCCGCCGCGAAGATCCGCTGGATCACCAGGTCGTGCAGGTCACGAGCGATGCGCTCCCGGTCCTGAAGACGGGTGATCTCGTCGCGGTGGTGGGCGGCAGCCACGCGGTCCAGGATCAGGCCGACCTGGTCGCCGAGGGACTCCAGCAAGGACTCGGTCAGACGCGGAGCCAGGCTTGTGGCGGGTCTCCAGCCCCTGACGACCAGTGCGAGCGAGGTGCCGTCGCGCAGCGCCACCGGCACGATGCTGGTGCGCCGCGGGCCCTGCTGGTCGTCCAACAACAGCCGGGGCGCGTTTCTGGCCCCATGGGTCGGACGAGCGCGGGTCGTGCCCTCGCGCAGCTGGGTCTCCACCTGCGTCACGACGTCATCGACAACGTCGGCATCGCCCTCGGCGGCGAGGACCTCCCATGCGTCTGCGTCATTGCTGGCTGCCTGCTTCAGCACCAGAGCGGCGCTGGCTCCGGTCGTGCGTAGAGCCTCGGTGAGGACCAGCGAGACCACCGACGCCGGGTCCTGCTCGGTGACCAGCGCACGGTTGACCGTGCGGACGGTCGCCACCGCCGTGCGCTGGCTTCGCGCCTCCAGGCGCCGACGCGACAGGTCGACCACCACGCCCACGACGGCCGCGAGGGTCTCCAGCACCGACTCGTCCTCAGCACTGAACTCCGGTGCACCGGCCTTCTCGGTCAGGTAGAGGTTCCCGAACACGCCGGAGGCCGTGCGGATCGGCATCCCGAGGAAGCTGTGCATGACCGGATGCCCGGGTGGGTACCCCACGGCGTCATGCTCCTGGGCGACGTCCCGCACCCGCACTCCGGTCGGCTCCCGCAGCAGCCTGCCCAGCAGGCCGTGCGCACGCGGCAGCTCACCGATGGCGCCGCGCTCCTGCTGGGTCAACCCGTGGGTGATGAAGTGGCTCAGGCGATCCGGGGCGGCCTCGGCGAGCACCCCCATCGCCCCGTAGCGCGCCCCGGTGAGCTGGCAGGCGATCTGCACCGTGCGGGCCAGCACGTCCTCCAGGTCCTGGTCGGTCGCAGAAAGCTCGCGGACGGCTTGGAGCAGCAGTAGCCCACCCACCTGCGGCGAGTCGGCGGGCGCTGACGCTTCGACCATGGCCTCTCGAGCCTAGCCGTGGGCCGGCGTGAGGGCAGTCCCCAGCGATCGCGGCCGGGCGGACCGGCGACGTGGGGACCTTCGGCCCTGGCTGGCGATGTGCCCGCGCAGCCATGCTCCTGGGATGGACCCCACGCCCGGCGCCGCCGCCACGGAGCATCTCGACCTGGCCACGTGCTGGGCGCTGCTGCGCCAGGCGAGCATCGGCCGCCTCGCGGTGGTTCGCCGCGGGTCTCCCGACATCTTCCCGGTGAACCACGTCGTCGACCACGGCACCCTGGTCTACCGGACCGCGGACGGCGAGCTGTTCCGCGCGACCCTGCACCACGACGTCGCCTTCGAGGTCGACGGCTACGACCCTGCAGCCGGGCGGGCTTGGAGCGTCGTCGTGCGGGGATGGGCCACCGAAGGGCGTCAGTTCACCGACATCGTCGACTCGCTCCAGCTGCCGATCGCGCCCTGGCAGCCAGGCGCCAAGCCCCGCGTCGTCCGCATCGAGCCGCACACCGTGACCGGGCGCAGGTTCAGCGCGGCGACCGCGCAGCCCCCCACCCACGCTCCCCACTGAAAGGCAGAGGCTCATCATGGACACCACCAGCGCCACATCCCGCCCCATCGTCGTCGGCTATGACGCATCCGACTCCGCAAAGGTCGCGCTGACCTGGGCCGGTCAGCTGGCCGAGAGCACCGAATCCGAGGTCACGGTGCTCTACGCCGCCCAGGCCATCGTCTATGCCCAGGACGTCTCCTACGGGTTGCGCACCTCGCAGCAGCAGCACGAGTACGCCACCCAGATCGCCGAGGACGGGGCCAAGCAGATCCGAGCGGCCCACCCGTCGATGAAGGTCGCGGCAATGGGCTCGCTGCTCAGCGCCTCGGTGGCGCTGGACGAGGCCTCGACGACGGCATCCATGATCGTGGTCGGCAGCCACGGACGCGGTCGTTTCGGTGCGGCGCTGCTCGGCTCGACCGCGTATGCCGTCAGCGGCCATGCGCGGTGCCCGGTCATCGTGGTGCGCGAGGCGAAATCCCCCCTTCCCGGCCCGGAGCGCCCGGTCGTCGTCGGCGCGGACGGCTCAGTGGGCGCCGACCGTGCGATCACCGCCGCCGCCGATATGGCCGCGCTGTGGAAGGCACCTCTGGTGGTTGCCACCGCCTGGACCCCACCGCCGCCGGACCCCTGGGACCGACCCCCGTTCGGGTACACCAGCACCGAGGCGTGCCTGAAGGCCCGGGAGCACGAGGCCACCGGGAGCAACGTCGAGGCCCTGGAGCGGGTTCACGCCAAGCACCCGGACCTGATGGTGGAGGGAGTGGTGCGTGAAGCACGACCCGAGGACGCCGTGATGGAAGCGACCGCCGGCGCGGCACTGTTGGTGCTCGGCTCCCGCGGGCACGGCACCCTGGCCAGCGTGCTACTGGGCTCGACAGCCCGCTCGGTGCTGCACCAGACCACCATGCCGGTCATGGTCGTGCACTGACCGAACGGTCAGGGTGACGCTGCGTACCTGCTCCGCAGGAACGCCTCCACAACAGGTGCAATCTGCTCCGTGTGATGAATCCAGGGCGCATGCCCTCCGTCGACGACGCGGAGCTCGGCGTCCGGCATCGCCCCCCTGACTCGCTTACCGACCTCCGGGCCGCCCATGGGGTCATCCCGGGCAAAGACGAGGAGCGTCGGGGCCCCGATGGAGGCCAGATCCCTCGCCGTCAGAGCAGTCTCGGGCCGGTTTCCGCGGAGGCGGACCAGTCGGTTGAGCATGGTCAGGAAGGCATCCTCGAAGTGGTCCAGACGTTCGGTGGCCAGCACGAGCTCGGCGATCTCCGGCGGGAGGGGGTGCTCGCCCACCATCCTGGCGAGCTGCTCGACCTGTCGCGGCGAGGGTGGTTGCAGCCGCACCATCCACCGGCCGAGATGGCGGACGGACAAGAGCCGCATGGGCAGCGGCGCAGAGGTGTGCAGCACGATCGCGGGGCAACCGACGTGGACCAGTGTGGCCACACGCTCGGGGCGGTCGATGGCGAGCCAGCTCGCCCACAGCGAACCGAGTGAGTTCGCCACCACCGCCACGGGCTGCGCGAGCCCCAGAGCGTCGAGTACGCCGCCGAGGAAGCGAACTGCGTTGGCGCGCAGATCATCACAGAACTCGGGGTTCACATCTGTCAGTCCGTAACCGGGCAGGTCTACCGCGTACCGCGTGAACCCGGTGAGGTGGGTCATCAGTGGTGCCATCATGGCGGCGGGAACGCCGATCCCGTTCAGCAGGACCACGGGCGGCCCCGAACCGGCGACCAGCACGTGCGCCTTGCCGCCCAGATCCGGCACGTCAACCCATCGCTCTGTTGCGATGACGTCGTACCGGTCGAGCACTCTCGCCTGCGCGTCGACGAAGACCTGGTCTCTCACTGGGCCTCCCACCGTACGGTAGTTTACAGGACGTCAACCACTATAGGAGGAGGTTTACGTGGCGTCAAGCACATCGTATGGCGACCCCGACACCCGAGCGCGCATCCTGCGGGCGGCCTGGGCCATGGTCGCCGAGCGGGGCGAGCAGACCACGATCGGGGATGTCGCCGCACGGGCATCGGTCTCGCGTCAGGCCGTCTACCTGCACTTCGGTGATCGGTCGGGGCTTCTGGTCGCGCTCGTCAACCACATGGACGAGACGCTCGATCTCGGTGAGTCGCTGGCCCAGGTGCACGCCGCAGCCGACGGGGTGGCTCTGGTCGAAGCCGCCATGTGGCTGAACACGACCTTCTGGGCGCACGTGCTCCCGGTAGCGCAGGTGCTCGAGGCAGCCCAGCACCGTGACCAGGACCTGGGTGCAGCATGGCGGGACCGGATGCGCTTGCGCCAGGCCACGTTTCGCACGATGGTCCAGGCCCTGGACAGCCGTGGCGAGCTCGCTCAGGAGTGGACCGTCGACGAAGCGGCGGCCACCATGTACGCGGTCGCGCACTTCGACACCTGGCGCGAGCTCGTGGTCGAGCTGGGCTGGAGTGACCAGCAGTACGTCGACGCCATGTCGCGTCTGCTCCGTCGCTCCCTGGTGCAAGGCTGGTCGGCCCCTGATCATCCGCCGCGGCCCGTCGACCGACGTAGCTAGAGTCGACCCATGGCGCTTGGCACACACAGCCACACCAACGACCCACGCAACGACGACATCCTGATCTGGGTCAACGGCGAGCTGGTCCCTCGCCACCGGGCCGTCGTCTCCGTCTTCGACGCCGGCTTCATCCTCGGCGACGGGGTGTGGGAAGGGATACGGGTCCACCACGGGCAGCCCGCGTTCCTCGAGCAGCACCTCGACCGTCTGTGGGAAGGTGCCCGCGCGATCATGCTCGACATCGGGCTGAGCCGCGAGCAGGTGAGCCAAGCGATCGTCCAGACGTTGTCGGCCAACGACATGACCGATGGGGTGCACATCCGTCTGATGGTCACCCGTGGGCCCAAGTCCACCCCCTACCAGGATCCGAGGGCGAGCGCAGGGCCGGCCACCGTGGTCATCATCGCCGAGCACAAGGCGGCTCTGCCCCAGACCGTCGAGCGGGGCATCACGCTGTTCACCACGCACGTGCGCCGCGCCCATCCGGACACGCTCGACCCACGGATCAACGCCCACAGCAAGCTCAACGACATCCAGGCCTGCATCCAGGCGGCCAATGCCGGCGCGGACGAGGCGCTCATGCTCGACCCGGACGGGTTCGTGGCCACGTGCAACAGCACCCACTTCTTCATCGTCGTGCCGCCCGGTCACGGGCGCTCCGGCCCGCAGGTGTGGACCTCCGACGGCCGTTACTGCCTGCACGGCATCACCCGTCGGGCCGTGCTGGAGGTATGCGAGCAGGCCGGCATCGGCTCGCGGGAGACGACGTTCTCACTCACCGAGGTCTACAGCGCCAGCGAGGCCTTCGTGACCGGGACCTTCGCCGGGGTGGTACCGGTGACCTCGATCGACGGCCGGACGATCGGCGACGGCTCGCGCGGGCCGATGGTGCAGCGGCTGCAGCAGCTGTACGCCGAGCACATCGCGGCGCAGGTGGAAGGCAGACCACAGGGGTGAGCGAGGACACCTCCTCGGCCAGCCCACGGGATGAGGTCACGCGCCTGGGCATGTGGTCCGGGCCACGCAACATCTCCACGGCGATGATGCGGGCGTGGGAGAACCGGCCCGACACCGTCGTCGTCGACGAGCCCTTCTACGCGGCGTACCTGTCCCGAACCGGGATCGACCACCCGGGGCGCGCGGCGATCATCGACTCCCAGCCGGTGCACCCCGAGGAGGTGGTGCGCAGACTGCGCGACATGCCGTTCCAGCCGTTCCAGCCCTCCCAGCCCTTAGGCGGCGGGGACGGGGGTGCGGACCGGGGTGGCCGGCGACCGGGCGTGGCGTACGCCAAGCACATGAGCCATCACATGCTGGCTCGGGACGACCTCACCTGGACCCTGGGCTTCCACAACGTGCTCCTGATCCGTGACCCCGCCGAGGTCGTGGCCTCCTACGTGCACGCCCGGGAGTCCTGTGAGCCAGAGGACATCGGTATACCGCAGCAGGCCCGGCTGTGGCGCACGTGGCAGGAGGCCGGGCTGGACGTGCCGGTGATCGACACGGCCGACTTCCTGGCCGACCCCGAGGCCCACTTGCGCTGGATCTGCGCCTGGCTGGACATCGACTTCATGGCCGAGATGCTCTCGTGGCGGGCGGGCCCGCGGGACAGCGACGGCGTGTGGGCGCCGCACTGGTACGCCTCGGTGCTGGCCTCAACCGGGTTCTCGCCGAGGGCGGCGCGGGTGGTCGACCTGGACCAGCACGACCGCGCCGTGGCCGATGCGTGCCGCCCGGACTACGAGATGCTGCGCGAGCAGCGCCTGCGGGTCTGACCCGGCGTGCAGCCCTCGGCGTTGCCTGGCCCGCGCGCCCCTGAGAGAGTGCGGCAGGAAACCCACGCTGATCACCGACGATCGGAGCCGCCCGTGTCATCTGCCATCATCCTCGACTGCGACCCCGGACACGACGATGTCTTCGCGTTGCTGCTCGCCTACGGCCATCCCGACGTGGACCTGCTGGCGGTGACGACGGTCGCCGGCAACCAGACGTTGGAGAAGGTCACCCACAACGCCCTGTCGGTGGCGCGGGTCGCCGGGTTCACCGGGGTGCCCTTCGCGGCTGGATGCGACCGGCCGCTGGTGCGCGAGGCCATGGTCGCCGCGGATGTGCACGGTGAGTCCGGGCTGGACGGCCCCGACCTACCCGAGCCGGTGCACGAGGTGGACTCCCGGCACGCAATTGACCTCATCATCGACGAGGTGATGAGCCGCGAACCGCACACGGTGACCCTGGTGCCCACCGGCGCCCTGACCAACATCGCGATGGCGGTGCGCAAGGAGCCCGCCCTCGCCGAGCGGGTCAAGGAGGTGGTCCTGATGGGAGGGGGCTACCACCAGGGCAACTGGAGCCCGGTGGCCGAGTACAACATCGCCGTGGACCCGGAGTCGGCGCACATCGTCTTCAACGCCGGCTGGCAGGTCCTGATGGTGGGGCTGGACGTGACCCACCAGGCGCTGGCCACCCCGGGGGTCGTCGAGCGCATCACCGCGCTGGACACCGGGCCATCGCGGTTCGCGGTGGAGCTGCTCGACTTCTTCGGCGAGATGTACAAGGACACTCAGGGTTTCGACTCCCCACCGGTGCACGACCCGTGCGCGGTCGCCTACGTCATCGACCCCACGGTGATGACGGTCCGGCGGACGCCGGTGGACATCGAGCTCCACGGCAGTCTGACCACCGGGATGACTGTGGCCGACTTCCGCGCCCCCGCGCCGCGGGACTGCCGTACCTCCGTCGCCACCTCGCTGGACCACTCGGTGTTCTGGGACATGGTCGTGGAGTCGCTGGAGCGCATCGGCGAGGTGGAGCTGTGAACGACCTGTCCAGCGGCACCGGCGAGATCGTGGTCTTCGGGTCGCTGAACGCCGACCTCACGGTGCGCGTGCAGCGGTTCCCCGAGCCGGGTGAGACACTGAGCGGCTCGGAGCTGGTCACCGCTCCCGGCGGCAAGAGCTCGAACCAGGCGGCTGCGGCGGCGGTGCTCGGGTCCTCCGTGCGGCTCGTGGGGGCCGTCGGGGCGGACTCGCACGGCTCCTTCCTCCTCGAGCAGGCCGGTGAGGCCGGAGTGGATACCTCCGGCGTCAGCCAGGAGCGAGACCACGCCACCGGGTCGGCGATGATCGTGGTCGACGCCGCCGGCGAGAACACCATCATCGTCTCGCCGGGGGCCAACGGACGGCATACCGCCGAGTCCGTCCGTGCGAGTGACATCGGCGAGGCGGACGTATTGTGCCTGTGTCTGGAGGTGCCGCTCGAAGCGGTCGAGGCGGCAGTCGAGCAGGGGCGCTCGGTGGGAGCCCGGGTCGTGCTCAACCTCTCCCCCTACGCCGAGGTGCCTGACGCCGTGCTGCGCGGGACCGACGTGCTGCTGGTGAACGAGCGGGAGGCGGAGCTGGTGACCGGTGACAGCCAGGATGGCGACTGGTCCTCGACACTGGGCCGGCTCGCCGAGCTCGGAGTGGAGCACGCGGTGGTGACCCTCGGAGCGGACGGAGCCGTGGTGCTGGACGCAACGGCGGCTGAGCCCGACCGGGTCGTCACCGTCGACTCCCCCAAGGTGGAGGCGGTCGACACCACCGGGTGCGGGGACGCGTTCACCGGTGCCCTGGCCCACGCCCTGGCCTCGGGCCACTCTTTGGTCGAGGCGTGCGAGGTGGCGGCCCAGGTCGGGGCCCTCGCGGCGACCCGTGAGGGCGCCCAGTCCTCATACGGCGCGTTCGCACACCTGGCTCGGGCCTGACCCCTCCGCCCGGGCGCGAGCAGGGGGTCACACGACATGCGCAGTCACACGACATGCGCCGTTACACAACGAGGACGCGGGTGCCGATGGTCATGACCTGGTCCGCCCAGATCATGTCCATCGCCGCGACCGAGACCCGGGCGCAGCCGTGTGAGGCGGGCACGGCCGGGATCGAACGGGATCCGTGGATGGCGTAGTTGCCGGAGTAGAACATCGGACGCCACATCTCGCCGAGCTCTCCGTCCTTCCACCCCTGGGGATGCTGCAGCCACACGCTGAAGTCACCGGTGCGCGTCCGCGCGGTGTAGGTGCGGCCCTTGAACTCGTACTGCTCGCCGTTCGCGGTCGAGGTGTTGAGGACCGTGCTGGTGACCCCCGTACGGACCACGAGGAGCAGCTGGCTGCTCAGGTGCACCTCGACATGGTCACCTCCGGCCACGGCCGTCGGGCGGGTGTTCGCGTTCAGTGCGGCCCGGACGTCCGGGCCGACGATGCCGTCGCGGGAGAGCCCGTGGGCCTTCTGCAGGGCGAACACCGCCTGCTGGGTGAGGTGACCGAACCCTCCGTCCGCCTCGCCGAGCCAGTAGCCACTCTCGGCCAGCCGTCGCTGGATCTCGCCGACCTCCTCACCGCTGTCACCGAGTCGGTAGAGCGCCAGCTCAGGGTCGGGCTCGGGCTCCTCCTCAGCCTCAGCCTCAGCCTCAGCCGAGACGCTCTCCTCTGCCGACCCTTCCTGCTCGGCCTGGGCCGCCTCGCGTTGCGCCTTGCCTCTGGCGAAGGCGTCCTCCGCCCCTTCGAGCGCAGTGAGGAAGGCCCCGGCAGCGGTGACGAAGCCGGACTGCACGAACCGCCGGCGGCGCATTGACGTCGCCGACAGACGTGCAACCGTGCGGTGCGTTGGTGCAGGCATCAGAGCGCCCCCTCCCGTGTCGTCAAGGAGTACCGCAGAGGCAGTCTGGTTCCGTGGAAGCTACGCGCGGAGTTGAACAAATCGTGACCCGGGCGCTACCGCTTCGCGACCTGCCGCCCCCAGCGAGCGAGAGCGGCGAGCACCCGGTCTGAGGCGGGTCAGTCCCAGCCGAGCAGATCGGCGATCTGAGTGGGCAGCGCCATCGGGTCGAACGGCTTGGAGATGACACCCGAGACGGGCAGGCCGTCCCATTCCTGACGGACCCCCGGGTTGATCTTGGCCGTCAGCAGGATCACCGGGATGTCGGCCGTCTCCGGGTTCTCCCGAATTCGGGTGAACGTGGTGATCCCGTCCATGCCGGGCATCATCACGTCGAGAAGCACCGCGTCGGGGTGGTGTCGCGCGGTCTGCGCCAGACCTTCCGCTCCATGGTGCGCGGTGACCACCCGCCACCCGCCGACCAACCCGAGGCTCATGGAGGCGACCTCACGGATCGAGTGATCGTCATCGACGATCAGCACGGTACGAGTCATGGCCCAGCCTGCGCCGCCGGCTCCGCGGGCCGGGCATCGCTCGTGAACGAGCCCTGCTCCACGACGGCACCGAAGTAGATCTGCCGGTCGACCTCGGACGAGGTGGCACCCGTCAGGGTCGTCAACATGGTCGAGAAGAGTCGGTGAACACCGGCCGACTGGTTGCTCTCGCAGAGGTCCCACGCCAGGACCGCGCCGACCTCTGCCGCGGCGGAAGCGATCATTCGGGCCATCTGCTTGAACGCGCCTGCTCCCTGAGCCGAGGGGTGCACCAACATCACCCCCACGTAGTGGATCGCTCCCCGCGCGTAGTGCTCCGGGAACCGGTGGGCATAGAAGCCTGGGCTGACCCAGGGCACCGCGTCCAGGTTGCCAGCCACCGTGCAGAGCCCGATCGGCGAACCCTCGGTGTCCCAGGCGATGTACTTCAGGATCCGCCGGTCCTCGACCATGTCTGTGAACTCGTCCTCGTGAAGCAGGTGACGGGCCGCCGCAAGCTGCTCCAGATGGGCAAACGACGTCAGG
Organism: Ornithinimicrobium sp.; assembly: GCA_049683875.1. Lineage (GTDB taxonomy): Bacteria > Actinomycetota > Actinomycetes > Actinomycetales > Dermatophilaceae > Ornithinicoccus. The sequence continues at coordinate 19,251 of JBAUJO010000212.1, forward strand.
TACAGCGCATACAGCTCGGCCGTGATGTCTGCGCTCACCTCGGTCTGCGTGGTCACGGTGGTGGATCGCCTCATGCGGACTCCCATCCCTGGACCTGGAACGCCGCGAGGGCGATCGCACAGACCGGCCGGTCCACGCAGTGGGCCGTGGCCAGCGCTATCTCCCGGTCTCCGTAGCTGTCCCCACGGCGTTCGACCATGTCGGCCAGGCTCAAGCGGATCTGCTCCTCGACCGTCTCGCGGCTACCGCCGGTGTGCTCGACGAACAGACCCTTCCCGCTGCTGTCGGTCACCCAACCCACGCCCGCCCACGCATGCTCGCCCGGATGATCGGCGTACGCGACGGCCTGCACGCACAGCAGTCGATCGCCATGTCCGCCGGCGAGCCTCCCCTGGCCGCGGACGACGCGGCCGCTCGGCGGGATCACCGAGGACAGGGTCACGAGGTTGAAGTCGGCGACGCCCGCCTGCTGGAGCGCGCCGTCGAAAGCGGAGAGCAGGGTCTGCCCTTCGCCCCTACCGGTACGAACGGTGATCTGGAACAAGGCTGATCCCCTCGGTGGGACGGACAGTCGGGTGGTCGGGGACTGGGTCATCGCCGACCTCGCGTGACTCCGGTGACGGCGTCCACCAGCTCGAGCACCCAGTCCTCCAGCTCGGACGGCGCGACGCGTCCCTTGGTGAGGAAGACCGTCTGCCCGAGCCTGAGCTGCTCGCGCTGCTCGGTCGTGACCTCGGCGGCGCTGTACACGACCACAGGTGTGCTGGCCAGCTTTCCGTCCTGACGCAGATCGGCGACCACGTCGGCACCTGTCCCGTCGGGTAGCTGGACGTCGAGGACGATCACCTCAGGGGCTGTCGCCCTCGCACACCGCACCGCTTCCTGCGCCGTCTCCGCGTGGGAGACGGCGAGCCCGTGGCTGCGCAGCAGCGCGATCAGCACGCTCGCCAGGTGCGCGTCGTCCTCGACCACCAGCACCGAGGTGTCCCGCCGCCGACCGGCGACGGCGACGGCGACGGTGGCGGCCAGTCGTTCGTCGGTGACGGGCTTGACCAGCCAGCCGTCGGTCGAGCTCGCCACCGTGGGGTCCGCCGCCGCCCCGAGCCCAGAGACGACCACGATCGGGATGTGCCTGGTCCGTTCCTCGTCGCGCAGCCTGGTGACCACCTCGGCCCCTGACGTTTCCGGCATCAGCAGGTCGGTCAGCACAGCGGCCGGACGGTGGGCGATCGCGTTGTCCACGGCGCTGGCACCATCGGTGACGCCGAGGGGCCGGTAGCCATGCTGGCGCAGCATCTCTGAGAGCGTCTCGACGACACTGACGTCGTCGTCGCAGACCAGGATCAGTGGCGCCCCGTCATCGATCTCGGCTCCGGTGTGGGTCAGAGCGGGCGCGGCTGCGGGGAGGTCGAAGCTGACGACGGTCCCCACACCGGGTTGGCTCTCGGCCCAGATCCGACCCCCGTGCCGTTCCACGATGCCCCGGCTGATCGCCAGGCCCAGGCCAGAACCCCCGCTGACCCTGGTGTCGGAGGAGTCCACCTGCTCGAACCGCTCGAAGATCCGCTCGAGCTTGTCCTCTGGGATCCCTCGGCCCTCATCGGCCACCTGGAACCGCACCCGGCCGGCCTGCTCGGACGAGCCGACCCGGACGACGCCGCCGGACGCGGAGAACTTGATGGCGTTGCCCAGCAGGTTGGTCAAGGTCTGCACGACCCGGTCGGAGTCGCCGACGACGCGGCCGTGGGCGGCCACGGTCTCCACCGTCACCATCGATGCCTGCGCCAGACCCTCGATCTCACCGACTGCTGCGCGGATCAGGCCCGCGGCGTCCTGCTCGACGAAGTTCATCGGCATCGTCCCGGACTCCACCCGCTCCATGTCCAGGATGTCGTTGATCAGGCGAGTCAGGCGCTCGCTGCTGTCCAACGCGATCGCGGCCATCCGCTGCGCGGGCGCACTCAGCTCGCCCAGCGCACCCCCGGACAGGAGGCCGAGCGACCCACGGATGGAGGTCAGCGGCGTCCGGAGCTCGTGGCTGACCACGGAGAGGAACTCGTTCTTCATCCGGTCGACTTCCAGCCGCTGGGTGATGTCGCGGAAGGCGACGACGGCACCCCGAATGGTCGGGCCGTCCCGGAGCGGGCTGCAGGTGATCTCCACCGGGATCTTCGACCCGTCGGCCCGGACGTAGGCATCCTCCTCCGAGTTCGTCACCACGCCGGCGCTGATGGACTCGGTGATGTAGCAGCCCTGCCACGGGTGTGGAATCCCGGCCTCGGTGGGCGCGTGGAACGCCTGATGGGCGTGACGTCCGGTCAGCTGCTCCACGGGATAGCCCAGGAGCGCGGCACCCGCGGGGTTGATGAAGGTGATCCGTCCGTCGTCGTCCACGCCGTAGATCCCGTCACCCACCGAGGTCAGCAACACCTCGGTCTGGCGGGCCAGACGGCGCAGGTCGGTCGTCTGCTCCTGGACCCGCCGCTCCAGCCCCCGACGCAAGGCGTCGTTGTCCAACCCCAGAATGACCTGCCGGGCGCCGGCGCTGAACAGCAGGACCAACCACATCACCGTCTGCGCCGGGTTGAGTGCCGCGATCTCTCCCGCGGTGTTGCGGACCAGCGCGGCCAGCAGCAGCACCGAGAAGATGATCACCGTTCCGAGGACGTCGGAGCTGCCGGTGTCGCTCGTCTTCTCCCTGGAGTCGCGGCTGGGGTACCACGCGGCTACCGCGATGGTCAGGTAGCCCAGGATCCAGCCCAGGTCCACGACCGTCCCGAAGGTGAAGGTTCCGCGGGCCGCGAGCAGCGCGAAGGCCACGTCCGAGCATGCGTACAGCACGAAGCCGATACCGATCAGGGTCAGGGGCACCCGGTCACCCCTACTGCGCGCGATCAGCAGCGTCGCCACCGCCACCAGGGCCACGTCCAGCAGCGGGTAGAGCATGGCCTCGAACCGGCCCCCGGCGGCCGACCCCTGGAGCACCTCGGCGAAGACCAGCACCGACACCATGACCAGGGCGGCACCACCGACGACCAACCCGTCGAGCACCAGGAGCACGAGCTCGATTCCTCGTCGCCGCAGGGCGGGGAAGCTCAGGACGCCGGCAATGGACAACACGATCGCGAGGCCGTAGCTGATCTCTGTGATCCAGCTGGGCGACGTGACGGGATCCGCGCCGGAGACGGTCGACCACCCGTTGCCGACCAGGGCGACGACTCCGCCCACAGTGAAGCAGGCCCAGGCGCGACGCCGCAGACCTGCGGACCGACGCGACCGGATCCCGGTGCTGACCGTCGCGAGGAGACCACCCAGGAGCAGGCCCACGCCACTGACGGTTGCGCGCAGTTCCTGCGGGGCGCCAGAGGCCAGGACCACAGCGAAGATCACGCCGAGCACCGCCACGACGCCGGTGCCGACCCAGAACCGGCGGCTGCGAGCATCACCCGTCACCGCAGTGCCGGGGTTCGCAGTGCCGGGGTTCGCAGTGCCAGGGTTCGCAGTGCCAGGGTTCGCAGCCTCAGGGGCCGCGGCCTCCGGCGTTTCCTCGTCCGCGTCGACGGAGGCACGCGCCATCTCCAGCCCACCGCGGTCGCGCGCGAACCCCACGAGAAAACCCCCTTGATCGACGCCACCCCTCGTGGCCAGCCGGACGTCCCGGCCGCGCACCGCAGTCTTCTATCGTTGACCTTACCGCCTTCTCCTGCATTCTCAGAACAACTCCTTCGGTAGAGCCTTCAGGTGAATCGTGCTCTACAGAACTCCGGCGCTGGGACGAGACCGGACTTTGGCTGTATGAAGTCTTGATCTGGAGTAGCTGTCGAGGAAGGCGAAAAGAGGAAACACTTTCGGATTCTTTGTTGATGACAACGCAGGACGATCGGCATAGCCTCGACGACGCTTGACCGCTTTTCGCGTGCCTCCCTCAACGGCGCAGCCGAAGGATCGGCCTTTGCCGGCGAAGGGACCGGCGCTCACAGCGTCGTACGGTTGCATGATGACGCTGCCCCGGCCCGACATCGATCCCGACGGACTGCTGGAGTACTCGGTCGTGTTCACCGACCTCTCCCTGAACCACATGTCCCAGCGCTTCGTCGGCGTGATGCAGCGGCTCATCGAGAGTCTCACCACGACGTACCGGGCCGACACGGCTGCCGTCGTGCCCGGCGGAGGCACCTACGGCATGGAGGCCGTCGCCCGCCAGCTGGCCACAGGGCGGCGTTGCCTTGTCGTGCGCAACGGCTTCTTCTCCTACCGGTGGTCCCAGATCCTCCAGACAGGCCGCATCGCCGACGATCTCACCGTGCTGACCGCGCGGCCCACCGAAGCCACCCATCCCTGCCCGTGGGCGCCGGCCCCCGTCCAGGAGGTCGTCGACGCCATCGCCGCTCGGCACCCGCAGATGGTGTTCGCCGCACACGTCGAGACCTCAGCCGGCATCCTGCTGCCCGACGACTACATCCGCAGCGTGGCGCGGGCCACACACGAGGCCGGAGGGCTGTTCGTGCTCGACTGCATCGCCTCCGGCGCACTGTGGGTGGACATGGCCGACCTCGGGATCGACGTCCTGCTCACCGCTCCGCAGAAGGGGTGGAGCGGCAGCCCCGGCGCGGGGTACGTACTGCTCAACGACGCGGCCCGCGCGGCGGTGCTGGCGACGACGTCGACCAGCTTCTCCGCCGACCTCAAGCGGTGGCTGGCCATCTCGGAGGGGTACACGCAGGGCCAGCACGGGTACCACGTCACGATGCCCACCGACACCCTCGCCCACAACGTCGAGGTGATGCAGCAGGCTCAGCAGGTCGGGCTGCCCGCGCTGCGCGAGGCCCAGGTCGAGCTCGGCGGGGCGGTGCGTGGCCTGCTCGCCGAGCATGGTTTCGCCTCGGTGGCCGCCCCGGGGTACGCCGCCGCGAGTGTGGTGGTCGTGCACACGAGCGACCCCGACCTGAAGTCAGGAGCCAGGTTCGTGCAGAGCGGACTGCAGGTGGCCGGTGGGGTGCCGCTGATGTGCGGCGAGCCGGAGGACTGGTCCACGTTCCGCCTCGGGCTCTTCGGGCTGGACAAGCTGACCGACGTCGAGGGCACCGTCGCCCGGTTGACGACCGGCCTGGACCGTGCCCTCGCGATGTAGGGGCTCCCGATCGCCGTGGCGACCCACACGCGGTGGGGCGCCTACTCGATGGGGTCGATGAAGGCGGCGGTGTCGTAGTAGGTCGCGAACCGGATGACCGTGTCTCCGTCGAAGGTCAGCAACGAGACACCCTGATAGTCGATATCGCGACCGGCCGCCAACCGACCGGTCGAGTGCCACTCCAGGATGCCTTCGTCGCCGGCCTCGGTGATGCGGCTGAACTCTGTCGAGATCTCCGCGAACTCGGCCCGGTACTGCTCCCAAAAGGTCTTCGGGTCGGTCTCCCTGCCTGGTCCGTGCTTGCGCTCCGGGCGCTGCAGCTCGGCGCCGTCGGCATACTGCTCGAGCATGTGGTCACTGTTGCCCTGCTCGAGTGACTGGAGCGCGTCGGCAAAACGCTGGCTCCGCTGGTTCGTAGACACGGGGACTCCTTCGAGGGATCGGTACAGGTCACGGTAGCCAGCGCCGGCCGTGCTCTGCCCGGCGGGGCGGGCAAGGGGCCAACACCGCACACCGAGATCCGAGTCACTATCGTCAATGTCGTGAGGACATACCGGTCGCCGAGCGAACCTCGACGCGATGAGTACCGCGCGTGAGGACCTCGGGCCACGTCGTCGAGGTCCACGAATTGCGAAAGCGGTACGGCACGCGCGGACCCGAAGCGCTGAAGGGCGTGAGCTTCACCGTCTCCCCGGGCGAGGTGTTCGGTCTGCTGGGGCCCAACGGGGCGGGCAAGACGACCACCATCGGAGTGCTCACCACCCGGGTACGGCCCAGCGAGGGCACAGCGTCCGTCGACGGGATCGACGTGGCCGCCGACCCGCAGGGCGTGAAACGTCGGATCGCGGTGATGCCGCAGCGGGCGAACCTCGACCGGGCCCTCACCGCCCGGGAGAACCTGACCTTCCACGGCGCCTACTTCGGAGTGCCACGAGCCGACCGCCGCAGGCGCGCGGATGAGCTGTTGGAGCAGTTCGGCCTCGCCGAACGCGCCAACGACAGGGTCGACAACTACTCCGGGGGCATGGCGCAGCGGTTGATGATCGCCCGAGCGCTGATGCACCAGCCGGTCGTCCTCTTCCTCGACGAGCCGACCACCGGGCTCGACCCTCAGTCACGGCTCTTCCTCTGGGACCGGGTCGCCGAGCTGCGCTCCTCCGGAACGACCATCCTGCTGACCACCCACGACATGGCCGAAGCCGATCGCCTGTGTGACCGGATCGCCATCGTCGACCACGGCGAGCGCATCGCCCTGGACACCCCCGAGGGACTACGCCGACTTCTGCCGGGTGGTCACGGCGTCGAGGTCGTGCTGCGCAGTGGCGGCGACCCAGTGGCGGCGTTCGAGTCGCTGGGTGCGACCGAGTCGGTGCAGGTCGACGACCAGCGATGGCGAGTCCGCTGCTTCGCCGAGGTCGAGCTCGGCGAAGCCATCGCCGCCGCCGAGGGGCAAGGCGCCCGCGTGCTCGACGTGCATCGCCTGGAAGGCAGCCTGGAGGACGTCTTCGTCCACCTGACCGGAAGGGAGCTGCGGTGAGCGCTCAGACCGCCCCACGCGCCACCGCCCGTAGAGCCTTCCTCGGCCTGCTGCAACGCGACGCCTGGAACACGCTGCGCCACGACCTGCCCGGCTTCCTCGCTCAGGCGCTGCTTCAGCCGCTCGCCTTCCTGTTCGTCTTCGGTCGGGTGCTGCCCGAGATCGGCGCGGCCGGGCCGGACTACGGCGACCAGCTCCTACCGGGGATCATCGCGCTGACCCTGGTGCTGACCGGCCTGCAGAACGTGGCCCTGCCGCTGGTCATCGAGTTCTCCTTCACCAAGGAGATCGAGGACCGGCTGCTCGCTCCGTTGCCGCCGTGGGCTGTCGGGCTGGAGAAGGTGGTCTTCGCCACCGGGCGAGCCATCGTCGCCGCGGCACTGATCGTGCCGCTCGGCGCGGTGATCCTGCCCGGCGGTCTGGACCTGTCCGGGGCCAGCTGGCCGGTCTTCCTCTTGCTGTTGCTCGTGGGCGGGTTCGCCGGTGGCGCGATCGGGCTGGTGCTCGGCACGCTCGTGCCGCCCAACCAGATCAACGTGGTGTTCGCCGTCGCCCTCACCCCGCTCATCTTCACCGGCGCCACGTTCTATCCGTGGCAGTCGCTGGACAGCCTGCGCTGGTTCCAGGCGATCACCTTGCTCAACCCGCTGACCTACGTCTCAGAAGGGATGCGCGGCGCGCTCACGTCGGCGCCCCACCTCGGTGCCGGCTGGATCGTGCTCGGTCTCGCTGTCTCGACCGCCGGCTTCCTCGTGCTGGGGATGCGCGGGTTCCTCCGTCGAGCGGTGGACTGAGCGCTCAACCGACCCGGGTGCGTGGGCTGGGCTCAGCAGATACTCGCGCTTCAGGCGCCGCACATCTATCGTCAGAGCACACCCGGTCCGGGGGACGGGGTATCTCGGTCGCCGCGACCGGGTAGGGGCACGACGGGGGGCATGTATGAACGACACTGCACTGTGGCCGTGGGCGCTGGTCTACCCGGCCATCGTCCTCACGCTGATGACCACGCTGCTGCTGCTGCAGCGCATCAGGTGGGGATTCGGTCGACGCACCGCGATCACCGTATCCCTCGTCAGCTCTGCGGCGTACCTGGTCTGGCGGTTGCTGTTCACCATGCCCACCGACACGGTGCTGTCGATGGTCGTCGGGATCATCCTGGTGACCGTGGAGGCGATCGGCTTCGTCCAGCTTCTGGCCTTCGCGGTGGTCGTCTGGACTCCGGTGGCCACCCCGGCGCCACCGCTGAGCATCTTCACCCGGCCTCCGTCAGTGGATGTCTTCATCGCCACCTACAACGAGTCGCCGGCGATGCTCCGCCCGACGGTCGCCGGGGCGGTCGGGATGCGGTACCCGGGCAAGGTCACCGTCTACGTGTGCGACGACGGAGGGCGCGAGGAGGTGCGCCAGCTGAGCGAGGAGCTCGGGGCGGTGCATGTGCAGCGGGAAGAGCACTCCCACGCCAAAGCCGGCAACCTGAACCACGCGCTGGGTGTGAGCAACGGCGACATCATCGTCACCCAGGACGCCGACATGATCCCCCGGCCGAACTTCTTGGAGGCTTCCATCGGCTTCTTCGCCGATGAGGACCTCGCGTTCGCCCAGGCACCCCAAGCCTTCTACAACGAGGACCCGTTCCAGTTCAACCTGTTCTCCGGCCACTCCCTGCCCAACGAGCAGGACTTCTTCATGCGCACCCTGCAAGCCGGCAAGGCCCGCTTCAACGCGGTCACCTACGTGGGCAGCAACACCATCTTCCGGCGAACGGCCCTGGAAGGGATCGGCGGCTTCGCCACCGGGGTGATCACCGAGGACATGGCCACCGGCCAGGTCCTGCAGGCCACGGGGATGAAGTCGGTGTTCGTTCCCGACGTGATCGCGGCCGGGCTGTCTCCGGAGAAGCTGGGGGACATGCTCACGCAGCGCGACCGCTGGGCGCGGGGCAACATCCAGGCCGCCAAGAAATGGAACCCGTTGACCTTGCCGGGTCTGTCGCCGATACAGCGCTGGCTCTACCTCGATGCCGTCACCTACTGGTACTTCGGGGTCTTCAAGCTCGTCTACGTCCTCACCCCGCTGCTGTTCCTGTTGTTCGGGATCCCGGCCCTGGACACCGACCTAGCCTCGCTGTCCGTGATGTGGCTTCCCGCCTTCGTCACCTCCATGCTCAGCTTTCGCATCGTGGCCAACCGTCGGCGCAGCGCGCTATGGAGCCACATCTACGAGCTGGTCATGACCCCCACTCTGGCGGTCTCCGCCCTGGCCGAGACGTTCGGTGTGAAGGTGACCTCGTTCGCGGTCACGCCCAAGGGACGGCTGAGCAGCGACCGCGAGTTCCAGTGGCGGGTGGCGGCTCCACACCTCGTGCTCATCCTCGCGAGCGTGGTGGCGCTGTTCGTCACGTTCACCGTCACCCGAGTGCCGCCCGATATCGCAGTGATCAGTCTCTTCTGGGTGCTGTACAACCTGCTGGGCTTGGTCATGGCGGTGCTCACGTGCATCGAGCGTCCCCGACTGCGCGCTGCTGAGCGCACACCCGTCGACCTCCCGGCCCAGGTCGAGATCCCGGGCCGGGGCACCGTGCCAGCGCATGTCGTCGACCTGAGTGTCGGTGGCGCCCGTGTCCACATACCCTGGACCAGTGACGCCGGCCCGGAGGAGTTCGTGCGGTACGGCTACGCGCCCGACGCGCTGCTCCTCGAGGGAGTCGGCCGGCTATCGGGAGAGGTGCGCTGGGTGGTCACCCAGGATCACGGCGTGCAGTTCAGCATTCGGTTCGATCCCATCCCCCCCGACCCCTTCGTGGCTCTGGTGAGCACGATCACCAGCTCTCCCTGGTGGGTACGCGACGACCGGGAGGACGGCTCCCACGTGGCCGCGGTGGCCAGCCACGCGATGTCGGGCACGATGAAGCGTCTCGCTCCCAGTGTCCGACAGGAGGTGCGCCGAGCATCTTCCCCGATGGCGACCCTGGAAGTCCTCGAGGTCGCCCCGCGGCACGCCGGTGCGTCATCAGCCTCCCCACCCTCCTCGGGCGAGTCTGCGCTGATGCTGCAACCCGTCAGTGTGGCTGAAGCGCAGGTGGAGGACCTCAGCTTCGGCGGGTGCAGGCTGCGTACCCACATCCCGCTGCATACCGGCCAGATGCTGCAGGTGACGATCCCCAACGTGCTGCGCGGGCCCCGGGTCGCCGAGGTCCGATGGGTGCGTCACCGCCGAGGGTCCTGCACCGCGGGACTGCAGTTCCGCCTCGAGGACGACTCCGTGGGGCAGGCGTCGGATCACGATGAATGAAGGCCTCCGCGCTGAGCTCGTCGGCGCTGCCGCCCGGGGTGAGCTGTCACTGGTCTACCAGCCGGTCGTCTGGATCGAGACCGGGCGCCCGGTTGGCTTCGAGGCTCTGGTCCGGTGGAACCACCCAGAGCTCGGCACCCTGATGCCGGCGGCTCTGGTGCCCGCCGCCGAGGACACCGGGGCCATCGTCGGCATCGGAGAATGGGCGCTTCGGGAGGCCCTGCAACAGGCGTGCCGATGGCGGGAGACCCTGCCCGGATTCAGCGGTCTGCTCATGGGGGTGAACGTCTCGGGTGTCCAGCTCCAGCGGCCCGGCTTCACGCACACCGTGCAGCGGGCGCTGGACTCCTCGTGCCTCGACCCCGGGGCCGTCCTGCTCGAGCTCACCGAGTCGGTCCTGATGCCCGACACCGAGAAGACCATCGAAGGAGTCCAGGGACTGCGCTCCTTGGGTGTCCAAGTGGCGCTCGACGACTTCGGGACCGGCTACTCGCCCCTGACCCACCTCCGTGACCTGCCGGTCACCACGATCAAGGTGGACCGTTCGTTCGTGCAGGACCTGCCCGTGCCGGACGCGCCGTCACAGCCGATCGTGCGTGCCTTGCTGACTCTCGCCCAGAGCCTGGGCCTGGAGGTGATCGTCGAAGGGGTCGAGACCGCGGCCCAGGAGGACGTGCTCCGTGAGATGGGCGCCACGATGGCTCAGGGGTACCGGTGGGCGCGTCCGCTGGCCCCCGATGACGTGCCCGGTTGGGTGGCCGAGACGCTCCGGTCCTGAGGTCGACACCTACCCGTCCAGAGAACGGCGGATGCGCTGCATCAGGACGGGCACGCTGAACGGCTTGGCCACATGGTCCATCGCTCCCAACCGGTGGATGCGGCCTATCTGCTGCTGCGAGACGTGGGAGACCAGCATGATGACCTGGGTTTGCTGCAGCACCCCCGCCCGCGCCATCCGGCTCAGCACCTCCGGACCGTCCAGACCCGGCAGGTCCCACCCGAGCAGCACAAGGCGGGCACACAGCGCAGGGGGATCCCCCGTCAGCGCGGCGGCCGCCCGGTCGCCCGTGGAGATCTGCTCCGCGCTCCACCCCCGGGTGCGTAGCGCCTCGACGAGCACCGAGGACAGCGCTTCGTCGTCCTCCACCACGACGACGTCGCGCAGGTTGGCGCTCGACCGTGGTGTGGCCGGGCCCGCAGGCATGACGCGGTCACGGCCGCGGTCCTTGGCGACGTACAGCGCTTCGTCGGCGGCGCGGAACAGGTCTCGGATCTCGACGCCATCGCGCCGGTACTCGGCCACGCCCGCGCTGAACGTGATCCGGAAACGCTCCCCGGCGCTGTCCCGATGCACGACCGCCCGCTGGGCCTCCAGCACCTCCGCGACGCGATGGACGGCGTCACCGCGCCGCATGCCGTACATGGCCACCAGAAACTCCTCACCACCCCACCGAGCCACCAGGTCCTGACCCCGGAACGCGTCGCGTAGCCGGGCACCCAGGGTGCGCAGCACCTCGTCACCGGCCAGATGCCCGTGGTTGTCGTTGACGGACTTGAAGTGGTCCAGGTCGAGAACGGCCAGGGACAGGGTTTCCTCATACCGCTCCGCCGCGCCACGAAGTCGCTCCAACGTCTCCATGGCTTTGCGCCGGTTGGCCGTTCCGGTCAGCGGGTCGGTGTCAGCGAGCCGGCGGTAGAGCCGGAAACGCTCCAGCCGGTTGGAGATCCGCATCACCAGCTCGCGGTGGTTGATGGGCTTGGTCACATAGTCGTCGGCGCCCGCGGCGAAGACCTCCTCGGCCACGTCCGTGTCGGTGACGCCGGTGAGGAAGAGCACGGACAGCTGGCTCCACAGGGGGTCGTTGCGCACCGCTCGGCAGAGGGCGACCCCGCTCACCTCCGGCATGTCGACGTCGAGGATGAGCTGGTCGGGCACCACCTCCTGGAGCACCTCCCAGAAGCGGCTGGGGTCGGCCAGAGTGGTCACGCTCACCCCCTTGGCGTTCAGCAGGCTCGAGACCACCTCCAGGACTGAGGGGTCGTCGTCGACGGCGAGGATGCGGATCCCCTCGAGCCGTTGCGCTTCGAGCAGCTCCTGCGCAGCGTCGACGGCACGCCGAGCCTCCACCGGCAGGTTGAGGAACCCCCGGCCCCCCAGCTGTGCGACCTCCACCCGGTCCACCTGCCCGTCAGTGGGCGTCAGCACGATGGTCGGCACCATCTCCTGGCCGGATGACAGGGACGCCAGGAGGCGGCGCAGCGCGGTCAGGTCCCCGCCGGCACTGACCAGCGCCACGTCGGGTCGCCGAGGCAGCTGCACCGCCTCGTGCGGGCGACCCACCTGCACACTCATACCCCGGCCGACCGCCTCGCGCTGGACCTGGGTGGTGAACATCTCGTCGTCGCTGACCAGCAGCAGCAACGGGCCCTCGGTCGTGCTGACCGGTGTCGCTGACGTCGACGGCGCGGACTGGGGACCGGCATCCAGGGCCGCGCGCAGCTCTACGCTCAGCCGCCCCAGCCGATCGGACCAGCCCGGGTCGCCACGCTCGGCACTGCCCAGGAGCAGCTCGATCTCGCGGGCCGCGTCGGTGACGCGTGGCAGACCGAAGGTCCCCCCGGCTCCGGCCAGCTTGTGGGCCTGTCGCCGCGCCTCGTCGAGGTCGGCGTCATCCAACCGTCCGGCCGCCACGGCACTGACCGCGGCGTTGATGTCGTCGTACTGCTGGTCGAAGACGGCCCGGTAGCGCTCATAGATGCGCTGCACCGCCGCGCCGGTGGTCGAGGACACCTGGCTGTCGGTCACGACGAGTGGGGTAGTACGAGGGCACCGACCAGCTGCAGCAGACGCTGCTCGAACTCCTCGGGGCTGACGAGCGTCTTGGTGAAGATGATGGCACCGTCCTGGTTGAGCTGGTTGCGGTCCTCGGGGCCGATGTCGAACCCGGTGTAGACCACCACTGGCACTCCGCCCAGGTGACCCGCGGCGCGAAGGGTGTGCAGCAGCTCCACCCCGTCGCCGTCCGGCAGCCTCAGGTCCAACACGATGAGGTCCGGCTTCATCTCGGGCACCAGCGAACGGGCGGCGGCAGCGGTCGACACGTGACGGGCGTCGACACCGTTCCAGGTGAAGGTGGTGGTCAGCACGTCGGCCAGGTCGTCGTCGTCTTCGATGACCAGGGCGCGCAGCTGGTTGGTGCCACCGGCCATGGCGCGCTCCAGCACGGTGGCCAGCGACTGGGCGTCGAATGGCTTGGGAACCCACCCGTTGTACGACGCCGGCGTCGGCAACCCCTCCCGTTCGGACAGGATGCTGAGGATGATCACCGGCACGTCAGCGGTAGCGGGGTCGGACCGCATGGCCCCGAGGACCTCCCAGCCATCGGTCCCCGGCATGATCAGATCCAGCACCACGGCGTCGGGGGGCTGGGCTGCGGCTCGGGCCAACGCCTCCTCGCCCGAGGAGGCAGGGATGGCCCGGTAGTCACGGCCCTCGAGGATGGCGCACACCACCTCCAGGACCGAAGGGTCGTCGTCGACCACCAACACCGTCGGCCGTCGCAGGAGATGGTTCGGGCGCGTCGAGGGCTCGACCCGACTGACGGTGGGGAGCTCGTCGACCGGCTGTTGGAGTTCGCGGACGGTCGGGATCCGGACGAGGAAGGTGCTGCCGACCCCCTCGGTGCTCTCCACCCAGATGCGGCCCTCGTGCTGGGCCACGATGCTCTCGCTGATGGCCAGCCCCAGGCCGGTGCCGCCCTTGTCGCGGGAGTCCGATGCGTCGACCTGCTGGAAGCGTCCGAAGATCGTGTCCAGCTTGTCCGCGGGGATCCCCCGCCCCTCGTCGCGAACGGTGAGCAGGGCGTCGTGGCCCTGCAGCGCCACGGTCACCCAAACGGTCGAACCCTCAGGCGAGAACTTGACCGCGTTGCTCACCAGGTTGACCAGGACCTGGATGATGCGGTCGGGGTCTGCCCAGACGGTGACCGGCTCTGCCTGCACCGCCACCTCCACCCCGGCCTGCGCGGCCATCGCATGCAGCGAGCTGACTGCCTGTTCCACGAGCTTGGCGGCGTCGACGACCTCGCGCTCCATCCCCACCGCGCCGGAGTCCATCCTTTCGATGTCCAGGATGTCGTTGATCAACCGCACCAGACGGTCCGTGTTGGTGGTGGCGATCTCCAGCATGCGCTGAGCCGAGGGGGGCATCTCACCCAGAGCCCCACCGGACAGCAGACCCAGCGAGCCGTGGATCGAGGTCAACGGGGTGCGCAGCTCGTGGCTGACCATCGAGACGAACTCATCCTTCATCGTCTCCACCGCCCGCCGTTCGGAGATGTCGCGGAAGACGATGACACCCTTCGTGTTGGGGTCGTCCCACACCGGGGAGGCGGTGTACTCAGCCGGGTAGCTGGACCCGTCCAGGCGCCAGAAGACATCCTGGCTGGACATCGTGGCCGTCTGGCCCTGGACCGTCTGCATGAGCGGGCAGTGCGACGCGGTGTGACCGCTGCGCTCGTCGTCGTCCCCGTGCAGCACCGCGTGGACGTTCATCCGCGCCAGCGCTGTGGGCTCCCGCCTGATCAGCCTCGCCGCCGCCGGGTTGGCGAACACGCCGACGCCGTCGGAGTTGACGCCGTAGATCGCATCCCCCGCGGCGTCCAGGACGACCTGGTTCCGGCGTGCGAGCTCGGCGATGTTCCTGCCGTACTGACGGCCCGCGAGCAGGATGCCGACCAAGAGGACGGCCAAGGCCAGCACGATCCCGTAGCCGACCTGCTGGGTCGTGACTTCGTCGGCGCGGCGGGAGGCGTTCACCAGGTCGTCCAGCCCGTCGAGATCCTGCATCGCGATGTCGAACGCCTCGTCGAAGGTCTCGTCCCCCTGGGTCCCCTCCTGTCGTGCCGCGCTGTCGTCCTGCACCCGGGCCTCGGTCAGTGCCCGGAACTCGTCCAGCTCCGCACAGAGCGCGCCGAACTCCGCGCCGCTGGCCAGGGCAGGCAGTGGCTCGACGTCGACCCCGCTCGTGCGACCCCCGTCCTGGAGGACCCGGCACCGCTCCGCCACCGTCTCCACGGGGCCGACGACGTCGGCCTGGAGGTCCACCGCCTCGTCGCCGGCCAGCCACTCAGCCAGGGCCAGGTGGGACCTGAACACATCGACCTGCATCTCCTGGACCACCTCGCTCCAGTGCTGGACACGCTGAGAGCGGTCGGTGCTGAACCAGGTCAGCCAGGCAGCGATGAGGGTGACCACAACGACCAGCAGGGCCAGAAGCACGGTGGGCCGCCGACCCGCGCCGATCACAGCGTCCATCCGAGAGCGTCGGCCACCTGGCCGGCCAGCATCATCGGGTCGAAGGGCTTGTTGATCACTCCCACGGCACCGAGCTGCCGGAGCTCCCGAGACTCGGCGGCGCGAGCCTTCGCGGTCAGGAAGACCACCGGGATCTCGGCGGTGGTCGCCTGGGCGCGTAGGGCAGCCAGCGTGGCGGGACCGTCCAGGTCGGGCATCATCACGTCGAGAAGGATCGCGTCCGGCTGCTCCCGGGTGGCCACAACCAGACCCTCGGTGCCACCGTTCGCGGCCAGGATCTCCCACCCGGCGATGGACTCGAGGCTGAGCTGGGCGATCTCGCGAATGTGCTCCTCATCCTCGATGAGCAACACGCGCATGGCAGCCCCCTCGGCTCGCTCCCGCCGGACCCCTGCAGCCCCGCCTGCTCGCAACCCCCCGCGCTCCCACCCGGTCAAGCGCACCGGGCGAACCTCGCGATCTGCACACATCCTAACCAGAATCGGCGGTCGTCGACCCGCCCGGGCGCGCGTCGCCGGTCCGCGTGCGTGACAATGCACAGATGCGAATCGGCAACACCGAGGTGCGCTTCCTCGGCGGCACCCCAGGATGCTTGGGGATGATCCTGGTCTCGGTCATTCTGTCCCTTGCGCTCACGGTGCTGCTGAACCTGGTGTTGCGCTGAGTGACGCCGCGTCTTTCCCGCTAGGTTGAGGCGCATGCCGCGTCAGTACCAGTTCCGCACCATCGACGGCGTCGAGACGGTCCAGATCGCCGTGCGGGGGCGGCAGGTGCTCGCCCGCCCGATGCTGAACTTCGGCCCCGGCTACACCCGGGAGCAGCGTCGGGCCCTCGGTCTGACCGGCCTGCTCCCCCCGGCCGTCAACACCATCGACGAACAGCTCAAGCGGGTGTACGCGCAGTTCCAGACCCAGCCGGACAACCTGAGCAAGTACGTCTACCTCAACCAGCTGCAGGACCTCAACGAGATCCTGTTCTACCGCCTGGTCGCCGAGCATCTCGATGAGGCGCTGCCGATCATCTACACCCCCACGGTCGGCGAGGCCATCCAGAAGTTCAGCTCCACGTTCGACCGGGCTCGCGGCATTCACCTGTCCATCGACGACCCGGACGGCATCGACGAGGCCCTGGAGTCGCACGGGCAGGGGCCGGACGACGTCGACCTGGCCGTGGTGACCGACTCCGAGGGCATCCTCGGCATCGGCGACCAGGGCGTCGGCGGCATCCGTATCGCCATCGGCAAGCTGGCCGTGTACACGACCGCTGCCGGCATCCACCCCCTGCGCGGGGTGCCCATCGTGCTCGACGTCGGCACCGACAACCACGCCTTGCTCAACGACCCGACCTACCTCGGAGTGCGGCGGCCCCGCGTGCGCGGCGAGCAGTACGACGCGTTCATCGCCCGGTTCGTCGAGTCGGTACGCCGGCACTATCCGCACGCGCTGCTGCACTGGGAGGACTTCGGCGCCGACAACGCCCACCGGATCCTGGACACCTATCGCGACCAGCACTGCACCTTCAACGACGACATCCAGGGCACGGCGGCCGTCGTGGCCGCCGCCGCGCTGGCCGCCGTCAAGGGCAAGGGCGAGCGTTTGCGTGACCAGCGTGTCGTCATCCACGGCACGGGTACCGCCGGCATCGGGGTCGCGAACCTCATGCGCGACATCATGATCCACGAGGGCCTCACCCCGGACGAGGCGCGAGCCCGCTTCTGGGGGCTGGGGAGTCGCGGTCTGCTGCACACCGGGTCGCGCATGCGGTCGTTCCAGAAGCCGTACGCCCGCCAGGAGGAGGAGCTGACCGACTGGGCCCTCAGGAGCCCCGGACGCTACGGCCTGCCCGACGTCGTGCGGAACGTGCAGCCGACCATTCTGATCGGCACCTCCGCGCAGCCCGACGCCTTCGACGAGGCGCTCGTCACCCAGATGGCGGCCCACTGTGAACGACCGGTGATCATGCCGCTGTCCAACCCGACCAGCCTGTCGGAGGCGATCCCGGAGGACCTGCTGCGCTGGACCGACGGCCGCGCGATGATCGCCACCGGCTCACCGTTCAAGCCGGTGTCGTACGGCGGCATCACCCACGAGATCGCCCAGGCCAACAACGCCCTCGTCTTCCCCGGCATCGGCCTCGGAACGGTCGCCGTCCGCGCTTCGCGCGTGACCGACGGCATGATCGCCGCCGCTTCCGAGGCGGTCGCCGACATGACGCGAGCCGGCAAGGCGGGCGCTCCTGTCCTGCCCTCGATGCGCCAGCTGAGAGCGGTCTCCGCCGCCGTCGCCGTCAGGGTGGCGCAGGCCGCGGTGCAGGAGGGGGTCGCGACCGTGGAGCTGGACGACCCCATCCACGACATCTACGCACAGATGTGGGATCCGCAGTATCCACAGGTCGACGTGGTGACCTCCATCGACGAGCCTTCGGTCCGGCCCACCGAGCCCTGAGCGTCGGAACCTCGAACAGCGCCGCCGTGTATCGCCGATGACCGGGGATCCCGTCGCCGCTCTGACCTGGCCGACCGAACCTCCGCAGTTCGATGGGGTGCGGCTCCGGCAGTTCGAGGAACGCGACGTCGAGATGGTGATGGACCTCGCGAGCGACCCCTACGTGCCGCTGATCGGTAGCCTGCCGGCACACGCCACCCGCGAGGAGGCCCTGGGTTACATCCAACGTCAACGCGGACGCCTCGCGGAGGGCGCTGGATTCTCGTTCTGCGCGGCCACCACCCGTGACGATGCCGCCGTCGGCGGAGTCGGCCTGTGGCTGCGCGAGCTCGACGTCGGGCGCGGCAGCGCGGGGTGGGCCGTCGCTCCGCGCTTCCGGGAGCGCGGCGTCGCCGCGCGGGCCTTGCGCGCGATGCTGACCTTCGCCTGGACCCTGCCCGAGCTCCACCGCATCGAGGCCTGCATCGAGCCGTGGAACGTCGCCTCGGTCCGCGTCGCGCGCAGCGCGGGTTTCGCCTACGAGGGCACGATGGCGAGCCACCAGCGCATCGGGGGTCGCCGGGTCGACATGAAGCTCTACGCCGTGACTCGACCCCGCGACGCGCTACCTGCCCGGGAGGTCGCGCGATGAGCGACACACCGTCACTCCAGGGAACCTTCGGCAGTGGCGCTGATCGCTACGACCGGCTGCGTCCCGCTCCGCCCCCCGAGGCGGTGGACTTCTGCGCCCCGCTGCCGGGGGCCGACGTGGTCGACGTCGGCGCGGGGACCGGGAAGCTCACGGTGCTGCTGCTGCGGCGGGGGCACCGCGTGGTCGCGGTCGAGCCGTCCTCCGCGATGCGTGAGCAGCTCCGCGCCCGACTGCCACACCTGAGCGTGCGCGCCGCCCGTGCGGAGGCGACCGGCCTGCCCGGAGCCAGCGTCGACGTCGTCACCTTCGCCCAGGCCTGGCACTGGGTCGACCCTCCAGCCGCGTCGCGTGAGGTCGCGCGCATCCTGCGCCCGGGTGGCTACGTGTCGCTGTTGTGGACCATGCTGGACAGCCACGTCGGATGGGTGGACCGGGTGCAGGAGGCGATGCACAGCATCCCGCTGGCGCAGCAGGTAGGCACCAGGCCGGGGCGGGGCGCAGATCCCTGGGCGCACCCACCCAGCGGCCCCTTCGGATCGGCACAACGGCTCGATATGCGGTGGTCGCAGCCGATGACACGCAGCGACCTGCGGGACCTGGTGACCACCCGGTCCTACTACCTGGAGGCCACAGCCGCCGAACAGTCGTCGCTGCGAGACGCGACCGAACGGGCGGTATCGACCGAATGGCCAGATCTCGACGACACGGATGAGGTGGGACTCCCGTACGTCACCACTGTCCTTCGCTATCGTCGCGAGGACGAGGCTGACGCGTTGTAGGACGACCTGGCCGGTCGGCGGCGACGCTGCCTGATCACCACCGCCACCACCAGGCCCAGCACGAGGATCGCGTACAGCACGGCCGAGAAGGGGCTGGTGACCAGCACCGTAGCGTCGCCCTGGCTGATAGCGAGCGCCTGGCGGAACCTGGTCTCGGCCAATGGGCCCAGCACCACCGCGATAAGCACCGGGGCGAGGGGGATGTCATAGCGACGCATGACCCATCCCAGCGCCCCGATCCCCAGCACCAGCCACAGGTCGACCACGGTGGCGCTGGTGGACCACACGCCGAGGGCACAGAACACCGTGATTCCGGCGTAGAGATAGGCCTTCGGGATCACCAGCAACTTGGCCCACAACGGAGCGAACCCCAGGTTCAGTACCAGCAGGACGACCGACCCCACCAGCAGACTGGCCAACAGCGTCCACACCAGCTCGCTCTCGCCGGTGAACAACAGGGGGCCCGGCTGGAGGCCGTACTGCTGGAAGGCAGCGATGAGGATCGCTGCTGTGGCCGACGTTGGCAGACCGAGCGCCAAGAGTGCACCGATGGCGGTGCCGGCCGTCGCGTTGCCGGCTGCCTCCGGGGCGGCGACACCCTGGATGGCCCCCTTGCCGAAGCGGCGTGGCTCGTTCCTGCCGTCAAGCGCCCGCTCGGTGCCGTAGGCCAGGAAGGTCGGGATCTCAGCCCCGCCTGCTGGTATCACTCCGAACGGCAGGCCGAAGGCCGTTCCACGCAGCCAGGCCGGGGCTGCCTGACGCCACTCGTGACGTCCCAGCCAGGGCCTTCCGGTGCCGAGCACCTGCTCGGGGCCTCCCTTGCCCGCCGAGGCCGCGACGTTGAACACCTCGCCGAGCGCCAAGAGTCCGACGGTGATGACCACGATGCTGATCCCGTCGAAGAGCTCGGGCACGCCGGCGGTCAGCCGCGTGGCCCCCGAGATCGACTCGACGCCCACCATGGCAATCGTCAGGCCGATGGCAATAGACGTCAGCCCGCGGATCACCGACTCGGCCACGATCGCCGACGTCGCGACGAAGGCGAACACAGCGATGGCGAAGTAGTCCTCCGGTCCCAGCTTCAGGGCGAGCTGCACCATTTGCTCGGCGGAGAA
The DNA here is from genome assembly GCA_049683875.1 of Ornithinimicrobium sp. Taxonomy (GTDB): domain Bacteria; phylum Actinomycetota; class Actinomycetes; order Actinomycetales; family Dermatophilaceae; genus Ornithinicoccus. The sequence goes on from JBAUJO010000212.1 coordinate 39,495, forward strand.
GACCACGACCAATGTGGCCAGCACGCCACCGATGAAGGCGCCGACGGCCGCAGCGGCCAGCGCTTGAGGGGCGCGTCCGTCCAGCGCCATACGATGGCCTTCGAAGGTTGTGGCGATGGCCGCCGAGGTGCCGGGCGTATTCAACAGGATTGCCGAAGTGGCGTCTCCGAACATCCCGCCGAAGTACACGCCGGCGAACATGATCAGCGCCGAGGTCGGATCCAGCGTGAAGGTGATCGGGAGGAGCAGCGCCACCGCCATCGCCGACCCCAGTCCTGGCAACACGCCCACGGCCGTTCCCAGGACTGCCCCGACGCACACCCACAACAGGTTCATCGGAGTCAGCGCAGCACCGAGACCCTCGATCAGCGAAGAGAGCGCGTCCATCTCAGAACACTCCTTCGAGGATGCCGGCCGGAAGGGCAAGCCCCAGGCCGCCACCGAAGGCCAGCTGGACCACGGACGAGATCGCCAACCCCGCGCCGAGGACCGTCGGCAGGTTGCGGGCACCGATCGACCAGGCGACGCCGGTGAAGAGCAGTGCCGCAGAGATCAGCCATCCCACCGGCTGTAGCAGTAGGCTGAACACCAGGAACGAGCCCATCGCTCCCACCAGCGCACGCGAGTTGACGTCGTCTGGATCGTGGGTTCCCGGGGCCCTCGCCTCGGGGGCATCGTCGGTGTCCTGACCGGGATCTGGGTCTGCCTTCATCGTCCGCACCGCAGGACGGGACAGCGCGACCAGCTGCATCACCAGCAGGACGCCGGTCAGCACCGCAACGATGGTCGGGAACACCTTCGGACCCGGTGGTTCTGCACCCGAGGGGACCGTCATGGTGAGGATGCCGATGGTCAGGAAGGTCAGCAGCACCACCAGGATGGCCGCGGTGACCAAACCCGGCGCCCGGTCATGCCACGTCGGTCGTCGCACGGGCTCGTTGTCTGCGCCGGGCTGGGCCGTGCTCACAGCAGCCCCAGCTTCTCGAGCAACGCGATGACGTCCTCACTTTGGGTGTCGACGTAGGCTTGGAAGTCCTCGCCGGTGAGGTAGGCGTCGGTCCACTGGTTCCGCTCCAGCGCCTCAGCCCACGCATCGGTGGCCACCATCTCGTCCAGGATCTCCTGGATGGTCTCGCTTTCGGTGGAATCCAAACCACGTGGGGCGAGCACCCCGCGCCAGTTCGGTAGCACCGCCCCCTCGTACCCGAGCTCGGGGAAGACCGGGACGTCCACGTTTTCGACCGGTTCGTCCGCAGAGAGCCCCAAGGCCCTGAGCTTGCCCGCGTCGATCTGGGGCGCAAACTCTGCGTACCCACTGAACCCGGCAGCCACGTTGCCCGAGAGCAGAGACGCCAGCGCCTCCCCACCACCGGGGTAGGCGATGTAGTTCAGCTCGGCGGGGTCGATCTCACCCGACTGCGCGAGAAGGCCGGCCACGAGCTGGTCGGTGCCGCCGAGCGAGCCGCCGCCGATGGCCGTGCCCCCCGGGTCTTGCTTCCAGGCCTGCATGAATCCATCGAGGTCCTCGAACTCCGAGTCGGCCGGCACAACCATGACTTCGTAGTCCTCGGTCAGCATGGCCACCGGCGTGACGTCCTCGAAGGTCACCGGCGAGTCGTTCAGCTCGACCGCGCCGGCCATCACCAACCCCGTGATCATCAGGGTCTGTCCGTCACCCCTGCGATCCTCCAGCCCGGCTAGACCGATCGTCCCGCCAGCACCGGGGATGTTGACGACCTGCACACTCGCCACGATCCCCTCGGAGCGCAGCACTTGCTGCATCGTCCGAGCGAGGCCATCCCATCCGCCCCCGGGAGAGGCCGGGGCGATCAGCGTCAGCGACGACCGCGCCCCGCCCTCTGGGTCTGAGCTACCCGCCTGGTAGGCCGCGGCGCCGGTGAGGGCGGCTACCGCCAACCCGGCCATCGCCGTGGCCGTCCGTCCCACCATAGGAATCCCACCGTCTCGCAACGCTGCTGACGACCCCAATGCCGCCGGGCACAACCTAGCAGCGGCGCCCGGGCCTGACTACGCCCAAGACCGGCGGCATGCTCACGGATGGTGCCGACGCCTCCCTCGGGGCCGCCTAGGGGACCAGACGGATACGGATGGGCCCGCGGGCGGTCGAAGCATCCACCACCTGACTACGCTGGGTGATCTCCACCCATCCCTGCGCCACGAGACGGCGCGCCGCCCGACGAGCGGGCTCCATCAGGCTTCGCCAGGCCTCGGCTTCTTCCGCGGCCTGCCCCGCGGACGGGGTCTGTGCAGCGACGGCTCGCGCGGCGTCTGAGGGGCAGATGGTCGCTCCGGACTTCCGCGCCGCCAGCAGGGTCAGGATGGACGCTTCGAGCTGCCGGTCGATCTGTGTCACGCCGTGCCGACGGCAGGCCGCCGAGCAGTAGCGGACCTGATCCCAGTCCCGCGCCCACCTCTTGCGCGGCGTGATGCGCCGCCCGCACGACGCGCACGTCTTCTCGGTCGGCCGCTCTGACGGGCTGCTCACGTCGGCTCTCGGTGCATCTTGGCGGGTCCAAGGGATGGACCGGGGCTCATCCCGGCATCACCTGTTCATCCCCGGCGACCTGGATGCCGTAGCGGCGGCGGATGCTGACCAGCTCGGCGCTGTAGCTGGCCAGCATCGGAGCGGGAGCTCCCCGAAAGGTCCAGGTGTAGATCGCGGACGGGTCGAAGGGCCCCGCCGAGCACAGTCGGCACGCACCCACCCGTCGGGGACGCCGATGACGTCGCACGGTGTGACCAGCGGGGCATCGGCCCACCCAGGGCCCCTGCGCCGACTCCGGGATGTCGTCCGTGCGGCGTCCGTCGCAGCCGATGGCCAACGCCCGGGCACGCCATACCGCGTCATGACCGTGGTCGGCGCCCACGAGGGCATGGGCGATCTCGTGAAGCAGGGTGTTGCGCACCTCCGCCTCAGAGGACAGCACGGTGAGGCGGCGGCTCAGCCCGATCTGACGCCGGTCGGGTCGGCAGACGCCGAAGCGAGCGCGGGCGTGGTCCAGCACCACCGTCCAGTCGCTCAGCCCGTGCTCGCGAAGCAGGTGCTGGCCGAGAGTCAGCGCGGTCGCCAGGTGCATGTACCCATGATGGACCGCTCCACCGACACCGGCTCAGCGCCACCCGAACCGGCTCCCAACGCTTTCCGCGCTACCGGCCTCGCCGGGTCAGGAGATCTGCAGCCCGCCGTTGATGTCGTACGTCGCTGCGGTGATGAACCCGGCATCAGGGCCGAGCAGGAACTGGATCAGGGCGGCCACCTCCCCCACCTGCCCGACCCTGCCCATGATCACGTCCGATGACATCGAGGCCTTCCGCTCCTCATCCAGCGGGCCACCCATGATGTCGGTGTCCACGGGGCCGGGAGACACGCAGTTCAGCGTGATCCGGTGCTCGCCCATCTCGCGCGCCAGCGCACGCGTGAACCCGATGATGGCTGCCTTGGACGCGCTGTACGCCACCTTGGAGTAGGTGCCGCCGCCGCGCTGGGCGGAGATGGAGGACACGCTGACCACTCGGCCCAGGCGCCGCTCGATCATCCCGGCCAACAGGCGTTGGGTGACCAGGAACGTCCCGGTCATGTTGACCGCGAAGACCTGGTCCCATGCCTGTCGTGTCTCCTCCATGAAGGGGGTGGGGGAGCTGATCCCGGCCAGGTTGACCAAACCGACCACCGGTGGCAGCGACGCCTCCACCTCCTCGGCCGCGGCGTTCACCGAGCTCTCGTCCGAGACGTCGGTGCCGAGGCCCAGGGCGGCGACCCCGTGCGCGCTCTCGATGTCCTCGGCTGCACCACGCGCCGCCTCACCGTCACGGTCGAGGATGGCGATGGACCAGCCGTCGGCGGCCAGCCTCTGCGCGCTGGCCCGCCCGATCCCTCGGGCCGAGGCGGCCCCGGTCAGCACCGCAGTGCGCTCGGTGGGCCAGATGTCGTTCTCGGTCATGTCGTCACTGTCCTTCGCTGTGTCGGGTCTGTCGCTCATCATCCTCTCGTGCAGTATGACCCGGTGTTTTCGGCTTGACGCGGCGAAACCCCTCCCGCAGAGTGAGGGCACCCGGGCAGCGGCGCCCGGGGTGACGCCCTGGGAGGGTTCAGATGGACGTCCAGCTCCTGCTCGCTCTGGTGCTCGGCATCGCCACCATCGTGGTGCTGGTCCTGCGCACCCGGCTCGACGCTTTCGTGGCGTTGCTCATCGCCTCGCTGGTCACCGGCCTCATCGCCGGCCAGCCCGTGTTGGACATCATGGACTCCATCACCACCGGCTTCGGCAACACCTTGGCCTCGATCGGCATCGTCATCGGGCTCGGCGTGGCCATCGGGAAGATCCTCGAGGTCTCCGGTGCCGCCAACTCCCTGGCCACGGCCTTCCTCAAGGTGTTCGGCAAGGGTCGCGAACCCTGGGCGATGGGAAGCGTCGGCGCGTTGGTCTCCATCCCGGTGTTCTGCGACTCCGGATACGTGATCATGAACCCGCTGGCCCGCTCGATCGCCCGCGTGAAGAAGGCCGGCTACGTCACCTTGGCGCTGGCCCTCGGGTGCGGCATGACCCTGACCCACCACCTCGTGCCTCCTACCCCGGGCCCTCTGGCCGTCACCGGCATCCTCGGGGCGGACCTGGGGGCCGTCATCCTGGTCGGGCTGATCTTCACCGTCCTGCTGCTGCCGGTCGTGGTCATCTACGCCCGCTGGATCGGGCCGAGCCTGGAGAGCGAGGTCCGCACCGACGTGCAGGAGCAGGTGTATGCCACCGCCACCACCGGCGGGTCGGGCACCAGCACCCTGGAACGCCACTCCGGCTCGACCGGCAAGGGCGAGACCCGCCACGACGACCCCGACAACCACGAGGACGACAGCCATGCCGGCCAGGACGACGGCTCGGTCGACCTCGACCACCAGCAGACGCCGGAAGCACTCGGCGAACCGCCGGAAGGGGCACCACCACACACCGTGGGAGCGCTCGTCGCCTCCCTCCCGCTCGCCGTGCCGCTGCTGCTCATCGTGCTCAACACCGTCACCGCAGCGATCGACCGCAGCGCCCAGGGCGAGCTCGTCGAGGACTACGAGCCGTCGAGCTGGGCCGTGCCCTTCTCGTTCATCGGTAACCCAGTGGTCGCACTGATCATCGGCGTGCTGCTGGCTGTCTACCTGTTGCTCCCGCGCTGGACGCCGCGCACCCGCGTGCAGGGCTGGTTCGCCGATGCGGCTGCCTCAGCTGGCCTCATCCTGCTCATCACCGGCGCCGGTGGCGCGCTCGGCAACGTGCTGCGGGAGTCCGGCGTGGGCGACGCGCTGGCCGAAGCGGTGGCCAGCACCGCCCTGCCGGGCTTCCTCGTGCCGTTCGTGATCGGCACGCTCGTGCGCGTAGCCCAGGGATCGGGCACCGTCGCGATGGTGACCGCAGCGTCGGTGACAGCACCGCTCATCGACACCCTCGGGATCGACCCCGTCGTGGCGGTGCTGGCCTGCACCTCGGGTTCTATGGTGTTCAGCTACTTCAACGACTCCTACTTCTGGGTCGTCACCCGGTTCACCGGGCTGGAAGGCACCGCCGCGCTGCGCGGCTGGTCCGGGATCACGACCGCGGTCTGGGCGGGCTCGATCCCACTGCTGGTGCTGCTCAACCTCGTCATGGGATAGCGCCGGAGCACCGGCTCGAACAACGCTGCCCGCGGGCCCGAGGGAGGGGCGTACAGCAGGGACGGACGTGCGCGGCCAGCCTGGCTACGTGCTGGGCGGTCCGGGGCTGGGCTCGGGCTCGGAGTCGGGGCTCGGTGAAGGGTTGGGCCCGGGGCCACGCTCGGGCTCGCCGTCCGGACTGGGGTGTTGATCCGGGCCGGGCCCAGGCTCTGGCTCCCCCCCGCGGTCAGGTCCGCTCGGGTTCGGGCCGGGACCGTGCCCGGGGGTGTCGGAGTCGGCCACGGATTCGCCGAGGCCCGGCTCAGGGGTGGCGTCGGGCGAGCTGTCGGTCTGCATGACCTGACACTACTCCCGCCGAGCGACACCTGTGTCGCGTTGCGCGGCACCGGGCGAGGGCGGTGGCGGCCAGCACCACCGACCGCCGCACGGCGGACATGGCAAGGGGCGGGATGCCCGTGCGCACCCCGCCCCTTGCCTATCGTTGCGTACCGACTAGATGGCCGCTTCGAGACCCTTCTTCTTCAGGATCTCGCGCTGGTTCGGGTTGACCGAGGCACGGAAGGGCACCTCGCACACCTCGGCGTGCACCGGAACCCCGGGCGTCTCGGCATACTCCTCAGGCAGGTGCACCCACAGCTCGGTGCCGATCTCAGTGGCTGAGATCGGGACGAAGCCCATGGCGATGTTGGAGTCGAGCTCCGGGGAGAACCACGGGGAGGTGACGTAGCCGACCGGCTCGCCGTCCTCACTCGTGGAGATCAGCCAGTGGTCCGGCGCGTAGTCGGTGATCGGCTGACCACCCAGACGCATGCCTACCAGCTTGTGGCTGAACGGCGTCTCACCGGCCTCGATCCGGGACCGGGCCTCCTCCAGCGCGAACTTGCCGATGTAGTGGGCCTCCTTCGCCTTGGGCACCTGGTAGGCGAGGTTGGTCTGGAAGGGCAGCGTCTCGACGTCCAGGTCCTGGCCCCAGGAAAGGATGCCGGCGGCGATGCGGCGGTGGTGGGCGGGGGCGACCACCATCAGGTTGTGGGCCTTGCCGGCCTTGAGCACCGCGTTCCACATCGTCTCGGCGTGCAGGGTCGCGTCGTAAAGGTAGATCTCGTAACCCTTCTCACCGGTGAAGCCGGTCTGGGACACGATGACGTCCAGGCCCTCGATCTGAGCCGCGAGCAGTCCGTAGCTGGGGATCTCGGTGACCGCCTGGCCAACCAGGTCCTTCATCAGCGCCTCGGACTTCGGCCCCTGGACCTGCACCGGGGAGACGTCGATCTCCTGGATGGTGACGTCGAAGCGCATCCCGACGTTGACACCCTGCAGCCACAGCAGCAGGTCGCTGTCGGAGATGCTGAACCAGAACTCGTCCTCGGCGATGCGCAGCAGCACCGGGTCGTTCAGGATGCCGCCGGCCTCGTTGCAGAGGATGACGTACTTCGCCTTCATCACCTCGATACGAGTGGCGTCACGGGTGATGACGTAGTTGGTGAACGCCTCGGCGTCCGGGCCCTTGACCTGGATCTGCCGCTCCACGGCCACGTTCCAGAGGGTGACGTGGTTCACCAGGGCGTCGTACTCCACCATCATGCCGCCGTCCTCGGGGCGGACGTAGCCGCGAGGGTGGTACATGCGGTTGTAGACCTGCCCACGCCAGCAGCCGGCCTCGATGGACAGCTGCCAGTAGGGGGACTTGCGGACGCGAGTGTCGATCAACATCTCCACCGGCGTGCGGCCGGACTGACGGAGGTTCACGGGCACCGAGCGGCCGCTCTGGTCGACCGACGGGACGTTCTGAGACATATGGAACAAACCTTTCGAACGGGTCACATGATGGAACTCGTGTCCATATCGTGAGTATGCGTCCCTGCTGGCGCGCGATGCAAGAGCCGCGCGGCGTGTCGCGAACCGGCGTGTCGTGGCGTAGGAAGCAGCGGCCGAAAGGGCCTATAGGAAGATGCCGTTTCCCGGCCCCAGGGGCAGGTCGGCGAAGTACCAGATCCCGACCAAAGTGGCCCATGCCAACCAGAACGGGACCACGAACGGGATGAGCCGGGCGATGGCCGTGCCCAGCCCAGCGTCGGGTTCATAGCGACGCAGCAGCCCGAGCAGCACGATCATGTACGGGTTGAGCGGGGTGATGATCTGCGTCGCCGAGTCCCCCACCCGGAAGGCCGCCTGAGTGAAGGCCGGCTCGAGACCGAGCAGGGCGAAGAGGGGGACGAACACGGCCCCCATCAATGTCCACATCGACGAGCCCGAGACGATGAACAGGTTGAGGATGGAGGCCAGGAGGATGAACCCGAGCACGGCAGGGAAGCCCGTGAGGTTGATGCTCTCCAGACCGTCCGCGCCCCGCACGGCGATCCAGCTACCGATCCCGGTCCAGGCGAACAACGCGATGAACTGCCCGAGCACGAACGCCAGGACCAGGAAGCTGATCATGTCGGTCAGGGCGCCACCCATCATCGTGACGACGTCCTTGATCCCCTCGACGGTGCCGACCACCGCGCCGAAGACCACACCCATGACCATGAAGTAGGCGAAGACGAGGAAAACCACCGAGTCCAGCAGCGGCGACTCCGGCAGGAAGTTCCCGTCGGCGTTGCGCCAGGGTGAGGAGGGCACCAGCGTCGCCGCCAGCACCACCGCGGTCAGGATGGCTCCGGCGATCAGTGACCATCGCAGAGCGCGGGTCTCCGGCGCCGTCAGCTCGGAGCGCATCTCTTCGTCGTCGCCCTCATCGTCCTTCTTGTCCGAGGCGGCGCCGGTCGGGTCCAGCGGGACGTCCTGGCGCCACAGCCGCGGCTCGAGGACCTTGTCGATGATGAACCCGCAGATCGCACCGAGCACGATGGCCGACACCACGTTGAAGTAGTAGTTGGAGACCGGGTTGACCGCCGTGGTCTCCACACCTGGCAGGCTCTCCATGACTCCGGTGGTGATCCCCGCGAACAGGGCGTCCAGCGAGGTCGGCACGAGCGCTGTGGAGTAGCCCGCGCCGACCGCAGCGAAGCCACCGAGGATGCCCGCGACTGGATGACGCCCAGCGGCCTTGAAGACCATGGCGGCCAACGGCGGAATGACGATGAACGCGGAGTCGGCCATGATCGACCCCGTCACCCCGACGAGCCCCACGACGTACGGCAGCAGCCACCGCGGCGCCGACCCGAAGCACACCCTGACGACAGCGGCCAGCATGCCGGTCTTCTCGGCGACCCCGACCGCCAACAGGATGGTGATGACCGTCTGCAGTGGGGGAAAGCCGACATAGTTGGCGCCCAGGTTGCTGGTCAGCCAGGCCAGGCCGTCGCCGGTGAACAGGCCTCGGATGACGATCGGCCCCTCCTCCGATCCCGGCACCTGGACCTCGACGTTCGACCATGCCATCGCGGTCGAGATGACCCCGGTGATCAGGATCAGCCACAGGAACAGGGCGAACGGCTCCGGCAGCTTGTTGCCCGCGATCTCGATGCGGGTGAGCAGCCGGTCCCCGAATGACGTCCTCGCGGTGCTGGATGTGCTGGTCATGGACTCTCCGAACGCTCGTGGTCAGTCGACGGGGTGCGATCAGTCGAAGCAGTGCCGTCAGTCGAAGTAGTGGGGGACGTCAACGGGTCCGCCGGCTTCGGTGAACTCACGGGCTACCGCATCGGCCAGGTCGTCGTCGGCCAGGTAGTCCCACGCCGAGATGGCCAGCCCGACAGCACCGTCGACCGCTGCCACCTCCGCACGTTCGGTGGCGG